>JAJDEI010000221.1 GCA_029259845.1 Planctomycetaceae bacterium | reverse complement strand
CGTCTGCACATTTTTCAACTCTCCGCGCGATCGAATGCCGGACTCGATTCGACTTGAGAAACCACCGTTTCACCCTTGGCTGAAGCGGCCAAACTGCAATCATGTTTCAGAGGCCCAACATCGACGTGCGATTGCCGTGGCACGGAACTCTGGGGCGGTGGACGGTGAACGAACCACGTCACGGCCCCAGTGTTCGGCCCGAGAAACTTTTCCGTTGCCACAATTGCGCCCCAGCCACCCAGAAATGAATGAGCACGGCCATCAACCGGATGCACCCGATGATTCCCGGAATGCCTGACGCAGGAACTCGGCGGCCATCAGGCCGACGCCGGGCGCGGTGCTCTCACGTGGCCCGGCGACGTTGATCGTTTGGAGCTGATGCAGCGACGCCCATTCGGAAACCAGCGCGGGGGACGGTTGCAGATCGAGGTCGAGCACGAGCAGCGGTTTGCCGAGCCGCTCGGCGGCGGCGACAGTGAGGGCCGTGCCACCGGTCGGATCGCCCAGGGTGAGCACCAGCGTGCCGTCGGAGTCCCGGACATTGCGGCGGGTGCGGACGTCGTATTTGGCGGAGGTGGTCTCCTGTAAGGAGAATTGGGCGGGGACCGGGCCGTCTTCGGCTTTGCGGCCGCGCGGGCACCAGCCGCCACAGGGAATCCCCAGTTCCCCGGCTACCTCCAACGCGGCTCGGTCGACACCGGTCTGTCCGCCTGAGACAATCCGCAGATCACGAGACTCCGGCACGTCGCTCCTTCACAGCGCGAGGTTCACTGATTCCGCCGTGAAGTATGCGGATCTGAAGGCCGGGTCACAATCGAGAGGACGAGCGATGCATTCCGATACCCATTCCGTTGTGTTGACCACCGTGCTGCGCGAGGTCGAGGCGGCGCTGATCGTCGCCGCGCTGGAGGAGAAGGGCGTGATTGCCCGGCAGTCGGGAGGGTCGGTTTCCGGATTCAAAGTGGGCGCACCGGCAGAGGTGACAATTTACGTCAGACCGGAAGATCACGACAAGGCGGTGCAGGCCTATGCAGAGATCCGCGAAGAGGCCGGCCACATCGACTGGTCACAGGTTGACCTCGACTCGTCGGAAGAATAGCGGCGGCGGGGCGATGATTCGGATTTGTTGGGAAACGAATGGTTTCCGCGTCTCAAGTCCGCAACAAAACGGATCAGAGTAACGGGTGGCTGGGGCGCCGATGGTTGCTGAGGAACGGGTTCGGCCATGATTTGCCGCAAGCAGACGCCCATCAGAAAGCTTCCACGGCCCCAGTCGTGAGGCTGACCGACCTGGGGCTGTGACAATTACCGGCCATGCGACCCGGCCAGGCAAATCCGTGCCTGCTACTGGCGCCACGCACGAAGGTGGCCCAGCCACCCTCCGCTCAGTTCGTACGAAACCGCCAGCGACGGCTCAGAGTGACCAGTCGAGGGCCACGCGAATCTCGTCATCGAATTGCTGGTCGTCCTTGCCGATGACCGGTGTCACCCAGGCGACGGTGAGCGAGCCGCCGTTGCCGAACGTCATCAGCCCACCCAGCACGAGGTTCGTCAGCGAGAACTGGTCGAAGGTGCGGATTCTGATGTTCCCCGTGTCGACCGATTCGCTCTTTTCAACGGAGCGGTTGAATTGAACCTCCGCCAGCGGCGCAAAGCCGGTGATCCAGTGGTCGTGGGCGTGCACGGTTCGTTTGATGACCCGCCGGCCTTCACGAGAAAACGTGGTTTGCGCGGAACCGTTCTGATACAGCCAGTAACCGAGCGAAGCACCGACGTAGAGAAATGCGGCATCGTGCAGTTCACCCACCTCCTGCAGAAGCCCGGTCTCATTGTTCAGCACCTCAACGCGGTTGCCGCTGGTGTCGATGTCACCCTGCACGAAGCCCTGGGAGAACCAGCGTCCCTCTGAATGGGCGGCTCCGATAAACGGTAGGACATGCACGGAGGTGTTCTCCAGGGACAGCACCTGCTGTCCGTCGAATCCCGTGACGGTGACATCTGAGGCTGTCGGGAAGGTTGTGCTCACACCAACCGTGACTGCGGACTGTTGCCTCCGGTAGACCAGCCCCTTGAGCGTGGTCACGATGTTGCCGAACTCGGTCACGTTGCGGCTCGTGAAACCGCCGGCGCGGATGTCTGAGTCGAGTGTCGCCGCAAACGGCAGCCGGACTTCAACCGACATCTGCTCCTGAAAGAAGGCCATCTCGAATCCCGGGACGAAACGATGGACGTTCTCTCCGGTTTCCGAGAGCGGGACATTGCTGAAGGCACTGTAATTCAGAAACACCCGGTCGCGAGGGAAGACGCTGTTGTTTTCGACGATCTTCTGGCGTCCCACCGTGCCACCCGACCCAGGGGTCGGCACGAAGACCAGCAGAGCATCGTGAACGTTGTAAATCGTCTCGCCGATGAGTGTTCCCATTGGCTCGGGGGCCAGCAGATCGACGTCGCCGGTTGTTCCGGAGTCCAATGCCAGGAATGGTCCGGGGTCGGTCACGCCCAGCAAGTCGGCTGGGTCTCCTGTGAACTGCGTCCCATCGAACTCGGAGAGCAGCTGCGGAGGCTCGACCGTCGGAGTGACCGATGTCGCACCCGTTCCCAGCAAGACCTCAGGGGCAGTCTCGAATGTCCCCACGCCGGTGGGAGCGACGACCCGGTAGTAGTCCAGCAGTCCCGGCTGCATGAGACTCGGCTCAAACAGGATCGCCTGGTTGACGATGGCGCCGGGCAGGATGATTGGTTCGGTGGCAACGCCGCCGAAGAAGTCACCCACCATGTTGGGGGCAGTCGACTGAGGCGCCGTCGCCGCCGTCGTTGGAGCCGATGGGGTGAATGTTGGCGGTGCTTGCGCGGGCGGAGCCGTTGGCTGCTGAGCAGTGGATGGCCGCTGCGGCGTCGACGGCGCTGGGGGAGTGGTCGGTCTCGGTGTTTGACTGGGCGTCGATGGCGTGGGATTCGGCATGCTCGGCGCGAAAGGCGTCGGCATGTATTGCGGATACGCCGGCATCATGTATGGCGGACTCGGCGGACAATACGTGTCGCCAAGACGGACCGTCCCGACTGGATCGGCGGCGATCGCCCAACCGCTGATCAACAAGACGGCCGCCGGACATCGCAGCGCCGCAGCGAACTTCGCAAGTCGTATCCCAAGCATCCTTTGCCCCCCCATGCCGACGAACCGGCGGAACCAGACGAGCGCTCCGCTCGCCTGCCCTTCCGGACACAACGGGAATCTCTGCGGATTGCTCCGAAGAGTCCGGTTGTACTGGCATCGGTCTCAGAACCGTCACAGCTTGACCCAAAACGCGGCTTCCCGGCTGAAACTGTCGAGCAATCGGAGCCGGCCCCGGCCCGGTTGCGGCTCTGCACGACCGAAGGGTTCGGAAGGAGAATTCGGGATCCGTCGCCGTGGCGTCGATCAATCTGCTGCTGCACCGTCGGCGGACTGCCATCCCAGGGCCGTTCAAAGATTGAAGCTGGGCAACCTCGTAACCCGAAGCGTAAGCAAGGGACGAATCGCTCACTCACGTTCGCTTCCTCGCTTACGCTTCGGGTTACCATTGAGCTTGTCCCGGTCGGTCCTCTCCAAAGTGAAACTTTGAATGGCCCTGACTGCCATCCTAGCCTTCATTCACTCTTTTGCGACGGATGTGTAGACTGGCAACCGCTCAAGCCGACCTGTCCGATCCTCCAATCGCCGAGTTCTCGGCTTCAGAAAGGACCCGTGCGTGTCTTCTGAGAACGGCAACCTGACTGGGCTTCTGGAATCCAACATCGCCAAAGTCATCCTGGGAAAGCCGGATGTCATTCGGCTCGCAGTCGTCGCTCTGTTGGGGGAAGGGCATCTGTTAATCGAAGACGCTCCGGGGGTCGGCAAGACGGCGCTGGCCAAGGCGATTGCGCTCAGCCTCAATTGTGTCTTCAAGCGGTTGCAGTGCACGCCCGACATGCTTCCCAGCGATATCATCGGGTCGAGCGTGTTTCTCCCCAACAAGGGGGAGTTTGACTTCCGCAAAGGGCCGCTCTTCACGAACGTGTTGTTGGCGGACGAGATCAATCGGACGACACCCCGGACGCAGTCGGCTCTGCTCGAAGCGATGAACGAGCATCAGGTCTCCGTCGATGGCGAGACGTACCGCCTCGAACAGCCGTTCTTCGTGCTGGCAACGCAGAACCCGTTCGAATTCGAGGGGACTTATCCGCTCCCCGAGAATCAGCTCGACCGGTTCATGCTGCGAATCGACGTCGGGTACCCCGATCGGGAGATCGAGCGCGAAGTGCTCAAGCAACACCGCGGCGGGGAGCCGGTGGATCGACTGCAGCCGGTGCTGGGCGGCGAACAACTGCGGTCGCTCCAGGCATCTGTGCGCGAAGTCCGTGTCGACGACACGCTCAACGATTACATCTTGGAACTGGTCCACCGGACGCGCGACCACGAGGAACTGATCCTCGGTGTGAGCACACGCGGCGCGCTGACCTTCTACCGGGCTGCCCAGAGCCTTGCGGTTCTCGAAGGGCGGGACTTTGTCATCCCGGACGACATCAAACAACTCGCCGTCCCCGTCCTGGCGCACCGCGTCGTCTGCCGCGGCCTGATCCGCGAGAATCAGCGTGAACGGGTGACCGGCATCATCCAGCAACTCGTCGACGCGACCGCCGTACCGCGCTGACGGGTGTCACTCGTCATCCGGCAACAGGAGTTCGCCCGACTCGCTCAGTTCCCAGAAGGGGTTCCAAGCGACCTCCCACAGATGCGCGTCCGGATCGGCAAAATACCCGGAGTACCCGCCCCAGAAGACTTCTTGGGCCGGCTTGACGATTCGGGCACCGGCATCCGCCGCAAACTGCAGGACCGAGTCGACCTCATCCCGGCTGCGCGTATTGTATGCCAAGGTCACGCCCCGAAACGACCCCCGCCGGTCGTCGGCGACGGTCGCATCTTCCGCCAGTAACCGTTCCGGAAAGAGCGAGAGCACTATTCCACCGAGTTGCAGAAATACGATTTGCTCGTTGGACCGCGATGAGACCCGCCATCCGAGTCCGGTCTCATAGAAGTCGCGCGATCTGGGAATATCTGCGACTTCCAATCCCACAACACTCAGTCGCTGTTCCATCAAGTCGACTCTCCCAATGGCGATCGTTATGAAAACCGTCCGGTCGACGCTCGCGGACTTGCACGAAGGGAGAGCGGCCGCGCGAAACCGCAAGCGGTCGCCCGTCCCGCGAGAATGACATGCGCCCTCGGCCAATGTCGCAATCTACCGACCGTCTTCTGGCGGCTTGAGGCCGTCGATGACGAATTCGTTCACGGCCTTTGTGTCGAGATCGGCAACGAGAATCCGATGGTTGTTGGTGTCGGCGATGAACAGCCGATTGCCGGAGATGGCCAGTCCCGCCGGTTCGGACAATTGGACGGGGTCGAAACCCTTCCCTGACTCGCCCGTGCCGAGCCATGTGGCCGTCTCGCCGGTTGCTGGATCGACCGTCTTAATCTTGTGATTGTAGGTGTCAGCGACGTAGAGCGTGCCCTGGTGATGGACGATGCCGAGCGGGTGTTGCAGACGCACCTTGTCCCCCTGGCCGTCCACATCGCCAAATTCGAACAGGGCGTTCGGCACATCGTGGGGGCCGGCAATGGTGGTCACCACGTTGTCGCCGGTGAACGGCATGCGGCGGACCGCCGATCCCTCGCTGTCGACCCAGTACAGCGCCTCGCCGTCATGGGTGATCCCGGACGGCTGCGCGAGTTCCGAGGAGAGCCGCGGGCCATCGGCGATGTTCTCCCGTCCATTGCCGGCGAACAGTCCGATCTTGTCGGTCCCCAGCCGATGCGACCACAACTGATGCGGCCCCGCCATCGCGATGAATATCACGCCCTCGTGCAGCGACAGTGCCCACGGGCTGTTGAGCGCGGTCTCCAGAAGTTTCCCACCCGTGCCCCGGGTGCGCGCCTGTTCGCCGATGCCGGCCAGTGTGCCCGCCGTCTGCTCTGTGAGATTCACCGTCCGCAACAGATGATTCTCCGTGTCAGCGACATACAGGGTGTCCCCATCGAGTGCCATCCCCTGCGGATGGTCGAATTGGGCAACGTCATAAGCATCGTCCGTCCGTCCGATCTTGCCGGTCCCGATGATTGCCTGAAGCTGACCGTCGAGCGAAGCGACGACAATTCGGTTGTGACTGCTGTCGGCGATGAACAACCGTCCGCCCGCGTCATCGGCGAGCACCTTGCCGGGGAACTTGAGCGGACCGGGCTCGACCTTTTGCCGTTCAAGTTTGAAAGAGAGCGGCTGTTCGTTGAGCGTGCCTTTCTTGCGGTGAAACGCGATCATGTCGCCGACGACTTTGTCGAGCAATTCGCGGTTGCCCTCACCGGTCACCCGCCCGACGTACTGCCCTTCCGGATCGAGCACAACAAGCGTGGGCCAACTCCGCATGGCGTACTTGCGGGCGATGGTTTTCTCCGAGTCGTTGACGACGGGATGCTCGATTTCGTACCGCAGGACCGCCTGCCGGATGTTTTCAGCTTCTTTCTCGTTCTCGAACTTGTAGGCATGCACGCCAATGACGGCCAGTTCGTTGGGGTACTTTCGTTCGAGGTACTTAAGATCGGGGAGAACATGCATGCAGTTGATGCAGCAGTAAGTCCAGAAGTCGAGCAGGACGACCTTTCCGCGAAGATCGCGCAGATTGATCTCACTTTCCGTGTTGAGCCACTCGGTGCCGCCGTCGAGACTGGGAGCCGGTCCCAGTCCGGGAAACGGGTTCTTGGCGGGCGTTTGGTCCGCTTTCCCGTCGCTGTCAGACGAAGCCGGTGTCCCGGATTTCTCCGCAGCCGGGCGCGCGGGATCTTTCTTGGGGGAGGCGTCCTGAGCCGGCAGCGACGTTGCCAACGCCAGTAACAACACGACGGGCAGGGACATTCGCACGTGCGGCCAAAACGCCCTCCCGCGCGGGCCGATCAGACTCTGTTCGCACGTTGTCGGGTTACGCCCATCCGGGGCATGTGGGGTGGATTCGACGATCGCCTGCCGGAGTTCATTTCTCACGAATGGTTCCTATGAGGTCTAGGATCAGATGGTCCGCATGGGCCCGGGGTGAATGGAGCCCGGGGGGCGGCATATGTGACCGTGCCCCGGCATCCGGTGTCTCGAACCTGGAATTGTCATCCCCGGCGATTGCTGCCCCAACTTCAGTGGGGGCATGATTCTTGAACGAAAACACTGAGTGTCTTTGGCAACTTGTGTCCCGCGCCCCGGCGCACAGACACCCGGACATCGTATCAAATGGGGAAAATCCTCCGGAAGGGCTGCGATCCCAGGCCCCACGGCAGGAATCGGTTATCCGACTCCCCGAAAGGGAAGCAGTCGGAGAAACAACAACGATCGCACGGTCTCTGATCTGCCCGGTTGCCCTATTCTTCGAGACAGTGCGGTTCCCGCCGATTCATCTCGACACTCTGAAATCCAGCAGGCATACTGGTTCAACAACACGTCAGGATCTGATCGCCGGGCGTCGCTGCAACGCGCCCCGTCGGCTGGGTCAACGCGGCAAACCGTCCCTCAGCGGACGGCTTCAGACACCGGGAAACGGTTCGTACCGCGATCAAGGGATTCACGGCGGAAACCGGGTCTGGACGGAATTGTCACGGACACTTTAGAATGGGAGCGGAGTTGCGAGGAATTCTCCTCGCCAAGCCCGCCGCGGAGTTTCCTTATGCGCATCGGTCATTGTCGAATCATCGGGTTTTGTGCGGTCCTTTTCGCGGCTTCTCTCGGCAGAGCTCAGGAGCTCGACTGGGCGCAGCGGATGTTTTCGGAAACAGAGCACGACTTTGGGACCGTCGCCAGCGGCTCCGACACGCGGCATCAAATCGAGGTCAAGAACATCTACCAGGAGCAAGTCCGCATCCTGAATGTGGGCACGACCTGCGGCTGCACGGCGGCGACCCCGTCTCAGAAAGTGCTCGAAACCGGGGAAACGGCGTACGTCGAAGTCGTCATGAATACCGTCAAGTTCAAACGGCAAAAGAACTCCAACGTCGATGTCACGCTCTCGTTTACCGACGCGGACGGAACCTCAACGACCAAAACGGTGCGTATCCCGATCTCCGCCTACATCCGGCCGGACATCATCATCGAACCGGGAACTGTCGATTTCGGCACGGTTGACGCCGGTGCCGGGGCGCGGCGAACGGTCCGGGTTTCGTACGCCGGGCGCGGCGACTGGAGCATGCAAGGCGTCGACGTGAATTCTGACTATCTGGAGGCATCGATCGTCGAGACAGATCGCTCCGGCGGCTTTGGAGGAGATTCCTTCGTCCGGTACGACCTGATTGTGCAGGTCAAGCCGTCTGCCCCTGTGGGCGTCATTCGCGATAAGATCAATCTGCTGACGAACGACGCCGCCAATCCCAAAGTGCCCGTGCTGGTCGAAGCGCGAGTCGAGCCCGACATCGTCGTCTCTCCCGGTACACTCCCCTTGGGCGACGTCGCCATTGGAGCGGAGAGGACCTACACGGTCATCATCCGAGGCAAGAAGCCGTTCGCAATCGAGCGAATCGAATGTGAATCCGACCTGGAATGCTTCAAAGTGCGGTTGACGAAAGCCTCCAAGCGGACCCATTTCCTTCCGCTGACGTTCAAGTCTCCCGACGCTCCGGGAGCCTTCAAGGAACAGTTCACCATCACGGTCGCGGGGCATCCGGAGCCGGTCACGTTTTCGGCGGTCGGCAACATCGTCGCCTCCACGGCGGGCACGGCACGGGGAACTTAGCCGCCGCGCTCCGTCGCGTATCAATCGGTTGTGATCACCGACGCACCCCGACATCCCCATGATGCCGGGGTGTGTTGTGTTGTGCCGGCTGATTCGGTCATGGTCACGTCGGTCCGCCGCCGGGGCTATTCAAAGATCGAGTCCGGGCAACATGCTCACCCGTCGCCCCGTTCCCAAACTCCGTTTGCCTCGTTCCCAAACTCCGGTTTGGGAACGCACCTTCGCGAAACTCCGTTTCGCCTCCCGCAGGGCACAGCCACCCGGACATGAGCAAGCACTACCATCGGACGGACGCGCCCCTCACGGCAATCAGCCGCCTCGGCGGATTCGCAATCGTCCGGATGCGTGCTACGATCGGGGAGTGCGAATAGCGGGCAACCAATGGTCTCGGCAGGATAACGGCGTGATGACGCGACGAACGCAGCGAGTACGGCAATCGGGATGGTGTTTCCTGGGGACGATTGTCATCGGCACAGTTTTCTTCGGCACACTCATTCCCATCAGAGCCGCGGAGAAACCGCCCGAGTCGGTGCCCAAGCCGTCCGCCGGATCGCCACCCGCAGCAGACGCCCCGCGCCAAGCCGCCAATTCGCGGGACATCTTTCGCGAAGATGTCGCCGGCAACGCGGAAGTCGAGCGCATTCTCAAGACGTTCCCCGGCCGCGGTGAAGTCGGCGACGACAGCGAACCGACTCCTCCCGAAGAAGCGATCAAACTGTTCGAGGTCGCCGACGGATTGAAAATCGAACTTGTTGCTGCCGAAGCGTCGCTGAGCGGAGACGCTGCGGGTGACGGAGACAGGGCGGAGGAAGAATCCCCCCTCACAGTTCCGCCGGTCGAGCAGCCGCTGTTCATGCACTTCGACGAACGCGGACGCCTGTGGGTCGTGCAGTATCGGCAGTATCCTTTCCCGGAAGGGCTCAAAGTCATCCGTTACGACCAGCACTTGCGTGCGGTCTTCGACAAGGTTCCCGCGCCGCCGCCGCATCATGTTCACGGCAAAGACAAGATTACCGTCTACACCGACACGAACGGTGACGGCACCTACGACTCGTTCAAGGATGCGATCACCGGGCTCAACATTACCACCGCCGTCGTCACCGGGCGGGGACCGGGTGCGGGGACCGGGGATCAGGAATCAGGGGCTGGCCAAAGCCCACGGGTCGCACCCCGTGGAGCGCCACAACCCTCAACTCCCGACTCACAGCTCTCCTCCCCCCATCCGTACGGCATCTACGTCCTCAACCCGCCCTACCTGCTGTTCTACCCGGACGCCGACCGTGACGACGTGCCCGATGCTGACCCGGTCGTCTGCCTGTCCGGATTCGGGATCGAAGACACCCACTCCGTCGCCAACAGCCTTCGCTGGGGACCGGACGGTTGGCTCTATGGCGCCAACGGTTCGACATCGACCGGCAATGTTTCATCGTCGGTCACCAAAGGTGTCCGCTGGGAAGGGCAGTGCATCTGGCGGTTCGACCCGCGCACCCATGTGTTTGAAATCTTCGCCGAAGGGGGCGGCAATACGTTCTCCTCAGAAATCGACGGCAAGGGACGTGTCTTCTCCGGCACCAATCATGGCAACACGCGCGGCATGTATTACCCGCAAGGGTCCTACGCAACGAAGAGTTGGGGCAAGCATGGGCCGCTCACCAACCCGTACGCCTTCGGTTACTTCGCCCACATGAAGCATGAGGGCGACACGGACCGCTTCCCGCAGACGTTTGTGATCTACGAAGGCGGTGCGCTCCCCGCGCTCTACCAAGGCAACATCATCGCCGCCAATGCGCTGCACAACCGTGTCTGGGCGAGCGAAATGATCCGCGACGGGTCGACGTATCGCACGGTTGACCGTCCGCCGTTGGTGACAACGCCCGACCGCTGGTTCCGCCCGGTGTGCGTCGAAGTCGGGCCGGACGGCGCGGTGTACATCGCCGACTGGTACGACACCCGCCTCACGCACGTCGATCCCCGTGACAACTGGCATAAAACCAGCGGCCGCATCTACCGCGTGGTGAGCGAGAAAGAGGTGAGGAGTGAGCCGTCCAAGCCCGCGGATGGCAATCCGTGGGTCCCCGAGGACCTGATGGCGAAAACCGACGACCAACTCATCAACCTGTTCGCCCACCCCAACAAATGGTGGCGGCAGACAGCCGCCCGCGTCCTCGGCGACCGTCTCGCAATCTCGCTGGCAGGGGGAGATTCATCGGTGCCCGCCGATTCATCGTTTCGCACAAATACATCAGACCAGAACCGTGCGCAACCTCAAGCGGCACTCTTCCGGCTGATCGGCCTTGCGCTGGACGCGAAGGACGGCCGCTCCCTGGAAGCACTGTGGGCCATCCACGGTGCGGGCAAATTCGACCTCGACCTGGCGGCGCGTCTCCTCGGCCATGAGGATAAGCATGTCCGACGCTGGACGGTCCGCCTGTTGGGAGACCATCGCCGCCTCAACGACCAACTCGGGCAGGAACTGGTCGCGTTGGCCAAGTCGGAACCCTACGTGCAGGTCCGCACGCAGCTTGCCTCCTCGGCTAAGCGGTTCCAGACGTCGTACGCCCTGCCCATCATTGGGGCGCTGCTGAGCCGGGACGAAGACGCCTCCGACCCACATCAGCCGCTGCTGTTGTGGTGGGCGCTCGAAGAACACTGTGGCGACCGAAGCGACCCTCAAGTCCGGGTGCCGTTGCCGACCGCCCAGCCTGCTGACGCGTCCCGCGCCGCCGTGCTGGCGATGTTCAAAGACCCGGGTCTGTGGGACGTCCCCCTGGTCCGCGACGTCATCCTCTCCCGGATTATGCAGCGATTCGCAATGGACAACAGTGACGCGCAAGACGGCCCGTTGCCGGGCTTGGAGGCCTGCGCGCAACTCCTCGCGCTCTCTCCGTCACCAGATCACACGCGGCGACTGATGACCGGGTTTCTCGAAGCGTATCAGGGCCGCGAAATCACCGGTTTGCCCCCGTCGCTGGCCGCCGCCATCGACGAATATCAGCAATCGCTCGGGCAGTCGGACCTCGCGTTGGCGCTGCGGCTCGGCAAAGACGAAGCGGTTGAGGACGCACTCAAGGTCATCCGCGACGAATCGGCGGACGTCCCCCAACGACTGGCGTACATCAAGATTCTGGGGCAAATCGACAAGCCGCAGGTCGTTTCTCCGTTGCTGGGGCTCATCGGGTCGTCGAAATCGGATGCGGTCAAACGGGCCGCCATGCAGGCACTGATGAACTATGACGACCCCAAGATCGGGCAGACGATCTGTCAGCGCTATCAGTCGACCTTGCCCGCCGAACATGATTTGCGGTCAACGGCGCACCGAGTGCTCGCCAGCCGCGCCGTCTGGACGAAGCAGTTCCTCAACGAGTTGACCTCGTACCGTATCAAGCGGGACACGATTCCGCTCGACATCGTGCAGCAGATGCGTCTGCATGATGACCCGGAGATTCAAGCCGTGCTCAACAAGCTGTGGGGCAAGACCCGCTCCACCCCGGACGAAAAACGCAAACAGGTCGCACGTCTGCGCCGGTTGATTGCCCGTGTTCGCGGCAGGGGAGACGCCGCTGCGGAAACCCGGACGGCGGGCGACGAAACTCGGTCCCCAAACCCGCACCAGGGCCGCGAACTGTTCAAAAAACATTGCGGCACCTGTCACACACTGTTCGACGACGGGGGCAAGACCGGGCCCAATCTCACCGGGTACGAGCGAACCAATCTCGACTTTCTGCTGCTGGCGATCGTCGATCCGTCAGCCGCAATTCGCGAGGAGTTCACGCAGTATCAGGTGCTCACCAACGACGGTCGCGTGCTCACGGGGCTGATCGACGACCAAACGCCCACGACGGTCACCCTCCGCGGCGTGAACAATCAGACAACGCTCGTCAATCGGGACGACGTGGACATCCTGCAGGCGATGGATACGTCGATCATGCCTGATGCGCTGGTCGAGAAATTCACCGACGATGAACTCCGCGACCTGTTCGCCTACCTCACCGCCCGCACGCCGCCCCAGTGAGCCGATGTTGGAGTTCACGCTTGAGCGTGCCGCCGCGGCAGTCTGAAGGCTGAACTCCCACTTGGCCGCAAGAGCATCCGCCGCCACAACCCGTTAGGCCTTCGCGGGATCGAAGCCGTCCGCCAGTTCGAGGTCCCACTGGTCGAGCAGGGGCCAGTCGACGGCGCACGTGCCGAAGTCGGCCCGGTGCGAGTAGCGCTCCAAGCGGTCGATCGTTTCCTGCAAGTGCGTGTCGTTCTTGCGAAAGATCGGCCCGTGCGACGGTAACAGCCATTCGACGTCACTGTGTTGAATGCGCGTCAGCGACTCGATGAACGCTGGGATGTCCGACCCGTGATGGGCGTCAATGTTGCCCACGCAGCCGTCCCGGTAAATGTTGTCGCCGGAGAACAACAGATTTCGCATGCGAAAGGCGAGCTGCGCGGGGGCGTGTCCCGGCGTATGCCAGACGTCGAGCGTGAGGTTGCCGACGGTGAGCGTGTCCCCTTCGTCGATCGTTTCGTCGAACGCGACCGCCGGCATGTCGATGTCGATTCCCTGGGCCGAAATTTGGGAGTACGTCTGGATGCGTTCGCCGACCGCCATCAACGCGCCCGCCTGACGATGCCCGACGAGCTTCGCCTGCGGCATCATCTCCTTCGCTTTTTTCATCCCCTGCACATGGTCGACATCCGCATGCGTGGCGACGAGGTATTTGCAGCCGGACAACAGAAAATCCATGTCACGAATCAGATCGATGATCTCGTTCAGCGTGTCCTGGTAGCCAATGTCGATCAGCAGCCATTCGTCTGCGTCGAACACCAAGTAGACGCAGCACCCCAGCCGGCGGCGAGCCTGGTAGTTCAGCTCAATGACCTGAGGAAACACCTCATGCCGCGGTTGCATCGGTCGTCTGCTCCGTTGGATGAATTGATACGCGTCGGTGAATTGATTTCGGGAACGAACAACGCTTGCGGATTCGCGCGACTCTTGGGCGCCCAAGCATCTGAGGACTGCGCTGAGCCGCAAGCGTTCATTCCTGCGAGACAGAATAGCAGCGACGTCACCGCCCGTCATCCATCGGCGAACAGCCGGTCCATCAGGCGAAATCCCTCGTCGAGCACGAGTCCCGAATCAGCGGCGGCGATCTCGTCGTACGTCGTGGTGACGTCGGGACGGACACCCGTGCCGCACAGGGCGAACGGCACATAACCATGACTGTGCGTTTTCGTCCGCAGAAACGTCGGATGATCCGGGCAGACGAGCAGCCGGTACTCCCCCTGCCTGCGCAGATATTCGTGCACCGGGCCGACGATGTCGGCGTCGATCCGGCCTAGCGCCGCCACTTTCGCGGCTGCGTCCCCTTCGTGAGACGCTTCGTCGGTCGCCTCAACGTGCACGACGACGAAGCCTTTCGATTTGAGCGTATCAATGGCGGCTCGGCCTTTCGCCGCATAATCAGTGTCGATGTATCCGGTCGCCCCTTCGACTTCGACGACTTCCCAATCCAGCAAACGGCCGATCCCGCGGAGCAAATCGACCGCAGTGATGACCGCCCCCTGCACACCGAATCGCGCGGCGAACGGCGTGAGTGCCGGACGTCGGCCCTGCCCCCATAGCCAGATTTGCGTCGCCGGCAGCTCGCCCTGCTCGCGGCGGGCTTGATTCGCGTCGTCGTCTGCGAACAGCCGCGTGCTGGTCTCCATCAGCTCCCGCAGGTCGCAGGCACCGGACCCCATCGGCAAGTGCGCGGCGATCGCCTGATCGGTGATGTCGTGCGGCGGAACCGAACAGGTATCGTCGGCAAACGGAACCTTGCCGTCGCGGGCCCGGTAAATCAACAGGTTGCGGTAACTCACGCCCGCATGGAACTTCCAGTGCTCGTCGCCGCAGCACGCCTGCTGCATAAGGGCAATCAAATGAGCGCCCAGTTCGCTGGAGATTTGCTCCGCCGTGAAACTCTTCATCCGGCCGTCAACGACCGTGACGAGGTTACAGCGAATCGCCCAATCGTCCGGGCCGAGTTCGATCCCCTGCGCAGCCGCCTCCAGCGGTGCGCGGCCCGTGTGAAACCGCAGCGGGTCGTACCCGAACAGGCTCATCGTGCCGACGTCACTGCCCGCCGGCATCGATGCGGGGACGTTGTCGGTTTGTCCCACTTCTCCAGCGGTGGCGACTGCATCCATGTGCGGCACCTGAGCCGCCTGCAAAGGCGTCTTGCCCTTCAGAGCGTCCTGGGGCTCGTCCGCGCAGCCGTCCGGAATGATCAGTGCGTATTTCATGGGCGTGTCGTTGTGTGCGATTTTCTCGACGCACAGAATAGCGAACCGGCCCGCCCGCGTGACAGCGCACGGCCCGTCCGGCTGGGAGGGCTCTCGTCGCTGATGAATGATGGTGGAAACGTTCCTCGACGAGCCGACGGCAGGAACAATCAGTGCCCGGAGAGCTTGTGAGTTTTTCGGGGAAAACACCCGGTGTCTCATGGGATCGAGAAACGTTGAGGACATGAGCCGCCAAAATGAGGCGATTCGCGTCCTTGCTGATTCGAGACATCGGGTGTTTGGTCGCGCCGTGGGAAAACATCAGAGCCCGGTGAGATGGCCACCAACCAGCACGATGCCGGCTGGAGAATTCCTTTTTCAACTCGGCAGACGGGTCCGGGACGTTTCGGTAAACTCACTGCTTTGCCCCCATCGTCACCCCAGGAGACGTCTGACGTCCGATGCCGAAGAACGGAGAATCCAAACAGACGCCGATGATGCAGCGGTACGCGGAGGTCAAGGCAGAGACCCCCGGGGCGCTGTTGTTGTTCCGCATGGGCGATTTTTATGAGCTGTTCCATGAGGACGCGCAGATCGCCGCCAAGGTGCTGGGGCTTACGCTCACCAGCCGCGACAAAGGATCGACCAACCCCGTGCCGATGGCCGGGTTCCCCTATCACGCGCTCGATGGCTATCTCCAGAAACTAATCGTCGCCGGCCACAAGGCGGCCATCTGCGATCAGGTGGAGGACCCCAAAACCGCCAAGGGACTGGTTCGCCGCGAAGTCACGCGCATCGTCACCCCCGGCACCCTGACCGACGAAACACTGCTCGACCCCAAGCAGAGCAACTTCCTCGCCGCCATCGCTCCGGCGAAAGACGCCGTCGGCTTGGCGTGGATTGAGTTGTCGACCGGACGATTCTTGTGTGAGGAGTTGAGAGTTGAGAGTCGGGAGTTGAGGGGCAGTGGTGGAGGGCGGAGAGCCGAGAGCGGAGGGCCGAGGGCTAAGAGTGGAGAGCCCAAGAGCGATCGAACCGAGGATTCAGTACCGAGTACCGGGGACCCGGCAACCAGCGCCCGGTACTCCACCCTGCTCGACGAACTCACACGCATCGGGCCGTCCGAATGCCTGATCCCCGAAGACGCCACCAACACTCTGCCGCTTTCAACCCTCAATGCTCAACTCGCAACCCTCATCACCGAACGTCCCCCCTGGTCGTTCGCCAGCCGGACTTGCCACGAAACGTTGCTCAAGCATTTTGGCACGAACACGCTCGAGGGCTTCGATGTCGAGGCTGATTCGCCCGCCGTCACCGCCGCCGGGGCGCTGCTGGAATACGTGCAGGACACGCAGCGGTCGTCGTTGGGGCACATCACGCGGTTGGAGCCGTACCGTCGCGGATCGACGATGCTCATCGACGAGGCGACCCGCCGCAGTCTCGAACTCACACGCACACAGCGGGAAGGCAAACGGGACGGCTCACTGCTCGGCATCCTTGACGAAACGGTGACGCCGATGGGGGCCCGCCTGCTCGCCGACTGGCTCTCGAACCCGCTTACCGATGCCGCCGCCATCGACCGGCGGCTCGATGCGGTCGACGAACTGACCTGCAACAGCCTGCTGATCCGCGACATCCGCGATCAGCTCGGCCAGGCGTACGATCTGCAACGGCTCGCCGGCCGTGTCGCCACACTTCGGGCCTCGCCCCGCGACCTCGGCTCCCTCGCGCGGACCCTCGCGCTGCTGCCCCGGCTCAAAGCCAAACTGGCGGGACGCTCCTCGGAACTGTTGACGGCACTCGAAGCCCGGCTCGACCTCTGCCCCGAGGTCCGCAGCGACATCGAATCGGCCCTCGTGGACGAGCCGCCGCTCAGCACGGCCGACGGCGGTATGATCCGCAGCGGCTACAACGCCGGCCTCGACGAATTCAAGGAACTGGCCCGCGGCGGCAAACAGTGGATCGCCGAGTATCAGGCCCGACAGATCGAACGGACCGGCATCACGTCGCTCAAGGTCGGCTTCAACAAAGTCTTCGGCTACTACCTCGGCGTCACCGCTGCCAACCTCGACAAAGTCCCCGACGATTTCATCCGCAAACAAACGCTCAAAAACGAAGAGCGTTACATCACCGCGGAGCTCAAGGAGTACGAGGACAAAGTCCTGCGGGCTGAGGAGCGAGCCGTCGCCCTCGAACAGGAGCTGTTCGCCGCCCTCCGCGAACGGGTTTGCTGCGAGACGCGGCGTCTGCAACAAACCGCCGACACGCTCGCCCAAATCGACGTGCTCACCTCCCTCGCCACGCTCGCCGTCAGCAACCGTTATTGTCGCCCGACGATCACCGATGCCCCGCTGCTCGACATCCGCGACGGCCGCCACCCGGTCCTCGACCGCCTGCAACCAACCGGCGAGTTCGTGCCGAACGACATTGATTTGGGGTCCAGTGTTGAGTGTCCAGTGTCCAGTGCCGATGGAGCAGCAGACACTGGACACTCGACACTCAACGCTCAACACTCCACCATCGCCCTGCTCACCGGCCCCAACATGGCGGGCAAAAGCACGTACATTCGGCAGGCGGCGCTCATTACGGTAATGGCTCAAATCGGCTCGTTCGTCCCGGCGGCGGCGGCGGCCGTCGGCATCGCCGACCGCATCTTCGCCCGGGTGGGGGCCAGTGACGAACTCGGCAAGGGGCAGTCGACGTTCATGGTCGAGATGACTGAAACCGCCCGCATCCTCAACACGGCGACCGACCGCAGCCTCGTGATTCTGGACGAGATTGGCCGCGGCACGAGCACTTACGACGGCATCTCGCTCGCCTGGGCCATCACCGAATACCTGCACGACGAGGTCTGCTGCCGCACATTGTTCGCCACCCACTATCACGAACTGACCGAACTCCCGCAGACGCTCAAGCGCGTCGCCAACTGGAACGTCGCTGTGCATGAAGCCGACGGCGAAGTCATCTTTTTGCACAGAATCGTTCCTGGGGCCGCCGACCGCAGTTACGGCATCCACGTTGCCCGCCTCGCCGGCGTCCCCCGCACGGTCATCACCCGCGCCGGCGTGATCCTCGACACCCTCGAAGCCGACCACCACGACAAACACGGCCGCCCCACGATCCCCGCCCGCGAAAACCACACGCAAGCCCGCCAACTCTCCCTCTTCGGTCCCGAGTCGCACCCGCTCCTCGACGAACTCAAGGGCCTCGACATCGACGAACTGACGCCCTTGCAGGCGATTCAGGAACTGGCCCGCATGAAAGAGCAGCTCAAGTAGCTGTCAGGGCGAGCCGGCGTCGAGCAGGTGTTGCCGGACAAGCTCCAGCTTGAAGGCTCGCAGGCTGGGTCCGACGGCGGTGCGGTTCTCGATTAGCACGCGACCGTCGGGACCGAGGAGGAGGTAACTGGGGTATCCGCTGATGCCGTGCGATTCGTACTCCCGGAGGATGCGGCCGTCGGAATGGTCGATGACGATCGGGTAGTCCATCCCCTCTTTCTGGACATGGGCGGTGATCTTCTCTGATGAGACTGAGTTGTCGTGTACGCCAATGATCTCGAAGTTTTCGCCACCGTATAGCTTTCGGAGCAGTTTGAGAGACGGCAAGTCGGCATGACACGGCCCGCACCACGTGGTCCAGAAGTCGAGGAGGACGTACTTGCCACGATAATCGGCGAGCGACATCAGTGACTGCGGCGTGTTCAGCCATTCGCGACCGTCCAGTTCGGGGGCCGGAAGACCGACGAGAGAAATCGCGGCCTTTTCCGATTTGCGCGCGTCATCGACATCGCCCCGCTCCCATGCTGAGAGTTCGTCGGGAATCAGTGAGGTGAGGTCCGCATCAGGCTGTTCTTTCAGAAGGATGGTGACGCTGGAGAGCGACCCTGGTTGGTCAAGTTCGACCCACTCAATACCAACCCACGGCAATTGAGGGTGAAAGGCGACAACCGGATTCCGCGAAACCCGCTCTTCGGTCTCGCCATCTTGCGGGATCCAGGGAGTTTTGAGTGTGAACCGGCCTTCGTCGTCGGTGAGCACGGGTTGTGTCCAGCGGAGCTGTCTTCCGCGAAAGCGAACGACCGCTTTGGGCACAGGCTGTCCGTCAGGTCCGATCACTTGCCCCACGACGGGCGCGATGGGTGTCATCTCAAGCAACGGAGCCTCGGTCGTGCCGTCGGTAGCGACGTCGAATTCGCGATAGTCGGTCTCGCTGGTGAAGCCCCGTCCCTGAAACGAGACGCGTGCCTTCCCGGCCGCCAACTTCATCGTGTACCAGCCGTCGGCGTCGGTCTGTCCCCCATCGCTGTTCCTCCATGAGCCTCCGGCATTGTCCGGAACGCCGCCGTCAGGACCGACGTTCGGGGAGTCACCGCTGACCCACTGATCTGCGATTGGCCGACCGGTTGTCGCATCGATGACACGACCGCGAACCTCGACCTTAGGGATCGCCTGAAAGTGAAACGTTGAGGTTTGCTCGTCTAACCGTAAAAACTGTTGTTTCGCATAATTCGCGATAAACACAGGGTTAATCAGATACTCTGGATGCGACAGTCTCAGCAATCCGTACTCGCCTGCCTCGACCTGCAATGTCGTCGACCCGGTCTCGTCAAGAGGCAGCGACTCGAAGACCGTTGACGAAGGATGGTCGAACGGCTCGTGCCGCAGGTCGATGATGACCTCGTCCAGAGGCGACGCCTGTTCCGGAGGTTCGATTTGCAGTGTCAGTGGGACGCCGCCGGGCATCGTCAGTTTCAATGGTTCCGGATGTTCCGCAATCGGGACCCCGGCCGCTTCCACCGGAGCGAATTCCGCGTGGGCCAGTCCCAGCTTGAGTTTCGCCCCCTGCGGCAAGTCCCCGATGACCAACCGGCCCTGCTCATCGCTGGTCGGACGGGGCAGATTCAGATCACGAAGTACTTCGCTGCCGAATCTGACCGATCCGTTCGGTCCGGCCAAACTCATCCATCGCAGCCGCGCGGCGGCAATCGGCTGATCGTCCGAATCGCGAACCGCCAGTTCGACACGTCCCGGCGGACTGACGATGATCTTCACGTCCGACGGTCCGCCTTCACTCAAGTACAGCGACGCCCATGCCGGCGTGAACCCATCGACGTCGGCTCGGATCAGCAAGCTAACGGGCGTCTCGACGTCGGTGACCTCGAATTCTCCACCCGGCTTGAACGGCGGCTCAGCGGCGATCTCCCAATGCCGCTGCGGTTCGCTCTTGAAGGACCAGATGCGCACCCGCGTCGGTTCGACGGGTTCCTCCTGCTCGTTGATCACGCGGCCGGAAATCGTCGCGGTCGTCGGCTGATCCTCGGCACCGTTTTCGTCATCGTCTGCAGAGGCAATTTGAAGGGAGAGTGCAACGAGAACGGCAAGGCTCAATGGCCAGTGCCGACGCAGGTCATTCGCGAACTGTGAGTCGCGGGCGAATCGCACGTTGAGGGCCAGCATCCGGAATCTCCTGAAACGAAAACGAGGACATCGGCACCGCGGACGGATCGTGCCGTGCCCTGTTTACGAACGGAAGAAGCAGTCCGTTGGAGGATTCCTCGACTTTCGCGGCTGGGCGCCGCCGGCACAAGATGCCTCGCAGTCACAGTCTGGCTGGAAACTTCAATGCGGGAGAGATTTGAGCGTTTTGTCTTCAACGCTGCCGGAGATCGCTGAGCGAATCGAGACGGAATAGCCCCGGTTCCCCGAAGCGGGAATAAACTTGCGATCCAGTTTGACGCGGCGGCCGGGGGGGACGTCTTCGGCGAGCCAGACGATCCCTCGGTCGCCTTGGGCCACCGTCACCCGAAAGCTCAGCGTGCGGAAGGGGGACAGGTTCTTCAGCTTGCCGACCCCCTGCACAACGCCCCGCCTTTCGGCCCTGCGGACAAGCCCGACTTCCAGGTGCCCCAACTGGTCCTGTGTGATCAGCTTGCCCACCGGCACAGATTGCGGGACCAGCCGCACGCGCTGCTTGCGGGACGCGGTTGTCAGTTCCTTCCCGATGGTCTGTTCCAGAGTGCCGGAGCCGAGGCCGAAGATCGTCTCAAAGTCAGCAAGCCGTTTCTGACCGGACGTGTCGGCGAGCGGCTCGATACTCCCCAGTTTCCTGATGTACTTCGTGTATTCATCGGGCTTGGTCGTCACCAACAACCAATGGAGGCACCACGCCAGCGTGTAGGCTTCTCCGGCGAGCACGTCCCCGTGAAAGGCGTCGTCCTGCTGGATGATGTCCGCGAAGCGAAGCGTGAACGGCTGCCGCGCTTTGCCGCCGTAGAGCCGGTTGATGCGCGTCGGGTCCACGCTGATCTTCGCACCGTCGTTCTCGAATCCGGTGGCGATCCCCTCGTTGAACCAGACCGGCAACGGCGCCAGCCGCTGCAGGACGCCCCGGTTGAACACCTGCTGATGAATCGCCTCGTGCAAGGGGACGGCGAACGAGTCGCATTCATCCAGTCGAATCGCCAGCCAATTGGTCGTGGGGGAGTAGAACCCCAAAATGGATTGCGTCGACAGGCCGCCCCCGCGTGTTGCCATCTGCGTATAGGCGTCGAAGTTCGCATCGGTCTCGAAAATCAACATCACCAGCGGGAACCGTGGCGGCTCGAGCGGGATTCCCATCTTCTCGGCGAAGCGGGTAAAGACCCGGTCGATCGATTGCAGGAACGAAGTGGCCTTGTCGAGAAAACGCTCGGCACGTGGCTGGGCGTCCTCATCGAGCGGTGCCATCAACACCAATCCGACCACATACGGGTCGGCCATGCGGGACACGAACAAGGGCTTTGAGAACCGCTTTTCGAGCCGCCGGGCCATTTCTTCGGTCGAGACGGGCTCCGGGCCGTCCGTCGGCTTCCGGGACTCAACGGCTGTCTCCAAGACCGGTTCCCACCGCCCGTCGTCGAGTTCCAACGCGAGAATGCCTTGCCCTGCTCCCGCCAGTCGCGCATGGATCGTTCGCTTTTTCCCCTGTTCGTTGACATAGGTGAACTCGTCACCCGCGACCAGTCCAGGCGCAAAAAAAACGAGCATCAACAGCGCCACCGGGAGCGTCGGTCTCATCGCCGTCTCGCAAGAATATGAAGAGCAGGGGACATCGGAGCGACGAAGTGAAGACGCCGCACGAACTGCGCGTGCAGCGTAACACATCCGCCTGAGAATCTCCTCGACGCCGGATCGTTTCCCGGGCCGACGGCTTTGCCGTCGGTCCGGGACCCCACGCAGCGGTTGCGGCGACGTTTCCCCGATTCTCAGGTGGGCAGCCGCTGTCGCTCCGCGTTGTCGCGCTCAACCTGATAGCGGAACTCAGCAAGCTCGCGGCTCTCGGCCATCACGTACTCTGCAGCGGCCCGATAGATTCCAAAACCGGCACAAACGAGTACCAGCAACGCCAGCAATGCGCGTCCTGTCAGCACCAGTTGAATACAGACAACAACCGGCAGAGCAAACAGGACGATCTTCGTAATCGCGCGGCGTTTGGACGGCACGCGGGCCGGTCCGCGGGCCGGGCGAAATAGATGGACCCGTTGGTACCGCTCCCACTTGCGGTCGATCCGCCGCAACTCCTCTTCAAGACTGCGCGTTTCGTCCCCGGTCTCCCGCTCGACGATCGGCTGAGCCGCGGCATTGGCCCCCAAGGTCGCGGAATCGAAGACGGCTGCTTCTTCGTCCAGAACCTGCGCACAGACCGGACAATGCAGCAACTCTGAAGAGACGGCTGCCTCCACCCGTGTCCTGCACTCGCCGCAACGAAACGTTGTCATCAACATGGCAACCGCCTCCTCTGGTGAAGTTTCCCCTCCCAAGGAAACGCACTACAGGCCCCGGCGGATCACGAAAACCCCAAGTCGTTCGGCTTCAAGCAACCAAATCAGGGGAACAACAGGACAAGATCGGCTGCATCGCCATGAGCGTCATCGCATCGCGATGTTGGGCAGGAGAATGGCCCTCAGTTGGGCTGCAAGCTCTTTCGACGGCTTGTGCGAATAGCCTGCGTCAATCCACAGTTCCTCGTCCGCGAACGCCCACAGAAACAACGTGCTATACGCCTCGCCGTTTCGGTCCCAGTAACGAGTCGAGCCGAACCACTCATGATCATCCGGGATGTCCGGATGCCAGAGCTTGATGATCGCTTCACGCATGTCTGGCGTCATGTAGAAGAAATCCACGATGTGCCCCAGTTCCAGAATTGCGGTTCGCTGGGCCTGCAAGCCTCCGATGGAGTTGTTGATTCCGACTTCGCCGCCAGTCGACGCCCATCCCAGCGTTCCCTCTCCCATGGGCTGCCACGAGATCTTGACGGAGCGAAGGCCCTTTCGTTGCAATTCAGGCCGCAAACGGTCGAACGGGAAGGTGCAGCGTGCAAGTGCTGTTCTGACCGTGGACTGTTGCGTCGCCGAACCCGAAAGTAAGAAAATCCCCGAGATTGGCTGTGAGATCGGCTGCACGATTGGCTGTGAAATCGGCTGTGAAATCGGCTGTGAAATCGGCTGTGAAATCGGCTGTGAAATCGGCTGCGCGATTGGTTGTGAAATCGGCTGCGCGATTGGTTGTGAGATCGGTTGCGCGATTGGTTGTGGGATTGGCTGTGAGATTGGTATGGGCTGTCGTATCGGTTGCCGCATTCCACAACCGGCGCAAAGCAGCACTGTGATTGTCCGCAGAACCTGCTTCATCCAATGGCCGTTCCTGATTGCACTCATTGCATGCCTTTCTTTCTGCAGGATTCTCTCCCGATGAGAGCGACCTGGTCCTGGCGATCCTTCAAGGACGCGAAAAACTCCCGCCGCGTTACTGAAGCGTTCGACATGGCAGAATATCAGCACCTTGGAGCCGAATCCATGCCAACCGAACATGACAGGGTTTCCGGAGTGCCGCCCGCCGCGTCATTTCGTCCAGTAGGCCTCCAAGGCACCAACGATGGCTGGTCGCTCGGATTCGTAGCCGGGAGCGTCGCGAAGCAAGAGCAGAAACTCGATCACGGCATTGCGCTGCTCGGCATTAAGTAATTCAAACTGTGAATCGCGGGCGTTCCCGTCGAAGCTCGTCAGGTGGAACACAGCTCCAAAGGTGGGCTGGTCCGCCAGTTCAGCGGTGAGGAACGCGGGCAAGTGAAATCGCATCCCGGCCGCATCAAAAAAACACGGGCTGCTGTAGCACGCATTAAGTGTCTCGATCGAAATACGTCGCCAGTCGTCCTTCTCGTCGCGGTTCCGATTCCGTTGCCGCGTTTCCGCGTCGGCGTAGTCATCGATTGCCTGAGCCTCCCACAATCCGATGCCGTCCCCCAATCGGACATCGTGAAATGCTCGATCAATCAGCATTCGAACTCGCTCCCATTCCTCGTGCATGGCCGATCCTGTTCATTGTCGGTCGACACGACGCCTCGTTCCCCAGCTCCATTTTGGGAACGACTCCATTGGTTCCATGGGCCACGGGGCGGCAATTCCCAACCCATCGACAAGGTGTGTCCTCACAGCCTCGTCTGTGCATAGCCCGAGCCGCCGGAAGGAGTCAGGAAGTTGGCTGGAGTAGTAGTTATGTATGGTTGGTCGCGGATTCACACCATGGGCAATCTGGTGTCTCAAGGTCATCACCTCACCGAGACGTTCCATCGCTCGCTGGGATGGGCAGTTTCTCCAATTCCATGCGAGTCGTACGTCAGAGAGGCCGATTGAGTCCGAAAAAAGAAGGCGAACTTGCTCAGCGTTTGGAGTATTGAACCGACCGAGCTGACCCCGCACCGTTGCGTTGAGAGAAGGCCAAACCCCCATGGCTGGTCCAGCCGGACGAATCGCTTCAAGGGATTCTCTGACCAACTCCTCGACGTATGCTTCCCAAGCAGAAACACACATGATCACCGCCGCGCGATTGACGGATCCGAGCCCGTGCTGTCTCCCCACGTTGCCCGTCTTGAGCTTGGAATGAGCGTCCTCCAGTTCCTCGGCATCCTCAAGGAGTTTCAACAGATGCGAGGAGAAAGCGTTCGATGGCACAATCGGAGCTTTCTCTTGGGACGTCGAAAATACTGGGCAAGGCTACGTCGCGGGGACCGAGTCGTCCGTCACGGAATCAATATCGATCGACTCGCGTTTCAGACGTTCAACACCGTCTGACAGATAGTCTCCAAGCGCGGTCGTGTCCAGAATTCGATTGATCGCGGAGTCCTTATCGGGAAACTCTTGCTTCAACTGCGCATAGCCGTCAATGATGTTGTCAACACTGATGTCAGCACGCCCGACACGCACAGTGAGTAACGCCTTGTGCAGTTGGCCTTCCGGCAGAGAATTGACGAAGGCTTGCAGCGCCTTCTGCTCCGCGGGTTCCGGGGGTGAAGTCTCTCCCTCATGGACGAGTGGATACTCAGGATGCGCTTTCGGTAATTCGCGATCCCAGTAGGCTTGAATGGCATTCGCCAATTCGATGATCCGATTCACAGCGTCGATGGTCAGCATCGGGGTCTCTCCGTACTTCCTGGCATCTGTCGACTCGATTCTACGCCGGTTTCGTTCCGCGACCAAGGTCAAAAGGGCTTGGCTTCATGTCCGCACGAGCGGCTTGTATTTGATGCGGTGGGGGCGGGCGGCGTCTTCGCCGAGGCGCTGGCGGCGTTGGATTTCGTACATCTTGTAATTGCCCTCGAACCACACCACGTTGCTGTCTCCCTCGAAGGCGAGGATGTGAGTCGCGATGCGGTCGAGGAACCAGCGATCGTGGGAGGTGACGACCGCGCAGCCTCCGAAATTCGCAAGGCCCTCTTCCAGCGACCGCAGCGTGGCGACGTCGAGGTCGTTTGTCGGTTCGTCGAGCAGCAGCAGGTTGCCGCCGGAGCGGAGGACCTTGGCGAGGTGCACGCGGTTCCGCTCGCCGCCGGAGAGGTCGCCGACGAACTTCTGCTGATCGCTTCCCTTGAAGTTGAAGCGTCCACAGTAGGCACGGGCGTGGATCTTCGCATGGCCGACTTCGAGCGTATCGTGACCGCCGGAGATTTCCTCGTAGACGGTTTTCTTCGCGTCGAGGGTGTCGCGGGACTGGTCGACGAAGGCGAGGTCAACCGTTTCACCGATAGCCAGCTTGCCATCGGTCGGCTGCTCGGTGCCGGCGATCATGTTGAACAGCGTCGTCTTGCCGGCACCGTTGGGGCCGATCACGCCGACGATGCCGCCTGGGGGCAGATTGAAGTCGAGGTTGTCGAACAACAGCCGGTCGCCGAACGCCTTGCTCAGCCCTTCGGCGCGGACAACGAGGTCGCCTAGCGGACGTGTGACGGGGATTTGAATGTCGGCTCCCTCCTCGCGGGCGTCGTATTCCTGGGACGCCAGTTCGTTAATGCGGCCGAGGCGGGCCTTGTTTTTGGTCGCCCGGGCTTTGGGGGACATCTTTGACCATTCCAGTTCCCGTTTGAGGGCCCGCTGCCGTTTGCTCTCCCGTTTCTCTTCGACAGCGAGGCGGGCCTGCTTTTGTTCGAGCCAGCCGGTGTAGTTGCCTTCGTAAGGGTGCCCGTGTCCTCGGTCCAGTTCGAGAATCCAGCCGGCGACGTTGTCGAGGAAGTAGCGATCGTGGGTGATGGCGACGACCGTGCCGGGGAAATCGTCGAGGTATCGTTCCAACCAGCCGATCGACTCAGCGTCGAGATGGTTCGTCGGCTCGTCCAGCAGCAGCATGTCCGGGTTGCCGAGCAGCAGTTGGCACAAGGCGACCCTGCGTTTTTCGCCGCCGGAGAGGAACTCGACCTTCGCCTCCATCGGCGGCAGCCGCATGGCCTCGCAGGCGATCTCGAGGGTGCGGTCCAACTCCCAAAGGTTGGCATGGTCGATTATGTCTTGCAGCTGCTGTTGCTCTTCGAGCAGTTTCTCCATCTCCTCCGGCGAGGGGTCGTCAGCGAAGGCCATGTTGACTTCGTTGTAGCGGTCGAGGATCGCCTGCGGCTCGGCGACCGCCGCGTCGATACACTCCTGGACGGTTCTTCCCGGATCGAGCCGCGGCTCCTGGGAAAAGTAGCCGATCTTGATCCCCTTCGCCGGCCGCGCCTCGCCCATGAAGTCGGTGTCTTCGCCCGCCATGATCCGCAGCAGCGTGCTCTTGCCGGAGCCGTTGTTGCCGATGACGCCGATCTTGGCGCCCGGAAAAAACGCCAGCCAAATATCCTCCAGCACCGCCGTCTCGTCATAGATGCGGGTGAGGTGTTCGATCGTGAAGATGTACTGCTGTGACATGTCGGGGATCAGGGGTCGGGGATCAGGGGTCGGGGATCAGGGGTCAGGAGTCAGGGAGCGGAAAAGGAGGAGTGTGGGATGAGGAGAGCGGTTTGGCAAGTGATTTGCGGGACCGTGCAATTCCATGGGGTGACGCACTTCATTCCCAAGCCGACGGCTTTGCCGTCGGTCTTCCACCATTCGCCGCGCCGCCGTCGGTTGCGCGGCTGCCCGTCGCACTGTCACCGGTCCGACGGCAGAGCCGTCGGCTTGGGAACCGAATCGGCATGATCGAGTCTGTCGCAATCGGCCGGAGCGCGACTGACCCATCCGTGGCACACGGTTCACAACGGGCTGCTGGGGCGGGAAAGAGCGCAGGCCACGCCATCCTCCATGGAGAGCGGACGCGGTGTCAACGGACACGCCTATGTTCCTGGATAACTGTGCGAAGTCTACTTGGGCTTGCCAGCCGTGTGCGGTTGTGGGAAATTCTCGCCGCCGAACCGACCGAGTTGGCGAACCTTTCCGGCTGATTGGTCTCCTCCAACGAACTCTGCTCGAAACTCCCGCCCCCGCCCCCAACCTGAGTTCTCCCCGTGTGGCCTCTTCCGGTTGCTCAGCGTGTCATCATCATCGCCAGCTGTCTTGGGATGGCGTATGCACAGCTCACCATGTCTGCCGCCTCGATTGAGTTTGTCCGCGACTTGGGGGGAACCGGGCTGCATATTGGCATCTTCGGGGCCCTGCCCACGGGCATGCTGTTTCTGCAGTTTCTGGCGGCCGTCGTCGCCAACCGGCTGAGGTACCGTCGCCGCGTCTGGTTCTGGCTGACGCTGCTGCAACGCCTGATCGTCCTGCCGATTGCCGCCGGGCCTTGGTTGTTGCCGGACGTGTCGACGACGGTTTGGATGTGGGCATTCCTGCTGGTGACGGCGGCCAATCAGGGGCTGATCCACTTCACAACGCCGCTGTGGCTGTCATGGATGGGGGACTACCTGCCGCACGCCGGCCTGAGCCATTACTGGGGAGTCCGGCAGCTCTGGATGCAATGGACTGCTGCCGCGGCGATGCTCCTGAGCAGTTGGGTGTTGATAGGCACCGACCTCTCAATCCGGGTTGCCCTGCCGGCGCTCGTGGGCTTGGGAGCCGTGCTGGGAGTCATCGACATCTGCCTGTTCGCTCGCATCGACGAACCTCCGGTGACGCAGCAGCGTGAACCGAGAATGTGGGATTTGCTCCGCGGCCCGTTCCGTAATCGGCAGTTCCGCTCGTTCATTCGATTCATGTCGTTTTGGCATTTCGCCGCGATGCTGGGAGCACCGTTCATCAGCTTGTACCTGCTGGAGGTCATCGGTCTGTCAATTGGGCAGGTGCTGCTATTGTGGACATTTTCCTGGGCAGGGGGAGCCATTCTCTCCCGTCGGCTGGGATCGGTGGCCGAGGTCTACGGCAACCGTCCCGTGCTGGTCGGCTGCATCTGGCTGAAATCGATCAACATGATCGGGTTGCTGCTTATACCGGCGAACCCCACGATCGCGCTGCTGATTCTCATTCCCGTGTTCATGGCCGACTCGGTGCTGAATGCAGGCATCGCGATTGCGACCAACGGCTTCCTGCTGAAGAATTCACCGGCCGCCAATCGTACGATGTACATCGCCGCCGGCACCGCGGTCGCCGGCCTCATCGGCGGGATTACGTCGGTCGTGGCGGGAGGCGCCTTGTCTCTCCTGCAGAGCCGCACGGCCGATCCATCCACTGGTTTTCAGATCCTGTTCGCCGCCAGTCTCGCCATGCGTTGCCTCTCCACGATCTTCGTTCACCGCGTCCGCGAGCAGGTGGCGACGAACGTGTCTCTGCCGACGGTCACGTCGCTCCTCGGCGTCACCCCCTCCCGCATCCTTCGCTTTCCGGTCGGCCTGTATCAGTCCTGGGCGCCAACACGTGCTCCGTCCGTCACACAGACAGCCGCGATTGCGCCGCAGACCGAGGAAGTTGACGCGGTCTTGTCAGCGTCGTGACGGCATTCCGGCCGGACCCTGGCGAGTGGCAGGACGCCTTGAAAAGCAGGAGACCGAAGCAATGAAATGTGCCGTGTGCGGTGGAGAGTTTTGCACGGCGACGACGGATCTCCCCTTCAAGGTCAGCGACACGGCCATCGTGATTCTCAAGGGGTTGCCTGTGCTTCAGTGCGCCGGTTGTCCCGAGTATCTGATCGAGGACGAGGTCCTTCGGCGGGTTGACGAGATCCTGGCGAAGGTGGAAGCAGGGACCGAACTGGAAATCGTCCGTTACGCCGCATGACGACACCGGCCATGCCTCACCGAGATGTTCCGGCATGGCGTCACGATGTTCGGCGGGTTGCCGTGTCGTGTCGGTCGGAACACGTGACAGATTCGACGGCCTGGCGGCGTGAGAAGAGGCCACCGACCGGTCGTGCCAAGCCGCAAGCGGTGGCTGGGCGATGTGGAGTAATCCGAGCCGTTCGGCGGGCGTTCGTTCTTCGGAGATTGCATCGGGCTCTGAAATCGATTGCAAAGTGGGTTCCCGCCTTGTCGGCAGGCATGATATGATGGCTGGCCCCCTCGGCAACGTTCCGGTTGGTTCCCAACGTATCCCTTCTTAGCGGAGCGATGACGCATGGCGAGTGTCGCATCAGATTCCCCGGGCGAACCGCAATCGTCGGGTCCCCCCCAGCAGCTCAAGTTTATCCGTCCGGTCAATCCGGAAATCGACAAGCTGTTCAAGATCCAAATCAAGATGGAAGCGTCCGATTTGCATCTGCAGGTCGGCAAGCCGGCCATGCTGCGCATCCGGGGCACGATCCGCGAGTTGGACATGCCGCCCATTGACGAAGACACGATGTGGCGAATGTTCTACGAGATCATGGACGATCGCAACAAGCGGCTCTACGAAGAGAACGGCGGGACCGACTTTGCCCATATCGTGCCGTTGGACGGGGACGATTGGCGGTTTCGCGTGAACCTGTTTCGGCAGCTCAGCATGCCGGGACTGGTCGCCCGAAAGGTCGAGCGAAACATCCCCAACTTCGAGGGGTTGTTCCTGCCGCCCGTGATGGAGGAGTTGTGCAAGTTCGACCAGGGCATGGTGCTGTTGGCGGGGGTCACCGGATCGGGAAAATCGACGACGATCGCTTCCATGCTCGACTGGGTGAACCACCAGACCCGTAAGCACATTCTCACGATCGAGGACCCGATCGAATTCGTCTATACGCCGGACAAGTGCCTGATCAACCAGCGCGAACTGGGCATGGACGTGAAGGACTTCCACATTGCGATGGCCCATGCCGTGCGTGAGGACCCGGACATCATGCTGGTGGGCGAGATGCGTGACCGGGCGACGTTCGAGACGGCGATTCACGCGGCGGAGACGGGCCACCTGGTGTTCGGAACGATTCACGCCTCCAGCGCGCCGGGAACAATCGGCCGTATTCTCGACCTGTTCCCCAGTGAAATGCACAGGGCGATCCGGTCGAGCATGGGCTTCAACATGCGGGCAATCGTCGGCCAGAAACTGCTGAAAACCGTGGTCGACAAGCCGTCGCGGGTGCCGATTGTCGAAGTCATGCGTTTCAACCCCACCGTCCGCAAACTGGTGTTGGAGGAGAAAGACGAAAAGCTGTCCTCCGCGATCCGCATCGGCAAGGAAGAGGGCATGCAGGTTTTCAACGACTCGTTGTACGGATTCGTGCAGCGGGAACTGGTCAGCCGGGCGGCGGCGTTTGAGATTTCCCCCAACGTGGAAGAACTCAAGATGATGCTCAAGGGGATTGAAGTCAAAACGCCCGCCATTCTGTAGGACCGTTTTCGAGGGGATGCCATCGCAAGTTAGAAGTTGGAGTTCAAGCTTCCGCTTGTTCGCGCAGCCTAAAGGCTGAACTCCAACCCCGAGGTTTCGGTGAATCGGCAGAATGTCGTGATGGCAGTGTGCGGCCACGAGTTGACAAGCGAAGGGACCAGCGACGTGTCGAATCGCATTCGATGGGCGGGGGCGGTGCTGCTCGGGCTGTGTCTCGCCGCATCGCCGGCAGTCGCACAGGGTCCGCCCGGCCCGGGGAACGAAGCTGCAGGGGAACAGCCTGCCGACGCTGCGGCGCCCGCCTCCACGGCGCGGCCGGCCCTGGCCTATCCTCCGGACCCGCTCCCCTTCCAACGGGGGAACCCGGAATCGGCCGGCTTGGAGTCCTACCTCAACCCCTGGAAAATACTGCTCGTGATCGGGATGTTCCTGGGATGGGCCGCCCTTTCCAAATGGGTCGACGATGACGCCCGCGGGCTGAAAGTGCGTCCGGCTTACTGGAACACGCTGCTGCTTGCCTGCGGACTGTTCGCCCTGTTGCTGTTTCTGACGATTCCGATGTTCGGTGTGGGCTTTTTCGTGGCACTGCTAGGCTGCGGCATCCCCACAGGTTTCTACATCAACGAGCGAAACCACCGCGTACCGGAATCCAGCCGGCTGCTGACGCGGCGTCATCTCGAGAAGTTGGCCAAGCGGCATCTCGCGAGAATCGGTATCCACATCGGCTCCGGGCAGCGCATGGAGGAAGCGGTCGGCCCCAACATCCAGTTCGTCGGGAAATCGAAGACCGGCCGCATCGACGCGTCCACCTCGCGGCAGGTGGAGAACTCCAAGGGTTACATGGCTGCCAAGGAACTCGTGTATGACGCGATCCTGCGGCGTGCCACCGATATCCATCTCGAGCCCCGGGAAGACGAACTCGGCGTACGGCTGAGAATCGACGGGGTGATGTACCCCACCGAGCCGTTCGACCGCGCCGTCGGCGACGCGGTCACGAACATCTTCAAGGTGCTCAGTGCGATGGACATCACCGAGCGCCGCCGCGCCCAGGATGGCGGGTTTGGTGCGGAGACCGAAGGCCGCGTGATCGATTTTCGTGTCGCCACCCAGGGGACTCGCGAAGGCGAAAAGATGGTGATCCGCATCCTGGACCAGGCCAACTCGGTCAGCCAGATCACGCAATTGGGCATGCGGAAGAAGCTGGTCGAAGACATTCGGGACCTCGTGCACGAACCGCACGGGATGTTCCTGTGCTGTGGTCCGACCGGTGCCGGCAAATCAACGACGCTGTATACGTGCCTCAACGAGATCGACAGCTTTCAGAAAAACATCATCACGATTGAGGACCCGGTCGAGTTCCGGATGGATAACGTCACGCAGATTGAGATCAACTCGAAGGCGGACCAGACGTTCGCCGGTTCGCTGCGCAGCGTTTTGCGACAGGACCCGGACGTGGTCATGGTCGGCGAAATTCGAGACGGCGAGACGGCCCGCATCGCTTGCCAGGCGGCGAATACCGGCCATATGGTGTTCTCCACCGTGCACGCCAACGACACGATTACCGCCCTGTTGCGGATGATCGACCTCGAAGTCGACCCGACCATGCTGGCGACGTCCATTTCAGGCATTCTCGGCCAACGGCTTGCCCGCCGGCTCTGTCCGCAGTGCAAGGAGCCGTATCGGCCGAACCCGGACTTTCTCAAGAAGGCCGGACTCCCGGCGAACAAGATCGAGAAATTCTACCGCCCCCCCCGCGAGCCGGCCAATTGTCCCCACTGCGGCGACCTCGGGTACAAGGGACGGATCGGCGTGTTCGAATTCCTGATGATCAACGAGCGCATCCGCGACCTGATCCGCGACAACGCGTCCGTCTCGACGATCCGTGCGGAAGCCCGCAAACACGGCATGTTGTACATGAAAGAGGAGGGGCTGCGGCTCGTCATCCGCGGCGTGACCTCCATCGACGAACTCTCGCGCGTTGTGAAATAGAAACCGTAACACTTGATTGGTTTGAAGTAGGAATGACATCGCTTGTTCCCGCGCTCTGGCTTGGGAACACCTGTCCGGCAAAGCTTTGCTTTGCCGTCCGCAAAACAGAGTTTCGCAGTAGTGCGTTCCCAAACAGAGTTTGGGAACGAGGTTCTTGCAATCGGCTCCACCCGTCTCCATTTTTCATTTCCCGTTTCCCCATCCCCACGTCGCCAAAAGGGCCGAGATGATCCTGGACATCATTCTGGTTGGAATTGTCGCGGTCATCACCTGGTGTGTCGCCAGCGAGGGTGCGTGGGGAGCCGCGCTGATGCTTGTCTCGGTCGTGATTTCCGGTTTGCTGGCGACGAGCCTGTTTGAGGTGACTGCCGACTTCCTCCAGAATAATCTGGCCGACTCGGACGAATGGCAGCATCGCTGGGACGTGATTGCGCTCGTCGGCCTGTTCTCCGGATTCATGTTCGCGTTTCGCAAGATCACCGAGCGGATCATGCCGGTCCACATCGAGGTGCAGGCGCTCGTCTACGACGTCACCCGTTGGGCGGCCGGTTTGGCGACCGGTTACGTGACGATGGCCTTCCTATTGGCCGCCTTCCACACTGCGCCGCTGCCGCCGGACATGCTCGGATTCACCCCGGAGCCCCAACGGCGCGGCGGCCCGCTTGGCCGATCGGCCCCCGACATGCAGTGGCTCGGCTTTGTGCACCACATGACCGAGACCGCCTTCCGGAACGGAGCCAACGGCCCGATCTTCGACGGCCCCCGGTTCGAGTTGTACCCGGGTGCCGAGCCTCAGATTCTGCCGTCGTTTCCCATCCGGTACGCCTCTCGCAGGGATCGCTATTACGGCGGGACTCCCGCCAAGGCCAGCGGCGGATCGAGTGCGTCCCCCGCACCGTCGGGAGGCGGAGCGGGCCGGCCCTCCGGTCCGCGATTCTGATCACCGACACCCCCGGACATCCCGCGGCGTTCCCCTCATTGCGCTTATCGCGAAGCGAAGATCGCCCACAACCGTCTCACGGAATCTTGCAACGGAAAGACAACTTCCCATGCTTGTTCACAATGTTTACTTCTCGCTCCAGGACACATCTGCAGAGGCGGTCGACCGGCTGGTCCGTGCTTGTCACGCCTTACTGAGCGGCCACCCCGGCACCGAGTTTTTTGCAGCGGGTGTTCTGGCCGAGGACTGTCAGCGGGACGTCAACGACCGCGACTTTCAAGTGTCTCTGCACATCGTGTACACGGACAAAGCCGCCCACGACCGCTATCAAATCTCGGAATCGCATCAGCAGTTTATTGCGGAAAACAAGGAGAATTGGCGACAGGTCCGAATCTTCGATTCGTATGCCTCGAATTGAAAAGCGGGAGTCGGCACAACTTTCGTCCAAGATTCCGTCGGCGACACCGAATCCACAAGGAGGTCGAGGATGCCGAGAGCTGCAACTCCATGTGTGCTGCGCCTCCCGCTCCAACGAGCGCAACACCGGAGCCACTGAGATTAAAAGGAAACGACATGTCCGAACTGCTCGAATCGATTAACGGCACCGATCGGATGGCGCTCCTAGTGGTGTCTGTCGTGATGGCAGCCACCACGCTGACATGCGTGGCCAGCGTGGCGTTCTGCCAGTGGCGCAAGGTGCGAGAGCGCGAGGCGGCGACCGCCCTTGTCCACGACTTGCTGGCCCGAGGGTTTTCGACCCACGAAATCGAGCGGGTGCTCACGGGAGCGGGCATCGCCAAACGCCCTCCCACGTTGGCCGGACCGACGATGCTTTGAGGACGCCGCGGACATCCAAGCGTACCGGGCGCAGCCACTCAATGGTGGGAATGGCTGGGGCGATCGAAAAACGATGATTGATCACCCGCACGCAACTCTCGGGCTGCGGACGCTGGACGAATCGCGTCACGGCCCCAATCTTCGGACTGAGGACAGGTTTGCGTTGCCTCAACAGGGCCCCAGCCACCCGGAAATGAGCGAGCGCCGCCATTGAGCGGACGCACCCCGTGCGTCCCATTGTGACGGCCGCGGCAAGGTATTCGGCGGAGCACCTGCTAAACTGGCAGGCACATTCTTTTCCCGCCTCCTCCGATACCCTGGTGTCGCCCCCCATGCCTACAGTCACTCGCTTGGCTCTCGCCCTGGCCTTTTCGACGAGATTTCTTCCTGCCGCTTCGGCCCAAGAGCCCGAGCAACCCGGTGCCAACGTCCCCCCACAGCCTCAAGCCGTCACGGTGGGGATCTTTGATGCTGAAGTCGCCACGACCTTCACGACCGACGATGGGCTCCCGGACAATGATGTCCTGTCCGTCGCGGTGACCAGCAATGACGTCGTCTACGCCGGCACCGCCCAGGGGTTGGCCCGTTTTCAGGATGGCAAGTGGGTCCAGGCGACCGACTACAACGGCCCGGTCAAACTCCTCGATGCGGACGGCGCGGGGGTGATGGCCTTGGCCGCGGGAAGCCTCTATCGCGTCGAAAACGGGACTGCGGAACATGTGATCGACCTTCCCACCCGGGCGCGAGAAGCACAGACGTTGTATTCGCTCAAGGCGGGTCAGCCAGGATTGCTGTCGGCCAGCAATGGCCTGTACGAACGAAGCGACATCGGTTTCATGCATTTGGCCGTCGGTCTTCGCGAATTGGAGAGCGACGTTCGGGCAGTCGCGGTCGCCGCCGATGGACGACGTGCCGTCGCCGGCGGGAGCGGGCTGTTTTTGGAGACGCCGGACGGGTGGCAGCCCTTGTTCCCCAGCGACGGCAAGCGGAGCTGGGCACCGCGGGATGTGCGGGGAGTCGTCTTTGACGACAAGGACCGTCTGTGGTTTGCCAGTCCGCAAGGGGTGGGCGTGCAAACATCCGACGGCTGGCGGCTGCTGACCGGTTACGACGGACTGCCGTACGATGACTTCACCACGATGGCCGTCGGCGAGGAGGGAATCATCTGGCTGGGGACCACGAAGGGGGCCATTCGTTTCGACGGCACCACGTGGGAGTACCGCCAGGCTCCCCAATGGCTGCCCGGCGAAGAGGTGCGCAGCATCGCGGTCACCACCAACGGCGACGCCTGGTTCGCGACGCCTCAGGGCGTTGGTGTGATCGAACGCAAACCGATCACGCTCGCGAAGAAGGCGAAGTTTTTCGAAGACGAAATCGACAAGTACCACCGCCGCACCCCCTACGGCTATGTGCTCAGCGTGCGTCTGAAAAACCTGGGCGACAAGAGCGAATGGACGCAGTACGACAGCGACAACGACGGACTCTGGACCGCCATGTATGGTGCGGGGGAATGTTATGCCTATGCGGCGACGAAGGATCCGTTGGCCAAAAAACGGGCGACCGACGCATTTGAGGCCCTGCGGTTCTTGAGCCAGGTGACGCAAGGCGGGTCCCATCCGGCACCGCCCGGTTTCCCGGCTCGCACGATCCTCCCGACGTCCGGCCCCAACCCCAATGGCGAGCCGGGCGACAGCATCGAAAACGACCGCAAAAACCAGAAGCGGGACCCGCAATGGAAAGTCCTTTCGCCCCGCTGGCCAACGAGCGCGGACGGCCAGTGGTACTGGAAGACCGACACCAGTTCCGACGAACTCGACGGCCACTATTTTCTGTACGCCCTGTACTATGATCTTGTTGCCGAGACGGAACAGGAGAAGCAGCGGGTCCGTGATGTTGTCGTCGCCATCACCGACCATCTCCTCGATCACGACTACTCCCTCGTCGACCACGACGGCAAGCCGACGCGCTGGGGACGCTTCAGCCCGAAGGACCTCAACTCGGGCGACATGATCAACCAGCGCCCGCTGAACACGCTCAGTATTCTGTCCTACCTCAAGGTGGCCCTGCACATGACGGGGGCCGACAAATACCGCGAGGCCTACCGGTCCCTGCTTTACGATCATGGCTATAAGGCCAGCATCTTGATCTCCAAAACACAGGCCGGCCCCGGGACCGGTAATCAGTCCGACGATGAAATGGCCTTCATGTGCTACGACACGGCGATTTCGTACGAGGACGACCCCGAACTGCGGCGGTTGTATCTGACATCGATGTACCGCTATTGGCTCAACGAGCGTCCGGAGCTCAACCCGTTGTTCAACTTTGTGTTCGCCGCCCAATTCGCCAAATGGGGCGGCTCCTGGCCGACGGTTCCCCCAGCCGCGCTGGAGGAAGCGGTCGGCACGCTCAAGCGATATCCGCTCGATCGTGTGCGGCATGCGTTTGACCACACGCACCGCAGTGACATTGTCCGCATGAAAAACACGTTGCTTCCCTGGCGGGACGCTCGCGGACATCGGCGGAACGGCAACGTGACGCCCATCGATGAACGGAACATCGAACACTGGAACCACGACCCGTGGCGGCTCAGCGAAGGCGGGGACGGCCGGACGCTCACCGACGGTGCCGCGTTTCTGCTCCCCTACTACATGGGCGTCTATCACGGCTTTATCGTGGAGCCGGAAGACTAGCTGTGTTGACATTCGAAAAGGGTAGCACGGGTTGCCTCAACCCGTGTCGCCTCGCGACAAGAAGCCTCTGGGTGAATCGTCCGTTGAAGAACAAGCTTCCTGCCGCTGTGCGGCACCGGTTGGGACAACCGGTGCTACCCGAAATTCCCTGCAAGACAGGCCGCTTGAATGTCGACACGACCTAGCTCGCGATGACTTGCGTCCTGGCAGTTTAACCTTTCGCTGCCGCCGCAGGTCTTGTCGTCGCCGACCCGAAGAACGAACACCGAACGCCGAGTACCGAATGCCGTCACGGCAGAAAGTTTCGCAGGTACCGCGCGCTCTGCCGGAGCGACGCCTTGCGGGACTCCAGGGTCCCTTCGTAGGCGCGGTCTTCGACCTCGACGCACACCGGGCCATCGTACCCCACGTCGGTGAGCGCAGCGAAGAAGCGGCCCCAATTGACATCGCCGAGGCCGGGCAGTTTGGGCGTGTGAAATTCCGGCGGATACGCGAGGACGCCGACGTCGTCGAGTTTGTCACGGTCGACGCGAACGTCCTTGGCGTGGGCGTGGAAGATCCGGTCGGCGAATTCCCAGATCGGTTTGATCGCATCCATCTGCATCCATGTGGGATGCGACGGGTCGTAGTTGAGGCCGAAGTGATCGCTGGGGATATCGGCGTACATGCGTCGCCAGATGGCGGGGGAGCAGGCGAGGTTCTTGCCGCCGGGCCACTCGTCGTCGCTGAACAGCATGGGACAGTTCTCGATGGCCACGCGAACCCCCTGCTGTTCTGCAAAAGCGATGATCGGACGCCACACCTCCAGGAAGCGGGGCCAGTTGTCGTCGACCGATTTCGTCCAGTCGCGGCCGACAAACGAAGTCATGCAGTTGACGCCCAGTTTGGCCGCGGCGGCAATCGTCTTGCGGGTGTGGGAGACGTAGCGGCCCGACTCCTCCTGATCAGGACAAAGCGCGTTGGGATAGTAGCCCAAGCCGCTGATGGCGACGCCCGTCTCGTCGGTGAGCTTGCGGATGTGGTCGGCATCGGCGGCGGAGAAGTCCGTCACGTCGATGTGTGTCACGCCCGCATAACGGCGTTCAGCCTTGCTGAGCGGCCAACACATGACCTCCACGCATTCGTAACCGGTCTCGGCAGCGAACCGAAGGACCTCTTCGAGCGACAGTTCCGGCAGGATGGCGGTGACAAACCCAAGTTGCATGGGGGATCTCCGGGGTGCAGGTTCGATGAGAAAAACGGGCCGGTGCCGATTCTAGCTCAATACGGCGCAGAATTCCCGACAACGATCGGCGGGAACTGTGCGAACGTGTGTTTCATGATGGGGAGATTGCCGGTGATCCGCCGTCGCCGATGCCTCCGGGCTAACCGAAATCGTGGATTGGTGTTAGTCCGGAGCCAACGGCGTTGGCCGCCGTTGGCGCGACGCCCCAACTTCAACAAAACGTTCACCCTGCCGACGGGAGCCGGAGAACCGGCCGACCGCATGCAAACGGGGCGCTCACCGGCTATAATTCCCGCAGCGAGGTGTCTTGATGAGCAATCTGAGCCCCATCCTGGCCGACGACCGCGATGAGCGGTCGTTCGAAGATCCGCTCGATTTGATGGACGAGATCGATCGTCTGAAAGTCGAGAAGGACGCGGTGATTCTTGCGCATTTTTATGTCGACGGCGAGATTCAGGACATCGCCGATTACACGGGAGACTCGCTGAAACTCGCGCGGGACGCGACGCAGGTCGGGCAGTCGACGATTGTGTTTGCCGGCGTGCACTTCATGGCCGAGTCAGCCAAGATCATGAACCGCCAGAAACGGGTGCTCATTCCCGACTTACTGGCCGGATGTTCGCTCGCTGAGAGCTGCCCGCCCGATCGGTTGGCGGCATTTCAGAAGGAGCTGCGCGACGAGGAACGGGACTTCGTGACTGTCGCCTACATCAACACGTCCGCTGCGGTCAAGAGCCTGTGCGACTGGATTGTCACCAGCGGCAACGCCCGCGAGTTGATTGAGGAACGCGTCCCTGAGGACAAGGAGATCCTGTTCGTGCCGGACCAGCATCTCGGCCGATATCTGATGGAAGTGACCGGCCGCGAGATGATTCTGTGGCCGGGAGCCTGTATGGTGCACGAGATGTTCAGCCTGCAGGACCTACTGCGGGCCAAGCGGAACCATCCGGGGTCCCTGGTCGTGGCCCATCCGGAATGTCCGCAGAACATTCTGGAGGTGAGCGATTTCGTCGGCGGGACGGAGAAAATGCGGCAGTTTTGCATGTCGCTCGACAAGCCGGCAACGATTCTCGTGGCGACCGAATCGGAAATGATCCACCCGCTCAAACGATCCGCCCCGCAGCACGCCTACATTCCCGTGCCGGGCATCATGACGGAAACCGGCGAGACCTGTGCGTGCAACCGCTGCCCCCACATGGCTCGAAACACTCTGCAGAAAGTCCGCGACTGCCTGAGAGACGGACAACCGGAAATCACCTGGCAGTCCTACTTCGACAAAGCCAAAGACGTCCTGGAGCGCAGTCTGCTGGAGAACACCCGGCAGGCGGCTAAAATGAACGGGGACTAGCACGGAATCCGTCCCGTGCTGTTTCCCTGACCCCCGATCCCCCGATCCGCGACTCCCGACCATGCCTAACACCCTGACGATTACCGACAACCGAACCGGCAAGACGTACGAGATTCCGATCGAGCACGACACGATCCGGGCAATGGACCTGCGACAGATCAAAGTCGAAAGCGGTGATTTCGGGATGATGACATACGATCCCGGTTACACGAACACGGCCTCCTGCCAGAGCACGGTGACGTATATCGACGGCGATCGGGGCATCCTGGAGTACCGGGGATATCCGATCGAGCAACTCGCGGAGAAGTGCACCTTCAAAGAGGTCGCGTACCTGTTGTTGTACGGCGAGTTGCCCAGTCAGCCGCAATTGGACGAATGGGTACAGTCGCTGCGCATGCACACGATGGTGCACGAAAACATCAAGGAACAAATGGCGACGTTCCGTTACGACGCGCATCCCATGGGAATGTTGATCAGCACGGTGGCCGCGCTCTCGACCTTCTACCCCGAAGCCAAGGAGGTGCACTGCGAGGCAAACCGCATGCTGCAAGCGAAGCGGCTGATCGCCAAGGTGCCTACGCTGGCGGCGTTCACCTATCGGCATTCGCAGGGCCATCCGTACAACTATCCGAAGAACGACCGGAACTACACTGAAAACTTCCTGCACATGATGTTCAAGATGACGGACAACCCGTACACGCCGGAGCCGGCGCTCGTGCGGGCGCTGGACATCCTGTTCATCCTGCATGCCGACCACGAACAGAACTGCTCGGCCAGTGTGATGCGGGCGATTGGTTCCTCGGATGCCGATCCCTATTCGGCCCTCGCCGGGGCGGCTGCCGCCCTGTACGGACCATTGCACGGCGGAGCAAACGAGGCGGTCCTCAAGATGCTCAATGAGATCGGTGATCTCAAGAACGTGCCGGGCTACATCGACCGCGTGAAGAAGGGCGAAATGCGTCTGATGGGCTTCGGGCACCGCGTCTACAAGAACTACGATCCGCGTGCCCGGATTATCAAGGAGTGTGCGGACGAAGTTTTCGAAGTGACCGGTCGCACTCCCTTACTGGATGTCGCCCTCGAGCTGGAGCGGATCGCCCTCGAAGACGAGTATTTCGTCGAACGCAAGTTGTACCCGAATGTCGACTTCTACTCCGGTCTCATCTATCAGGCGATCGGGCTGCCAACGACCATGTTCCCGGTGATGTTCGCGATCCCGAGAACGGTCGGCTGGCTGGCCCAATGGCAAGAGTTGATGGTCGACCAGGAAAAACGGATCCAACGCCCGCGGCAGGTCTACCTCGGCGAACGCAACCGAAATTACGTGCCGTTTGACCAGCGAGGATGAACCATGAGCGCCGCTTCCACGCCGGTCGAGATCGACTACCCCGAATCCGATGGCCAGCCGATGGGTGAGACCGACGTTCACATCGAATGGATCATCCGCCTGCGTGACATGCTGAAGTGGCGATACCGTGAGCAGAATACGTATGTCGCTGCAAACCTGCTCGTCTACTACGAAGAAGGCAACCCCCGCAAGTTCATTGTGCCCGATGTGTTCGTGATCACCGACTGCGATCCCCATCTCCGGAGGGTCTACAAGATCTGGGAGGAGCCTTCGCCGCCGCAAGTTGTGTTTGAAATCACCTCACGCGGGTCGCAGCGCGAGGACACGGTCTTCAAGCCGCGGGTGTTCGACACGATTGGGGTCCAGGAATACTTTCTGTACGACCCGACCAGCGATTACCTCGACCCGCCACTGCGAGGTTTCCGCAAGGCGGACGACGATTTCTGCGTCCTCGAGCCGGACGCAGACGGCTGGCTCATCTCGGAAACGCTCGGTCTGAAGCTGCGGCTGGAGAGCTGCTCGCTGGTCCTGCAGGATCTCGCCACGGGTGAGACACTGCTCACCGAAGGAGAGTTCGAACGCCGCCAGCGGGAGTTCGAACACCGCCAGCGGGAGATCGAACGCGCGGCCCGCGAGGCGGCTGAGGAGGAACTGGCAAGGCTCCGAGAACGTCTGCGGCAGTCGGGACAGGACGTCTAGGCCACCAAGCTTGAATCCACAACACTCTCGTCAGTCATTCGAGGTCAGCCGCTTCCGCAGTTCAGGGTCCTGGCGTGAGGAACGGGACAGCGAGCCGGTCGCCCGCTGTCCGGCCGATGTTGGCCACATGGAGACTGCTGGTCGCATGGAGACAACGGAAACGCGGATGAAACGGATAGCCGCAGATTGCCGGGGATCATAGCAGACCAGCAATCCGATCCGCCCAGATCGGCTCCGATCCGCTTGATCCGCATTTCCCTTCTCTGCCGAGAACCGCCCAGCGGTCACTCGGCCGGCGGGTTTCGCGACGCTGTCAGCCGACGCCACCGCTCTTCATCGCAGCGCTCCACAAATCGGCTCGATCATTGATCGCGGCACAGCGATTCGCCTGTTAAGGACAGCCTCCGATTGCGGTCTGTGCTCCCGGAGAGGTTGCCGCCATGATTTGCCTGAAACATCCGACCACTGCCGTTCTCGACCGATACGTCCGCTGTCAGGAGCGGGAGGCGGTTTTCTCTGACGACGTTCGTATTCCCGACCCTGTTCCCGCCGGATTCGTCCGCAATCATCATCGCGGCTGCCTGGGAAGTGGCGCGGACGCATTCGCTGCCGCGCGGGCTGCCGTCTCGCAGTGGAAGCAGTTTCCCGGCGGTTGGATCGCCGTACACCCGTCTCACCGAGCTGCTCGTCTCGGGCAAACTGTGGCGGTCGTCGCGCGTTGTCTGGGCTTGTGGAGCGTGAACGCCTGCCGCGTGATTGACATCAGCGAGTGCGACGACGATGAGACCGCTCGGCTGGCGATCACCTACGCGACGCTCTGCGGCCACATGCTTGAAGGAGCGGAGTGTTTCTGCGTTGAGTGGGACAAGTCGGATGATCGCGTGTCGTACGACCTGTCGTCGTATGCGCGGCCGCGGCATTGGCTGGCGCGCGCCGTCCATCCGGCGATTCGTCGCTTGCAGCGTCGGTTCGCGCGAGACTCATTGGCGGCTCTTCAGGCGGCAACAACGGCGATATCGCAGGACCGGCCTGCTCTTCCCGTGACATGCCGGGAGGGCGAAGATGACTGAGGAAAACGTCGACAAAACCGTTCTGCATGCCGGCCGGCTTATGTTCCTACGGATCAGCCTTTGTGTCGGTGCTACGTTCTGGCTGTGGCGAGCCGTGATGACGGGCGTCGCTCCTCTGCAGACGTCGTGGGCGGTAACGCTGCTGTTGTTCAGCCCGCTCGTTCTGTTTCCCTTGTTGTTAGCGTTGTTGCAACGCGAGTGGTGGCCTGTTTCGGCACGGCGATGGCTCAAATGGGTCATCTGCTTGCAAGGGCCGGCGGCATGGTTGCTTGTGCCCGCATGCATAATCCCTCAAGGGATGACGTCTGCCCTCCTCACGCTGCCCTGGCTGGCGGTGACAGGACTGATCGCGGGATGTGGCATGATACGATTTCGGAGTCGCTCCCAGCGCGGGCTTTCTGAGCTGTGCCTCGAAGCGGGCCTTGTGTATATCGTGGCCGGTTCGACGTGGTTGATGCTGTGGCGGTTAGGCCAGTGGCCGCTTGGTTACCGGGAAGTAATTGTCCTGCTGACCGCCATCCACTTTCACTATGCGGGCATTCTGCTGCCGATCATGACCGCGTGGGCGGCTCGGACAAACCCCGGCCGATTGGCAACAATCGCATGCGTGGGCGTGATCGCCGGCATTCCCCTGACAGCCGTCGGCATCACGTCGTCGCATTTCGGCTTCACGCCCCTGCTGGAAAGTGTGATCGCCTGGGAACTGTCGCTGGCAGCGATGCTCACCGCCTGGCTACAGCTTTCGTCGGCCATCCGCAGGGACATCCCGGCGACCAGCCGCTTGCTGTTATCCCTGTCGTCGATGTGTCTGACGGGGGCGATGGTGCTCTCGGGCCTGTATGGCATGCGGTACCTGGGAGGGCCGGAATGGCTGGATATCCCTTGGATGCGGGCCCTGCACGGTACTGCGAATGCCTTCGGCACGTGCTTGTGCGGACTGGTGGGGTGGAGACTGGCGTTGCCGCGCCCAGTCGACGATAGTGACGAGTCACCGTGAACCGCCTGACGGATAGGTCCGGTGCTTTTGGTCCCTCGCCCTGTTTCGATCGCCATGACTGACCTGTTTCGCTGTGAGGTCGTTCCGCTCCCGGAACATCAGGTGTCGTTCCGCGTTGACGGACGGGAGGTGACGCGGTGGCATTTTGGACCGCAGTCTCCGCGGCCGTTCTTCTTCCCGATGCGGGGACCTCGATCCGGGGCGTCGCTCACGCGGATGGGGCATCCGGGGGCCCCCGACCATGACCATCACCGGTCCGTCTGGTTCGCGCATCAGAAGCTGCTGGGCATCGACTTCTGGAGCGACAACACGGCCGCCCGCATCCGGCAACAGCAATGGCTCGCCTACGCGGACGGTGATCAGGCGGCAGCAATGGCGGTCAGGCTCGGTTGGTACGACGGGCACGATCCGCAACCGCTCATCGAACAGGAGCTGATCGCCTTCCTGCGCCCGCTGGGCGACGGAGAGTACACGCTCGAATTGCAGTCGACCTTCACGCCAGTCGCGGAGGAGATTGAGTTTCAACAGACGAATCTCGGCTTCCTCGCCGTGCGGATGGCGAAAACGATCTCGGCTCACTTTGGCGGGGGGCATCCGACGGGAAGCAGCGGCAAGACCGGCGAATCCGAATTGTTCGGTCAACCCGCGGCATGGATGGATTACAGCGGACCAGTGCCAGTTGATTCGGACGGCGCGCGCCACGTCGTCACCGAGGGAATCACGTACTTCGACCACCCGGACAACGTTTCGTTTCCCTCAAAGTGGCACGTCCGCGGCGACGGTTGGATGAGTGCATCGGTCTGCCGCGACGGGTCGGTCGTCACGACGAAGCGACAGCCCCTGCTGCTGCGATACCTGCTGCACGCTCACAATGGCACTGTTGATCTTGCGCGTGCGGCAGACATGGCGGCCGACTGGGCGCAGCAGCCGCGCTCTCGTGTCATCCGGGCGACTGGGCCGCATACTCGGTTTGAAATCGAACGGATCTGATGTCGCCTCAAGCCACCAAACCGCTCCCCTACCTCACGGCGGAACTACCCGGTGTGGGTGGCGTCATCAAGCGTGAACCGGAGGACTTTTGCGTCGAGGAACTCCCGCTGTACGAGCCGTGCGGGGAGGGCGACCATTTGTTTCTGTGGATCGAGAAGCGCGACGTCTCTGCGGAAATGTTGACGCAGCAGATCGCGAAGGCGCTCAGCGTCGGCCGCGCGGACGTCGGCGTCGCCGGGTTGAAGGATCGCCGGGCCATAACTCGACAGCACGTCTCCGTACCGGCGCGGTGCGAGGACCGCATCGCGGCGATCGAAACAGATTCGATCCGAGTCATCCGGGTCGCGAGACACGGCAACAAGCTCAAGACGGGTCACTTGAAGGGCAACGGCTTTGAGGTGCTTGTGCGTGAGACATGCCACGACACCGCCGCGCGGGCGACGCCGATCGCCGAGGTGATCAGACAGCGAGGTTTCCCCAACAACTACGGCAGCCAACGCTTCGGCCATGGGGGGGAGACCTTGTCGCTGGGGCTTGACCTCCTGGCCGGCCGCAAGTCGGAGCGGGACATTCCTCGGAACCGCCGGCGGTTTCTGCTGCGGTTGTCACTGTCTGCGGTTCAGTCGGCCATCTTCAACGAAGTCCTCAGCAAGCGGATCAGAGACGGACTGCTGGACCGGGTGCTGCCGGGGGATGTGATGCAGGTCCGGGCAAGCGGCGGGCCGTTTGTGGCCGAAGACGCCCCCCGCGAGCAGGAACGCTTCGAGCAGGGCGAAACGGTCATCAGCGGACCGATGTTTGGCCTGAAAATGCGGCACCCAACCGGAGAAGCGGCCGATCGTGAACTCGCAGCGCTGGCTGTGTTTGGACTGACGCCGGGCAGCTTTGCCGCCTGGCGAAAACTGCTGCCCGGAACTCGCCGCCCTCTGTTGGCTGTGGCGCGCGATCTCACCATCAAAGCTGCCGAACCGGGGCTGCGGCTGAGGTTCGAGCTCAACCGGGGCGCGTACGCAACCTCATTGCTGAGAGAGTTTATGAAAAACGAGGCGTACGGCCAGGAATGTTCCGCCGAGTTGCAGGGTGATTCAACGATCCCCTTGGAAGAGGCCGATCCCCGTTGACCTGGATTTGCGATCGACCACGCGAGAAGTCCCCCCAGGGTGCGCCCGCTTCGTTCGCGACCCTGGGCTGTGATGTTGAACGCCTTCGGCGTAAAGAACTTGCGTCACACGGTATTTGACAACCGAACTGGGGACGACTGAGTACGGTCAATGGGCCGAGATGTCCTCCCCTTGTGAAACTTTGAATGTGTCTAACGGAGAGTCATGGCAATTGGTCATCCGGGTGGCCATGATAAAAGAGGGGGTGCATTCGCGATGGGGGCCTACGGGCTGTCGCCCAAGCCGATCTCGGATGAAGCTGCTTCCTGGGGGACCTGATGACGTCATGTGTTCCGCAAAGTCGCCGGCATCCGGCCGACCTCACGTGGAAATCCGGAGTCGAACGATTCACCGTCGTTGAGTGAGCAGGGCATGAGGAATAACGGGCAGGTGAGAGCAGCCAATCACGCCAACCACTACGTCGGCATCGACATCGGCGGCACGTCGATCAACGTCGGCATCGTCGACGATGCGGGCACGCCGCTCGCCAAACAGAGCCGCCCCAACCGGCTCCGCGAAGGGTTGGATGCGGGACTGCAACGGATCGAAGAGGCGGTCGGGCGGGTCATCGAGGAGAGCGGGACCGATTGGGATTCAATCGTCGGCGTGGGAGTTGCTGCGCCCGGAACAATGGACATTCCGGCGGGGATCATCTTCCATCCGTTCAATCTGCCCGGTTGGGAGAACCTGCCGCTGCGGGACCTGCTGGCGGAGCGGTTCGGCAAGCCGACCGTGCTTCAGAACGATGCCAACGCCGCCGCGTACGGAGAGTACTGGGTCGGTGGTGCGAGCAGTGCGCGGAGCCTGATGTTCTGGACGCTGGGGACGGGCATCGGCGGCGGAATCGTGATCGAGGGAAAACTGCTGACCGGAGCCCACTCCCACGGAGGAGAGTGCGGACACATGATCGTGCAGATGGACGGAGGCGAGCCCTCGCCTCACGGCATTCACGGAGCGTTGGAGCTGTACGGCAGCGCGCTGTCTCTGGTCCGCCGCTGCGAGCAGCAACTTGCTGACGGACGAATCTCGGTCCTCTCCGACTGGATCTCGCAAGGTCGGGAACTGGACCCCAAATTGATCGCAGAGGCCGCCGAACAGGGCGACACGCTCGCGGACGAACTGATTATGGAGACGGCCCGCTACCTGGGAATCGGCTCCATCAACATGATGCACACGATCAATCCGGAAGTGGTGCTGCTGGGCGGCGCGATGACCTTCGGGCGGAACGAGACGGCACTGGGCCGCCGGTTCCTGGCAAAGATTAAGCAGGTGGTCCGCGATCACGCCTTCCCCATCTTGGCCGAAAAGACGGTCATCGACTATGCGACACTCGGTGCGGACGCCGGATTCATCGGCGCAGCCGGCTGCGCCCGCGAGGCGTTTCGCCCGAATTCTGCCCATCGCCTGGCCGCTTTGCCATAAATGCCCTGTCGCAGCGAAATCCCGTCTGCGCGACAGGGGCCATCCGACGTACAATCCTCTGGGTGCGTCAGCTGACGGGGTGTGAAGCAATTTCATGAAACGGTCCAGCAAACATGCTGTCCGTAGCTGTGCGTTCTCCGCGACGCTGCATACCGGATTGATGGTGTGCGTCGTCTGGTGGGGGACGCCGGCCTGGGTGCAGAGAGCGGCGACCAAACCGGTCGTGCAGACAATCGTTGCCTATCAGGCTGATGCCTTGCTAGAGGACACAGCCGCATGGGAGGCCGTCGGAGCCGACCCGGCTGCCCCGAGCAGCGCTCCACAAGTGCCCGACCTCGCAAACGGAGAGCCCCGCCTGCCGGCCGACTCTCCCGGCTTGGCTGAGTTCGCCCGCAAGCGCTTTGAACAGGCACGCCGCCAAGCTGAGGATGCCGCCCCGGAGCAACAGCTCGACGACCTGGAATCACTCGCGCGGCGTCTCGAACGGGTCTCCAACGAACAGTCGGTCCAGGAGCTCACCGGGACGCTCTCCGGTTGGTTGGGGGCAGACGAACGCGCAGCCCCGGCAGGAGATGCGAACCGTGACGGCACGGAGTTCGACGTCGGCACCGCACAAATCTCCGACGTCAAACAGGTCTCCACCGACGACGGCGTGACATACGTCGCCGTTCTCGTCGACGCCCGGGGGAACTCAATCGAGACCCCGCTCGACGAGGCGGACGGACCCCAACTGTACAAGACGTTTCAGTTGATCAAGCGGTTTCCCCTGTTGGAATCGGTCTACCGCAAAGCTGTGATGGGACTGTTGGACAAGCTCGCCGCAGAGACAGAACAGGACGTTGAGTCAGAACGGCAGCTGCAGCCCAAGACCGATCAGCAACAGCAGGAGTAGCAGCACGCCTGCACAGCCGCTCCCGGACCGGGGCTGCACGCCGTGCTCTCGCAGCAGCGTCTCGACAGCCTCTTTGGCCTCTTTGAGACCACAATTCGTCTCCGTCCGGTATCGCTTGATGGCGGGGATCTTGCCTTCGCGCTCCGCGATTTCCAAGACCGCCGACTCGATACTGGAGGCCGCAGGCACCTCAGCAACAGGCGCGCCGCCGGCAACGAGCCGATCGACGGCACCCTTTGCGGTCGTCAAGTCGCAACCGGTCGCCTCGCGATACCGCTTAATGGCGGCAATGACGCCCTCGCGAGAGGCCAGGGCCCGGATTTCGCGGTGCAGTTGGTCGTCGGCAGCCACTTCCGTCACCGGTGCGAATTCGTCAACCACCGCGCCGCAGCGGGGGCATTGGCGAGTCCCGTCAGCAACCTCAGAGCCACAGCTTCGGCAGTAGTCCATCACTTTCTCCCACTGGGATTCGGCGGCGATGACCGTGCTGCATCGGCCTCACACTGTGCTGCTCAGGTTGGGCAGCCGCGCGGCTGTTTCGTGGATTGCGTCCGCATTGTCCAGTAACTGGCTGAGAAAATCCCATTGTCCGCTGACCAATGCATCGCGGGCACTGGCCGCCATTTCGACCGGCACAACCGTGTCCGCATATCGCACTTCGTCCGCCTGCAGGTCAACGTTGATCTCCAACGGCGGATCGGCGGCGATCATGTTCGCCAGCGCATCCAGCGCCGACCGCTCCGCCGTCACACAGGGCAGTCCGATCGCCGTACAGTTCCCAAAGAAAATCTCCGCAAACGACTCGCCCACGATCGCCCTCACCCCCCACCGCAACAACGACTGTGGCGCATGTTCCCGACTCGACCCGCATCCAAAGTTCCGCCCGACGACGAGAATCGACGCCTCCTGATGCTGCGGATGATCAAACGGATGCGCCTCGTGCTGCTCCCGATCATCACGAAACGCGTGCTCCCCGATCCCGTCAAACGAGACGCAGCGGAGATACCTCGCGGGAATGATCCGGTCGGTGTCGATGTCATCCAACAACAACGGAATGCCCGTGCCGGTGATCTGTGTGATTTGTGTCATGTTTGAATTCACTGCCTGGGAATCAACAACGTCTGGGAATCAGCAACCTTCGAATAACTCGGATACAGCACACTCGAATCCAGGCAACCGGTCGCTCGTCAACGTGTCGCCATCGCGAAGCACGACAGGGAGGCCTTCAGCATTGAGGTGGGCCCGCACTTCGTGCGTCGCCGGATCGAGCACCCACACCTCGGGGACTCCGAGGCGAAAATACTCGCTGATCTTCTCGATCACATCCGGCCACCGGTCGTTGGGCGAGAGCACCTCGACGCACAAGTCTGGCGGGACTTCAAGCCAGCCATCGGGCAGTGTGCCACCATGAAGACGTTCTTCACGAATAAAGTAGACGTCCGGGCCACGGATCGTGTCCGGATCGCGCTCTGTTTGAATGCCGGCGTCGTTGGAGACTGCGCGCCCATGTCCGCCTGCCCGCGCCCAGCCCCGTAGTTCGCTTCCAACGTTCAGGCACACATATCCGTGCTTTGCCCCGGGTCGCGACATCTCGATCACCTCCCCACGCACGAGCTCCACGAGACCGTCGGTTTCGACGGCGATCTGCTTGAATTCTTCCGCTGTCACAACAGCTTGTCCGACGGACATGGCGATACCTCCCTTGGGGAACGGGCTTTCAGACACTCACCGGTGACAACATCTCCCGCACATCGGTCACTGCGCCCGCGATGGCGGCGGCGGCGACCATGGCGGGGGACATCAGCAGGGTGCGGCCGGTGGGGCTGCCCTGGCGGCCTTTGAAGTTGCGGTTCGAGGAGGAGGCGCACACCTCGCGGCCTTGCAGTTTGTCGGGATTCATGGCGAGACACATCGAGCAGCCGGCGGCCCGCCACTCGAAGCCGGCTGCCTGAAAGACCTCGTGCAGCCCCTCGGACTCGGCCTGTCGGAGGATCTGCTGCGAGCCGGGGACGACGATCGCTTTGACGCCGCTCGCCACATGGTTGCCCTCCGCGATCTTGGCGGCTTCGCGCAGGTCGCTGATGCGACCGTTCGTGCAAGAGCCGATGAAGGCGACGTCGATCTTCTGGCCCCAAATCCGCTTGCCGGCTTCCAGACTCATGTATTCCAGCGCCTCCTGGACGCCGGTCTGCTCTTCGGCGGGGAACTCGCTGACCGGAGGGATCGGCTCACTGATGCCGACCGACTGCGCCGGGTTGATTCCCCACGTGACGGTCGGCTCGATCGCGCCTGCCAAGAAACAGACCTCGTCGTCGTAGGTGGCGTCCGGTCCGGAAGCGAGCGACCTCCACCCTGCAGCCGCCGTCTCGAAGTCATCCCCTGGGGGAACGAACGGACGGCCGCGGAGGTATTCGATTGTCGTCTCGTCGGGGTTCACGTATCCGCAGCGAGCGCCCCCTTCGATGCTCATGTTGCAAACGGTCATCCGTTCTTCCATCGACATCCGGTCGAAGACCTCACCGGCGAACTCGTAGGCGAAGCCGATGCCCCCTTTCACGCCGAGCTGACGGATGATGTACAGGATCACGTCTTTGGCGAAGACTCCCGCCGCCAAGTCGCCGTTGACTTCAACCCGCCGCACCTGCGGCTTGTTCATGGCAAGCGTTTGGGTCGCCAGCACATGGGCGACCTGCGAGGTGCCGATACCGAAGGCGATCGCCCCGAACGCGCCATGCGTCGAGGTGTGCGAATCCCCGCAGGCGACGGTCAAGCCGGGCTGCGTCAGTCCCTGCTCCGGCCCGACGGTGTGGACGATGCCCTGCCGCTCGTCATCGAGACCGAACAGCGTGATGCCGAACTCGTCGCAGTTTTTCTCGATGGCCGACATCATCTGCTCGGCGAGGCCGTCAGCGAATGGCCGCGCCTGATTGTCGGTCGGGATGATGTGGTCGACGGTGGCGAACGTCCGCTGTGGGTACATCACCTCAAGGTCGCGGGCCCGGAGCATCTCGAATGCCTGCGGACTAGTGACCTCGTGAATCAGATGCAGCCCGATGAACAGTTGTGTTTGCCCGGAGGCGAGCGTGCCGACGGTGTGCCGGTCCCAGACGGTATTGAAGAGGTTGGGCATGGTTGTGGAATGGTTCGTTGGGAGTTGTCGACGGAGGAAGCCGGAAAGCCGTCACTGTTTTGCCGCGGCCAATCTCGGTGCGGCCAACAGACGCGAGAGGAATCAGGCATCGGCCTCCAGAATCTGCTTGAATCGTCTCGGCAAGCCACGATAGGCGGCGAGGTAGGTTTGCTCAAGCGGAACGTTAATGTATCGCTCCTTCGTCAGAAACAGGGGCATGTCCGGCAGGACACGCCCGATCGCGACAGGTTCGACGAATGAGACCACCGGATTGGCTGCAATGTAGGAGGCGAGCGTGATCGGTTCTCCCGGCGGCTGCACGTAGTGCTCGCCTTCGTCTCCCTCCAGGTAGTCCCAAATCACTCCGTGCATCCCGTTGGGATTCGATGCGCGGGGCGGGAAAAGGTCGACCACGAGAAGATGCACGCCTTCGCGGAGGGCGGTCATGGCCTTTTCGATGAAGGCCACCAACGCCAGTTCGTTCCGCTTGTTCCCCGAGGAAACGATTTCAATCATCGCGACAACACGGTCATTGCTGACATGGCGGACGGTGAGGGTCCGCCGTTTCGCGATATAGAAGGCCGCATCACGCTCGCACTCCATCTCGAATCGCGTTTTCGGCCGCGATTCCGTCAGCGTCAGGGTTCCGCCTTCATCGCCTCCCACGTTGTCGTCCGGCTTCCAAACGTCGCCGTTTCGATCGGTCTCAACTTCCAACGTCAGCACGTCCGGACCGAAATCACCCGATCGCTGTTCGCCAAGGGCATAGTAGTTCGGCGGCAGGGGGCCGCTGTTCAATGTGTCCGAGAGAAACGTAATCCACGCATTGTGGAAATGATGGAAGATTCCCGCTTCAACTCGTGTCCAATCGTGTACAGGCATTTGCGAACCTCCGGCGACCCACTGCGACAACTCTATCATACCCAACTGTCCGAGCGTTGGCAGGGCCTTCCTCCCGTTGCTGGTGTCGTCGGCCGTCCTTACAATCAGCTTTCCTCCCGACCTCCATTTTCCCACTCAGTGTCGATTCTTCGCGAGATTCTCCATGTTTGAAGGCATCACGAACAGTCTGGGCGACGCGCTGGGCGGCTTGCGGGGCGGGCGGCTGACGGAGGGAAACATCCGCGAGGGGATGTCGAAGGTGCGGCAGGCGCTGCTGGAAGCGGACGTCAATTACGACATCGCCACGGAATTCACCGACCGCATCACCGAGCAGGCGACGGGCGACAAGGTGCTCAAGTCGCTCAAGCCGGAGGAGCAGATCGTCGGCATCGTGTACCAGGAGCTCGTGCAGCTCATGGGACCGGTGGACCACGAAATCACGCTCCGCCGCGGCGAAGTCACCGTGCTGATGATGTGCGGGTTGCAGGGGTCGGGCAAAACGACGACCTGCGGCAAACTGGCGAAAATGCTCCGCGACGAAGGGGCCAAGCCGATGCTCGTCGCGGCCGACTTGCAGCGGCCGGCCGCCATCGAACAGCTCAAGGTCATTGGCCAGCAAATCGACGTCCCGGTTTACTCGGAGGATCCGGCCAGCAGCTCGCCGCTCCAGGTCTGTGTGAACGGTCGCAAGGCAGCCAATCAGCAGGGGCGGGACATTCTCATCCTCGATACGGCCGGTCGGCTGCACATTGATGATGAATTGATGCGGGAACTGGAGCAGATCGACAACAAACTGATGCCCCATCAGGTGTTGCTCGTCTGCGACGCCATGACCGGCCAGGACGCGGTCAAGTCGGCGAAAGCGTTCAATGAGGCACTCGAAATCGACGGGGTGATCCTCACCAAGCTCGACGGTGACACCCGCGGCGGGGCCGCGCTGTCGGTCAAGGGGGTGACCGGGGTCCCCATCAAGTACATCGGCGTCGGCGAACAGCTCGACCGGCTGGAACGCTTCCATCCGGAGCGAATGGCCCAGCGGATCCTCGGCCAGGGGGACCTCGCCACGCTGATGGAAACAGCCGCCCGGGCCCTCGATTCCGAGGAGATGGAGCTGCAGCAGCAGAAGATGATGGAGGGGAAGTTCACCCTGGACGACTTCCTCAAAGCCATGCAGCAGATGAAAAAGATGGGCCCGATGAAGTCCCTGATGAAGATGATCCCCGGCATGGGCCAGATCGCCGGCGCGATGGACGAGATGGGGGATGAGATGGACCCGGACAAGGACGTTCGCCGGGTGGAGGCGATGATTCAGTCCATGACCCTTGACGAGCGGCAGAATCCTGAGAGAATCGACCGTTCGCGCCGGAATCGGATCGCCCAAGGCAGCGGGACCGACCCTGCTGACATCAATGATCTGCTCAAGCAGTTCAAAGGCATGTCCGGCATGATGCAGAAGATGGCCGGCATGTCGGTCAAGGACCGCATGCGCGAAATCCAGAAGGTCGGGTCCGAAGCAATGGACCCGGCCGGGCCGATGCGTCGGGAAAAACAGCGTAGTAAGCGCGGCCCGGCCGACAAAAACAGCGTTCGTGACAAACGCAAGCAGGAACGACAACGGGCCAAACAGGCCCGCAAAAAGAATAAACGCCGCAAATGAGTGGCAAAGTTGCCGGGCGGCAAGTGACAGAGCGTGTTACGCTCAACTCTCAACTCTCAACTCTCAACTCGGGACACTCAGCTCACATGGCAGTCCGTATCCGCATGAAACGTCTGGGCCGTCGGCATCGGCCGTATTACCGCATCTGCGTGATGGACGTTCGCAAGCCGCGCGACGGCAAAGCGATCGAAGAGGTCGGCACCTACGACCCCATGGTCCGCGACAAATCACAACGCGTCACCCTCAAGCTGGACCGAGTCGAACACTGGATTTCCGTCGGCGCCCAGCCCTCCGAGAAAGTGGCCGTCCTGATCGACAAATTCAAGAACAACCGCTGGGGCCAATCCAAAGCCCCCGTCCCGATGCAGAAGCCCCAGGAACCCAAAGTTCCCGAACCGGAAGCAGTTGCCGAAGGAGGAGAGGAGTCCCCCGCAGAGGAAACTGCCTCCGAGGGTTGACCCGTCACTGATACACCGCACGAGCACGGCAGGCATCCCGCCTGCCGTTTTTCGTTGACCTGAGGTATTCTGGATGGCATGGCGTCGCGGCAATAGGCGGTTTGCCATGTGAGGTCACAGAGCATGCCATCCCGCCGGTAGAACCGATCCTTAAGGTCATTATGGCGATTTATCACCTCACCGACGACAGATTGGCCGAGCTTCCCGCCACTTCCTTCGGCGCCGCTGGGATACGCGAACGAGACGATCTCCAGCGTCTCCTGCGAAGTCAAGTCGAGGTCATTTCACCGGGCACACTTGTCATCTCTGAGGAATTTGGTGAATGGGAAGATAGTCGGCGTCGGATTGATCTGTTAGGCATCGACACGGATGCCAATCTCGTCGTCATCGAATTGAAACGAACCGAAGACGGCGGGCATATGGAGTTGCAGGCCGTTCGATACGCAGCCATGGTTTCGGCAATGACGTTCGACCGAGCCGTCGAGGTTTATGATGACTATCTTCAAAAGACCGACAGCGAATTGGAGGCGAGGTCGTCATTGCTGGAGTTCCTCGATTGGGACGATCCCGATGAGGAGGCATTCGCTCAAGACACTCGCGTCGTCTTGGTTGCTGCCGACTTCTCTAAGGAACTGACAACGGCTGTGATGTGGCTCAACGAACGTGACATCGACATCCGGTGTATTCGGCTAAAACCGTATCGTGATGGCGAACGACTCATGCTGGACGTGCAACAGATCATCCCGTTGCCGGAAGCTGAAGAATACCGAGTTCAGATCAAAGTCAAGCAGCAACGTGAACGGCAGGCACGGAAGTTCAATCCTGATTTCACAAAGTACGATGTGACCGTTGGCGGTGAGTCTCATGAGAGACTTTCCAAACGTGGAGCGATCTTCACTGTCGTGCGATACTTGTGCGAACTGGGCCATGCCCCCGACGACATCGCCGTTGCCGTCACGTGGAAAAAGAACTCCATGTTCCGTTCTGTCGGGGGAACCGTCAGCGCCGCCGATTTCGTTTCCAAGGCCGAGGCAGCAGCAAAGTCGGAAGGCAGGAGCTTCGAAACCAGACGGTTCTACTGTGGCGACGATGAACTCATCGTTGCGAACGGGAACACCTACGCCTTCTCGAACCAATGGGGAATCCGAACAACTGAAGCAATCGACCTGTTGATTAAGGCATTCCCAGAAACCGACATCAAATACGCTGCGTCCACATGACGACGATGGAGATGTGAGAGTGAAATAGGTCGCCTTTACCGGCCCGGCGTGTTAGGATGCATAGACTAGGTTCCCTATCTGGCGAAACCGATGCTGACGACCAATCTGGCCATCCCGAAGGAAGAGATCGCGGCCTTCTGCCGCAAGCACCACATCCGCCGACTTGCGTTATTTGGGTCGGTTGTGCGGGATGATTTCGGACCGGAGAGTGACGTGGATTGCCTCGTGGAGTTCGCCGAAGGGCACCATCCGGGCTGGCACATCATCGATTTGGAAGAGGAGTTCTCGCGGTTGGCCGGCGGTCGGGATGTCCAGTTTGTGAATCCGAAGTATCTCAACCGCCACTTGGAAGACCGCATTCTCGCCGAAGCTGAGGAGCTGTATGCCGCCGAAGGATGACCTCGTGTATGTCGAGCATATGCTTGACATCGCCCGCCAGATCGAAGCCAAAATGACGGGCATCGACCGAGCCGCATTCGACTCAGACGAGAACCTGCGGTTGGCGATCACGCATCTGGTCCAGACGATCGGCGAAGCCGCACGCTTGGTCGGTGATGACTTTCAGGACCAACACACCGAGGTGCCTTGGCGGCAGATCATGGGAATGCGGCATCGCATCGTACACGATTACCTGAATGTCGATTTCGACATCGTGTGGGAGGTCGCAAACCGCGAAATCGAGACGCTTGTCGGACAGCTCGAAAGTCTGACGCAGGATGATGATACTGATTCGTGAGCGGTCCACCTCCGGATCTGACAATCCATCAATGCTGAACCTCATCCATGCGTTTCGACATCCTTACACTCTTTCCCGGACTGTTTGACGGGTATCTGGAGCAATCGCTGTTGAAGAAGGCGATTGAGGCGGGGCTTGTTGATGTTCATCGCTGGGACTTTCGGGACTGGTCGACGGACCGGCATAAATCGGTGGATGACACACCTTACGGCGGCGGACCGGGGATGCTGATTCGGTGTGAGCCGGTGTTTGGGTGCGTCGAGCATGTGCAGCAGCAGGGGGACGCGCCGGGGCGGTTGGTGATGCTCACGCCGCAGGGGCGAAAGCTCGATCAGCCGTTGGTCAAAGAACTTGCCGAGGAAGAGCGTCTGCTGCTGCTGTGCGGTCGTTATGAGGGTTTTGACGAGCGGATCGCGCAGGGGCTGGAGCCGTTGGAGGTATCCGTCGGCGATTTCATCTGTAACGGCGGCGAGGTGCCGGCCATGCTGATCATCGACGCGGTGATCCGACTTGTGCCCGGCGTGCTGGGTGACGAGACGAGCAGCCGAGAGGACTCCTTCTCCGGGAGCGGTCTGCTCGAATTCCCGCAGTACACCCGTCCCCGCGAGTTCCGCGGCATGAGCGTGCCGGAGGTGCTCCTGGGCGGCAATCATCCGGAAATCGCCCGCTGGCGCGAGCAACAGAGCCTGGCCCGCACTCAGGAGCGCCGCCGCGATCTGCTCCAAGATTCCGATGGCCATGAACAACCCGCTGAACAACCGTGACAGCTGGCGGGCGGCAGACCAATAGGCAGCCGCAACGGGCCAGCGACGTGCCTCATCAGCGGGCGGCGGCGTGGCGGATCCGGTAGGCGATCGCGACCTGCAGCACGGCGGCGCACGCGCAGCCGATGTAGATGATCGGACCGATCGTTGCACGGTCGTCGTTGTCGTAAGACGCCGCCAATCCGGCCAGCACGAGCGAGAATGGCAGCGCCAGCAAGGCGTTCAAAATCAGCAGCGTCGCGACGGCCAGGGCCAACGCCCCCCACTTGACGGTCAACGAAAACAGCACGGTCAAATGCAACAGGACCACAAACTCCATAAGCAGCAGCCACCCGAGGGGAGCATCCATCGTCACCTGTTGGACCGTTGGCGGCGGCACGAGGGTGACCAGTCCGCCAAGGACAATCACGGCCGGCACAATCCCCATGAGGCAGCCGGCCAGTTTCTCATAGGCGATCACGAACACGGGCTGCGGCAGGACGGCCAGGCTCGAAAGCGTGCCCCATTTGAGCTCCTCATGAAAGACCCGCGACGCGGAAATCGCGAACTCACCGCCGATAATCATCAGCATGGCATGCCGCGATAATTCGGGAAAATACTCGCCCGTCACGACGTACAGGGCGTCCTCGTACTGCCGCATCAGCAACAGCAGCAGCGGGTAGCCGGCGAGTTTCATCAGCGCGGCCGCATGCCCCCCGGTCAGGAAGTGGTAGTCCTTCCACACCAGAGCCCATTTCCATGGCCGCCCCACCATCAGCTTCCACCGCGTCTTCTGTTGTGGCAGCCAGCCGCGGGCCGGGGCGGCGACGTCTGAATACCGCGTGAACCGCTGAAACGTCAGCCACGACAGCAGAAATGCGACCGCCCCCACCGCACCGTGAATCCAGGCTTGCCCCCCCCACAGCGGACCGTCGTACGCTGTCTCCAGCACCTCTTCCAAACGTGTCACCACTGAGATGTCGGTCAGCGCGGACAGTACGTCCTGCGACGTCGTCACCATCCGCGAGTCCAGGTCCAGAAAACCTCGCTTGACCAGCACGGACAAACTTTCATCGCCATAGTGCACGCCGAACAGCAGCAGGACCATCGCCATCAACACCCACGCGCACGCGCTTCCCGATCGCCGCATGAGCACCGAACTGAGCAGCCCCAGATTGGCCACCATTACCAGAAACGCTGCCAGAGCAATGTCGACGGCGATGATTTGCCTGACGGTCACGCCGCCCAGCGTGATGGCGAGCAGGGCGAACGGCAGTTGACCGAGAAAGACCAGCAGCACGGAGATCAGCCGCGACGTCGATTTGCCCAGCAACAACCCCAGCGAACTCACGCCGGCGAGTTGCAGCAGGCCGAGCGTGCCCTGTTCTTTTTCCTCCGTGATGGCGGTCGCGAAATAGCTCGCACCGGCGAGCACGATGAGCGCCAGGTTGAGCCAGGAGATCAGCTCGAAGAACCGCAGCCCCGGCGCGGCGACCCCCCCGGAGGACGCATGCGCGATGATCAGGAAGATGAGGATCAACAGCGTGCCGCTTACCCGGAACGCATGCGCCCGCCGCCGGCTGGCGTCTTCCCGCAGGGCGCGGGTCAGCAATGTCAGCACCCCGTGAAACACGTCTCATTCCTCCGCCGAAGCCGGGGCCGTGGGAACCGCCCCACCAGCAGGTGACACGATCCGCCGCGTGGGGGACGTCGGCAAGTCAACCGCGTAGAGCACGTATCCGGTCCGATCGGGAAACGTGTCGCCGCTCGCCTGAAACGCCTCCGGCATCGGCGCGTAGACGAACATCCGCATGACGTCCGGTCCGAGCGCCAGCTGGAGCGGGTCAATCGTATTGCCCAGTCCAAAACTGTTGCCGACGAGTGTCCGGGTCAGTGATTCGAAGTCATCGTCCTCCGGTTCTTCATCCTTGCTGCCTGTGCCGAGCATCCCCGTGCGAAAGAACGAACTGCGGAGACCAAACCCCGGCACTCGAAACTCACTCAGGTCGGTCAGGTAGGTGACTCCCGAGCGGCGGCTGGCGGGGATAAGCTGCCACGCCTGCCCCCGCTTCCGCATGCGATAGACCCGCCCCTGATGCCAAATGAGGACCGAAAGCGGCTCTTCCGGAAAGTCCGGCCCGGCACTGACCGCCAACTGCGAGAGGGCTCCCGCGTCGATGCCAATCCGCAGCACCTGAATCCCCAGCCGCGGGCCTTCTTGCCGCGCACGATGGATGGCCGCGCGGGTCGACGCGGGGGGCATGTCCGCCTCCAGCCGCCCCTCCGGTCCGGCGACGATCCGCCCTCGCACCGCCTCAATCTCGGACCCCGCCGAGTAGAGCCGCCCGGTCCCCTCGTGTTCGATCGTGTATTCGCCACCCACTTTCGCAGCCGCGCTGGACCAACCAGTGACGTCGTACAGCCCGTCGTCGATTTGACGAGCCACGGCGACCGCACGAACGCGGGCCAGATCGCTCGCCCCTAAACGGCCCAGCGAAGCAAAGCCAACCGAGAACAGGCCCGTCACGATGAAAAATCCGACATAAAACCACTGGTACGCCTTGAGGCGCCGACCCAGCCAGTAGCACCCCGGAAACAGCGCCAGCAGATAGAGCATGGCCAGGCCATAAATGGCGAGCCAGTTGCGACGAAAGCGGCTAAGACTTTGCAGTCGCTCCAGCAATTCACCGTCACGGTCCCAGCCGTTGCGGTTGATGAGCGGCATGGTTCCCTGAAAGGAGTCGGACCCGCGGAATCTCCGCCACTCCGGCGTGTTGAAGCGACCGCGCTCGTCGTGCAGGATCTCGTTGTTGACCATCTCCGTATCCAGTGAGCCGAGCGATCCGGAAAGTCGGCGGACAACACCGCTTCCCACCGGAAACCGCTCCCCCCGCTGATTGAGGACCGACAGGCTGTCTCGAAATTCCGGATAACGTTCCCGCTCGTCTTGCAATAAATAAACGCGGCCGCCCAGCTTGAGCCAGTCGAGAAACGCCTGCCGCCGCGCTCCCTGCCAGCCGGGCGGACGGTCGAACACCACACCCCGCAAGCTGTCCAGTGCGGTCACCGAGGTCGGAAACAAGTCGCTGGGAAACCGATGCAACACGCCGCCGGACGTCTGCAGTTCGTCCGGATCGTACACGAGAACGGTCGCGCGGTCGCCCATATTGGGCGTCGGTACGATGAACGGTTCCTCCTCCAGTCCGGCCCAATCGAGTTGCCACTGCTCCCAGTCATCAAACACATATGGCACGAACTGCACCCAGCGGCTGCTGAGCGGTCCCACGTACACGTCCCGCTCCAGGTTCGCGTCGATCTGCTGCGTGAGCCGCAGCGACTTCTTCAGCCGCAGCACGCCCTCAAACTCCCCCGGCGAATTGTTCTGCACGAGCACCGACAGCGGCACAAAACTGCGAGGCTGAGCCTTTCCGTCAAAGCCCCACTTGACCCGCTCGATCGCCACCTCCACGCGCGGCTCCGCCGCACGTCCCGTCGATGCCATCGACGTCACGATCAGCGTCAGCAGGACGACCGCAGACCGGTGCCGCATCAAAATCCCTCAACCAATTCCCCGTCCGCCCGGTTTGCCAGCCGCCGCAGCGTCTCGCCGTCGATTTGATTGATCAGAAAGCGAACCGAACCATCTCCCAGCGCCACGTGCGCCCCCCCGGCGTGAGGACTGCTGAAACTGCCCACCAACAACACATCCTCGTCGACTTCGGGTTCCGGTTCCCGAAAGGGCCTCGCACCGTCACCCTCCATCCAGGACGGTCTCGGTCCGGTCGGTTCGTTCGTGAAATAGTTCCCGTTGATGCCGTCCCCCACATTGCGCAATGTGGCTCGCGTCCCGGACGCCCAGCCCAGCGCGGCTGGGTCGCCGATCTCGCCGATAAAGATCGTATGCGAGCGCCCATCAGTGATGTCCCGGTAGGAAACACTGCTGTTGAGGAACAGCACGCCGTTGTTGTCCACGTCGATCGGTGCTTCGCGGTCGTGATGGCAGCCGGCATAATTGCAACTCCCCGACCAACCTCCATTTGAAGGGCATGACAGGATTGGGATCGAATGCTGCATCACTTCGCTCTGCTTCTCGTCATAGACGCTCGCTGTGAAATCCAGCATGCGGTAGGCGTTGGATTCTTCAATATAGGGGAGAATCTGAGCGATCCAACCGAAGTGGTACCCTTTCGGCTCGTTACGAATCGGGCCGGTCAGATTCACACAACCGGGCGGCAGCACCTGATGGGCCATCGCATAATTGTGTAGAGCCAGTGAAAGCTGCGCCAAGTTGTTCTTGCACTGTGTCCGCCTGGCGACCTCCCGCGCCTGCTGAATCGCCGGCAGCAACAGCGAGATCAGGATCGCAATGATCGCAATCACCACCAACAGCTCGATCAGCGTAAAGCCGCGCAGGAGCGCGGGCCACGACGGTCGGGAAACGTCTTGCCGATGCAGGTCGTTCATCACTCTTGTTCCTCGGAAAATTGCGGCGAATTGGTCTCATCGCCGCTCGTGATTGTCAGCGTGCGAGTCGTGCGGACCCGGTCCGTGGGGTCATCGGGGAAATCGGCCGTCGCGGTGATCGTCAGTCTTGTTTCGTCGTCCGTGTCATCAGCAACGGCAATGAGAACGCTTCCGCTCTCGCCGGTCGCGCCGATGTCCGTGGGCGCCCACTGTTCGCCGCGGTAGTCGCCGTTCGTCCGCAGCCGCGCAACGGCTCGTGAGAGTCCCGATTCGGCGAGCCAGACAGACTGGACTTGCCACTGGTCTCGCTCGGTCTGCCGGTGTGACACCAGTGCGAGCCGCACCAGGGAAACCGCCATCGCCGACGTGAGCGTGAGGCAGATGATCGCCACGATCATCGCGGTTCCCGCGCGCCGGGGGCCGCGGGAATCGGTGATGTGGGGGTGAGTGGTCATTCGTTGGATGATCGCCGGGTTGAAGGTCGTCTTTGAATCGTGCCAATCCGCAAGTGATGGTGGGGAGTGCGTCTCCACAATACGGAGTTCATTTCGCGGTCAGTTTCCCAAGAGTGGACAATTCCGCTTGCGGACGAGCCCCGTCCGTCCGCGACCGCCAAAGCGCCGCCTCAATCCGAAACGCACGTCGCGGTTGATCGCTCGTCGCGGACGGCTCCGCAAGGCTCATGGTCACCGGGATCTCCCGTTCGTGCCGCCAGACGACGAGCCGCCCGCCGTCGAGTGTCCCGCCGTCGAGCGGCTCGAACCAACTCGTGCCGAACGGTAGATGAAACTTCTCGCGGCGGGCCACCATGTCGCCGCGCTGTTCCCGTCGCCAGACACCGTCGTCGGTGCATTCGTAGGTCGCTTGAGAGTCGTCGGCGAACCACAACGACAGCGTCGTCGGTGACGCGGCTTCCTCTCCGGTGAGTTCCGCCGTTGTCGCGGCATGGGCGTCGCGTCGAAGTTCGTCCGCCAGCGCGGCAATGGACCTTTCCACGACGAGCGATTCGGCCGCGCGCTGTTCGGCGGTCATCAGCAGGAGAACGACCGTGATCCCGGTCACGGTGAGCACGGAGAGCACGACCGCGGCAATCGTGACTTCCACGACGGTGAATCCGAGTCTCGTTCGGCGATTCGTGCCACTGCCGTCTCGGCAGTGCGAGAAACCAATTCGTGTTCCAACGTCGGCACGGCTGACACAGCCGTGGCACAGGTTTTTCATCCAGCGACGGTCAGCGATCATGGCTGCTCCTCCGCAGCGGGGAACCACGCATCGAGGGAGACTGGAGCCGTGCGTTCGCCCACGTTGTTGAGCCACGAGATGGCGACCGTGACCCGCACGTTGCCGACGTCGTCGGGCTGTTCTTCGCGTGTGACCGACACATCGACATCGTGCAGCACCGCCTCCGTTTCCGGGGAGACGGTCCGCTCTTGAATGACCGCGTCGTCGAGAGTTCCGTCCGCCGCCCGCAGCGACAGCCGTTCCATCACGTTGGCCGCTTCCTGTTGGGCGATGAAACGTCGCCGGGCGTCCTCGCGTGTGTCGCGAACCCGGCTCAACAGCGGGATCGCCACCAGAAACACCGTCCCCAGCACGGCCGCTGCAGCGGTCAGTTCGAGCATCGTGAATCCGCCGCGTCCGGGAAGCGGCCCAAGAAAAGACACCCGGTGTCTCAATTTCCGAACAGCGTTATTTGGTTCGATGATGGACCTCATGTCCCTCAGCGATGAACATTCTTCGAGACACCGGGTGTCTGCGCTGCGAGTGCTTGCGACGCGTTTCATGTCAGTTCTCCGATCAGCTTGACCAGCGGCAGAAAGAACGCGATTACGAAAAATGCGACGACACAGCCGACGGCGATAATGGCGGCCGGCTTGAGGAATTCGAGCCAAAACTGCACGCGGTGCCGGCTTGTCCGTTGCATGCTGTCGGCAAGCGTCCGCAGGGCCCAGTCGAGATTGTCCGCCCGCGCGGCAGCTTGCAGCGCCCCCGCCTCGCCACTCCGGAGGAATCCTTCAGCCGCGAGCGTTGTCCAGAGTGGATCGCCCATCGAGGCCGACTGCATCATCCGCAGCAGCCGCTCGCGCAGATCGGCGCGGCGTTGATGCTCGGCCATTTCTTCGAACGACTCGGGCAGCGGCCGCCCCGAAGCGACCGCGTATGCCAAGCTCCGCAGCAGTCCGGGCGCATCCCGGCGGGGGAACCAGCGCATGAGCAGGGGAAAGTTGAGATTGCCCCAACCGGCAATGCCCACGATCGCTACGGCCAAGCCGGCCACAATCGGCAGGCCGATCACCGGCATCACGAACACGTAGTTGTCGACGAAGGAATCGCTTAGCGTGATTGCCTGCACCGTCCAGCCGGGGAGATCCACACCGAAATCAACAAAGATGTCTTGGAACTTGGGAATGATCCAGTACATGATGAAAGTCACCACCGAGAAGATCATCGCCAGCACCGACCACAGATACACGGTCGTGACGGCGATGGAGCCGTCGAAGCGATTGTGGAGCAGCGACGCCGTGTGCGTCGCCGCCGCTGTTCGCACGGCCTGAGGCAACGTGCCGGCCGCCTGGGCAGCGCGAAATTCGGCGACCAGCGGACGCGATAGCACCCCGCCGATTTCCAGGGCGTCGATGAGCGACCGCCCCTCCCGCAACCGCGCGGCCACCTCTCCATACTTCCGGCGGTTGCGTCTCCACAACGTGAACGAAAAGGCTTCCACTTCGTCGTCGAGCGGGAGGTCGTTCTCGACCGCCAACGCGAGGATCCACAGAAACTGGCTTTCCCGCGCCCGGCGGGTGGTCCAGGAGACAATCCCGAACAACAGCAGCGGCAGCATCACGATCAACCCGAATATCCCCAGCAACAGCAGCGGGGCGGCGACCAACAGCCAACCGGACAACTTCAGCTCGTCGGAGTCTCGTGCATGCCTGGCCAGCGCGGCGACGGACTCGTCCGCATACTTGGCCATTCCGACACGCAGCGCGTTGCGGGCGGCGAACAGAACCAACGCAGTCGCCAGCAGGACTGTCGTCGCCTCAAAGGCACGCTCCAGCCAGGACTCTCCCATCGCCCCAACCAGCAGGAATCCCAACAGCGTAAGCGTGCAGAGCCCGCCCATCAGTCCCAGCAGTCCGCCGATCCCCAGCACGGTCGTCCGTCCCGCCTCACGAGAGAACGGCGTCTCCCCGTAACGGCGCACATGCTCCGCGGCGACCAACAGGGCACCGAGGAAGGGGACTCCCAGAAATATCAGCAGTGGCAGCATGGGATCCCTACGTCAGTGCGTCGAGGAGTTTGACCAGCGGCATGAACAGGGCGATCACGACGAATCCCATAAACAGGGCGATGCCGACGAACACGACCGGTTGCACGGCCATGACCGTCAGACCGGCCTGCACGCGCGACCGGGCCGAATAGACTTCTCCCGCCCGCAACAGGATGTCGCCGAACGCATCGCCGCGCGGCTCCCAGCGAAACAGGTTCGCCAACTCACTCGAAATCTGTGGAAGTCCGTGAGCGGCATCCTCCAGCGTGTCCCCCAGTTCGATGCGGGACGCCAGCCGCCGCGCGCCCTGTCGTAAGTTGGCATCATTCAAGGCGGAAGCGGTCATCTGCAGCGCTTCCGGCAGCGGGATACGACCGCTCACCAGCAGCCCCAGCAGGGAACAAAACTCCGCCAACCCACGCATCCGCGCGGGCGTGCCGATGACAGGAAGTTTCTGGAACAGCCGCAACCGCGTCGCATGGCCCGGCACGATCCGTCCCAGCAGGATCGCCAGCCACGTCAGCAGGACGAGCAACGGCACGCCCACAAAAATGGCAATCACCACCGGCGTGCGACTGAGCAGCAGCAGAGCCAGCGTGATGTCCGGGAGTTCGACGCCGAAGTCATTGAAAATGTCTCGAAACTGCGGCACGATCCAGGCCAGCACCCCCGTGCCGACCAGGAAGACCAGCGGCATGAGCAGCAGCGGATAGGCCATCATCCCCCAAAAACTGATTGCCGCCGCGCGCCGACGCCGCAGGCTCTGGAGAAACTGCTCCAGGAACGCCCCCAACTGGCCGGTCTGCACACCGGCCCGCACCAGTCCCCGCAGATAGTTGGGCACCCCCCGGCCGGGACCGGAGAGCACTTCGTCCGGCGGCTGCCCCTGGGCCAGTTCGCGGCTCATCGTTCGCAGCAGTCGCCGCAAGCGTCGTGAGGGGGCTTCCTCGCTGAGCGCCCGCAGCCCGGCTTCGAGCGGCAGCCCGGCCTCCACGAGGTCGGCAATCGTCGCAGTCGGACCGCCAGCGCCGTCCGCGACGAACGGTTCGTCTGCGGGATGCTCCGGCGGGAAGGGGCGATCGTCATTCATCACGGCACGCCCCCCAGAGATTGCAGGAGTTGGGTCAACGGAATGAACACCGACAAGGCGTACGTCAGCGTGATGAGGCCTCCAAACAGCAACACCATCGTCGTCGGGACCACGCGGCGAAACCAGTCCAACCGCGTGAGCGCCCGCTGTTCGTACACGTTAGCTGCCTGGTGCAACGATTTGGCCAGCGACCCTTGCTGCTCGCCGATGGCCATCAGCCATTTCAGAAAAGCGGGAAACCGATGGGCGTTTGTGAGGGATGTCTGCAAAGAGTCTCCCGACTCCAACTGCCGGGCAAGTTCGACCGACGCGGCCCGCAACTGCCCGCTGCCGGATGCATCCCCACTCAGGCGAACCGCCTCCGGGAGTGGGACGCTGTGCTTGACGAGCAGTGAGAGCACATGGGCGAATCGGGCGAACGCGATGTCGCGCGCACCGGGCAGCCATCGCAACCCGCCCATTGACGATGCCCTCCCCCCGGTGATGATCCGCGCGAGCCATGCCAGCGCCCACAGCACGGCGAGCCCACCCGGCACCGCGATGCCCCAGATTCCCACCGTGTCGGAAGCCGCCATCAACGCTCGGAAGTAGGCCGTTTCCTCGGTCCGGAAAATTGCGTGCGATCGTCGAAATGTGGGCACGAGAAACAGCATGAGGCCGACGAACAGCCCGTAGGCCATCACGAACACGATCGTCGGATAGATCAGCGACAGCCGCAATTGGCGCCGGAGACGGGAGACCGACTCGCCCAGATCAGAGATGGACGTCAGCACGTCCGGCAGCCGCCCGGTCCGCAGTCCAGCTGTCAGCAGCGCCCGGTACTCGGCGGGAACCGCTGCCCCCTCTGCTTCGATCGCGTCTGGGAGTGAACTGCCCTGGGCGGTCCGACCGGCGATGCGGGCAGCCACGTCGCGCAGCAAGCCGTCGGTGCGGGATGCAGTCCCTTGCAGTCCGACGCTGATCGGGATGCCAGCGCGCACGAACGCCCGGATTTCGTCGTTCAACACGACGAAATCATCGAGCGACAGAGACCGGTCGGCAAACATCGAAGAGGACGCCGCAGCGCCACTCCCCGACGCACCACCCGGCTCCGCAGGCGACCCTGGCATCGTCATGGAGGGGATCTCGATTTACAGATCGGCCGATTCTCACGCATCCTGCGAGACGGACCGCGACGACCGCATCAGCCGTACGGTACCAGATGGCCGATCCGCCCTGAATCGCACCGACGAAAGCCGCAAACAAACGGCTCCATTGTGCGACCCGGGGCGGCAACCAACCGGTGTCCGCTGTCGTCGTCGTCCTATTGTGTCCTTCTACGCCGGGATGCGTGCGGAGCGTTGGGACAAAATTTTGCGAATGCGGGACGGGGCCGGAAAATCGCGATCAGCTGCCCGTCGAAAAACGAGTTCTCACGGGTGGCCGGGGCTGGTGGACAAAGTCCGAAGCCCCGGTGAAGGCCGTTTCCGCGTCCGAGGTTTGAATCCCCGTTCACCGGGGCTTCCCGGTTGGTCCAGCTCCGGCCATCCGAAGCGGAGTTTCAACGGACTGTTAGATGTCAGTCGCCGAGCCGGCATGGACCCGTCGCTAGCGCACCAAGGGTGTGGTTTTTTCTCAATGCATGTCCAAAGCCCCGGTGTCTCGGATCAACGAGGACGCGAGAAGCCGGATTTCAGCGGCGATGGTCCCCGATGTTTGCCGAGATGATGAGACACCGGGTGTTTTCCCCGAAAAATTGATAACCTCTCCGGGCTCTGAACTCTCGATGTGATCGCTCAGGCGTCCACGAGTTCCTGTTGCTTGCGGCTCGCGCTTTCCGATGACGACAACCGCACGCCGCTCGATTGCAGCACCTCGGTCAAAGCGTGCAGCACGGCCGGATGGTGGTCCGCGTCATGATCACCTTCGAGGTCTGCCAGCACCTCTTCGACTGATGGACTCGATCCCGAAATTGTCGAATGGGCCAACTGGTCATAAGCCCGCACAGTGTGGATGATCCGGGCCCCGAAGGGGATCCGATCGCCGGTCAACTCATTGGCCGGCCCCCCGGACTGCGTGAGCAACAAGGGGAACGCGCCGGTTAGCACCGAACCGAGCGACTCCACCAACTCGGCCCCGTGAAAGGTGTGCGGCGAATTGTCGTAGTCTTCCAGTTCGCCGACCGCCTTTTTGATGACGCGGGCCGTAATCTGCAGGTTTTCCATGTCCATCAACAAGGCGGCCACGCGGATGTCGTCGATTTCCCTCTCGGCCAACCGCATCTTCCGGGCCACCGATTCGCTCAGCGCAGAGACACGCAGGGCGCGGGTTCGGAGTTTCGGATTCGCGCTTTGCAGGTACCGGGCCAGAATTTCGACCACGCCAAGATGTGCTTCGTGGGCCTCGATCGCCTTGGCTGCCCGGTCATCGCACAACGTTCCCACCAGCAGCGCCGTCAGGCCGAGCACCGCCCCCCAGACCGTGACCGACAGGCCGACAACGATCGGTGATGACACAGCGGCGAAGCCGCCCATGTCGGTCACAATGACCATCGTCCCGATGACGACACTCAGCAATGCCAGAACACCGGCCCGGTATCGCCCCAGGAAGAAACCGGCCAGCACCACGGGCAGGTAAAACAGGTTCAGCACGACGACCCTGTGCCCCGTCATCCGGAACAACAGCGCCGTCAGCGAAAGGGTGACCAATACCAGAATGACCTCAACGGTCCGCCGGTTTTTCTGTTCATTCGAGTTCATGGGGGCTTTCGTCGGTTGGGCGTGGGGGGGGACCGTTCGAGCCGGCCCGTACGGGGCTTTCATCGTGAGTCGCACGGGTTACCTCACCCGCCACGACCCGAAACGTCATGTCGATGCCATCGACTCTTCTCGGTCGGTCTCGGCAGGCTTCCTCCGACCGGACTGCTGAGAGTCTTGAGGCAGTTGTTCGACCGTGCTGGTGAGGAGGCATTCCTGTTCGGCTGTCAGCCGGCCGGGCACGTCCTGGGGAGCGGCTTCCTCGGCGATGTCTCTCGATGAGATTGCTTCGGGGGGAGGTTCGGCAAAGCGGACAGCGACTTCCCGGAACTGCTCTTGAATCGTCAGGAACACTTCCACCAATTGGGGGTCGAACTGCTTTCCGGACTCCTGCTGGATCAGCTCGACGCACTTTTCGTGGGGATAGGCGTCCTTGTAGATTCGCCGCGAGGCGAGCGCATCGTACACATCCGCGATGGACACAATGCGGGCGGACAGCGAAATCTCTTCGCCAACGAGACCGACCGGGTAGCCTTCGCCGTCCCAGCGCTCGTGATGGCAGAATGCGATTTCTCGGGCCATCGAAAGGAAATTGCTGTTGCCCAGCAGCTGCTCAATCTGGCTGATGCACTCCCCGCCGAGAATCGGGTGAATCTGCATGCGGTAGCGTTCCTCATCGCTCAACCGTCCCGGTTTGAGCAGGACCGCGTCTTCAACGCCCACCTTGCCGATGTCGTGCAGGGCCGAACTGATGCCGATCGTCCGCACGAACGTCGGAGTCACCACATCGCGGTAGCGCGCATGCCGGCGCAGCCCGGAGGCGAGCCGGGTCGCGTACATGGCGATTCGTTCCAAATGTTGGCCGGTTTCGGGATCTCGGGATTCGGCCAGTTTGGCGAGTCCGAAAATGACCGCGTCACGCGTCCGCAGCAGCTCCTTCGACCGCATCAAGTTTTCTTCGTGAGACCGCGACTCACGCTTCTCGTGAACGGTCGACAGGCGCGCCACGACCAGATACGCCACGATCGACTGCAGGCCGATTGTCCAGACAAACCCCAGCACGCGGCTGGCAAACAGCGAATCCAGCAACGCCTCCACAGTGAGCGCCGTGCTCCCGGTCTCACTCGGAACGAGGGCGTCCTGAGCCGGCCCATCCAGCGCCAATCCGCCCGAAGCCGCCTCCGCATTCACGCTCTGCTGCGACACCTTCCAATGGGCGCTCGCAAGCAGGAATTGGTCCTGGACCCACAGGCTGAACGCCAGACAGGATCCCTGGGTTGCGACCAGCAGTAACAAGAGACGAAGCTGATGTGACATGGATGCCCCTTGATGGCCTCGTTCGATCGATCGATGACCGTGCCGCGATTGCCCGGCCTGCTCCTCTTCAAAAACACCAATGTCCCTGCCAGATTTGCAATCACCCCTGACACGTCGCTCAAGACGGCGGTCCTGGCCGAAGAGCGCCGGCTCGGATGGGCCGGAGATTGAACGCCGCGACAGGAACGGGAACATTTCCCGCATTTGATACAATGAGCGGTCCCGTCAGTCCGGATCCATTCCCGAAAGCGTCGTCCCGTTCGCATCACAATCCTATGTTGCGCTCCGCGGCGTGCGGCAACAGAATGTTGCTTTTCGGCAATCCTCGGACCGCTCGTAACGATCGTCGGGAATCGTCCGGCCTTGCAACTCGCTGATGATGGATGATTGACACTCATCGCTCTCACACGTGTCAGGAGAGCGAGTCTGCCGGCACCGGATTCGCCTATCGCACGGAGACAGACCTGCCTATCATCTCGCCCTCAAGATCATGGCCACCGATCCACCACCCTCTGATCCCGTCGACATCCGCCTGCCGCGGCAGGGAATTCGCGTGGAAGGAACGCGGTTCTGGGTGATCCATCGGCGACGCGAGTTCGGCCCCTTCGACTACGAGTGGAGCCACGACCTTCGCGGGCTCGCGTTGCTTTATCAGGGGCAGAAATTCGGCGAAATCTGCAGCGACGAAGAGCTTTTCGCCGACCTGGAGGAATTTCGTCTGCCCATGCGAGTCGTCGAGGTCGCCACATTGACACTGGGATGCCTGCTGTACGGCATCCTCTCTGGTCTCGGACCGGCTCAGCGCCGGGACTTGCTCGCAGCCCATCTTGCCGAACACGGTTACGGGGAATTTCTTCCGCCGCTACAGGCGTGAACCCCTGGCCGTAAGCCTGCGGTGGCCGATTCGCAGTGACCGACACGCAGCGACCGATACGCAGTGACGGTCCCGAACGACGACCGGTTCCGTCCGGTCATGCATGGTTCACGCGGTGGCCATACGCTCGCATTGTTTCGCGGCACCGCGCAACAAATCTGCGTAGAACGCACGCTTCCCGGCGTACGGATTCCCCTGCTCGGACCGGTGTCGCCGACTGGAACGGCGACCGCAAACCTTTGTTGATACAAGAGTTGCAGAACGGTCCGCCCGAAATCGGTCGCCTTCCCGCAAGCCGCGGCATCCCGGTTGCAAGGCTCGTCTACCCAAACTGAGGAGACTTATGCTAGCGTCCCGTCCTTCGCAGGGTGGGTGGAGCCTTCGATTTCGCCCGACGAACCGGTTTGAGATATTGCAATCCAACCGCCTTCGTCGCGTGCTGTCGATCGGCTCGAGATCTCTCAAAGGAGTTGAGGGATGACCAAGCGGATCAGCCAGGGATGGCGAGTGCCATCGTTCCGGATGTTCGCGGTTGCAGGGCTGTGCCTCTGTCTGGGGTCGCCGCGCGGCCGAGCGGACGGTCCTCGCGCACAAATCCGTGGCGCACCTCCGCCCCCCCCCTCTGTCAAGCGAAGCGGCGGGACACCGTCACAACCGGCCCCCGCCCCCGCCGACCGGCCACTCCCCTCCTCTTCTCGGACACGGGCCGGTTCAACAGAACCGCCTCTCGACGCGGCCGGCATCGCCCGTCTTGCAACCATTCGCACGGCACTGAACCCACTGCTGATCCGGGATCGTCGCCATCGCCTGCTCCTGCTGCGTGGTGGCGATGCCCTCCAAAATGGAAGCGCATTGGACGGCATGGCTCACCTTCAGGCCTTGCTAAACGCTCCCCAGGACGCGTTCGTCTGGACGGGCCAATCCGCGCGGCCACGCGGTGCCCAGGCGGATGTCGTCCGTCAGCTCCGATCGTTGCCTTTGTCGGTGCGCCGATCCTGCGAACGGCATCATGGGCCCGAAGCCCGCGAGTTGCTCAACCGCTACCACGACTCTCACGACCAGCGGCTGCTGTTCGAACTCTGCCGCCGGTTCGGTTACACCGCCGCCGTGCGGGATGCGGCTGTGTACGAACTGCTCAGCGCCCGCGACGCCGGACGCGAGGCGCTGGCAGCAGAGTGGGGACGCGTGCTCCTCGCCGACGCCCATCATTGGAACCAACTGAATCCCGCGATGCGCAAGCTCGTCTCCGGCCACATCGCCTCAACACAAACGCCGAGGATCGGACCGGGCCGCTCCGCTGCAACACCATCGCCCACGAGAACCGCAATCGTGACGGCCTCGCACCGCGCCCTAGCTGACGTCGCCACGAGCCCTCCCTACCCGATCCCCCTGTGGACCGCAAGGTTCGACGCCACGATTGAACCGCCGCACCCCACGAGCCAAACAGAAGAACGTTCGAACGAAATCAGCGGCATCATCCGCGACGCATTCGACGAGTGGCTTGCGGATCGAATCGATCGCCGCCTGCCGATCGCCTCGGCCAACGAAGCGGTCATCGCAGACAACACACTCATCGTAAGGGATTTCGCCCAAGTTCGAGCCTTCGATTTGGCCTCCGGGGAGATCCGATGGACCTTTCGGTGCGCCGCGTCACTCGCAACAGCAGCCGCCCGCCACCTCGGCCAACAAGGTAACAAGACCCGCGCCGGCGAACTGGATTTCGACGCGGTGTTTTCCGGAAACCCGGTCTTTGGCCGCCTGACAACCGACGGCAACCGCTTGTTTCTGCTTGACCGGACAGCTCCCCCCGCGACCGACCTCCACCAGCAATCGGTGAACGAGGGGAGAACCACGTACAAGTCAACGTCTGCGCGCTCGCGCGGCCCCAATCGGTTGGTCGCCCTTCCCGTAAAACCTCGTCCGAACGCTCGCGGCTCCGCTTCTGAGACGGCAACGGTCACTGCAACCGGAGCAGCAACCGCCAACGAACCGCTCTGGTCGCGGGGCGCAGAATCGAGCCTGCCGAATGACCATTTGGCCGCCCACGTCTTTTTGGGACGGCCCCTGTGCGTCGATGACCGCGTGTTCGTCCTCGCTGAAGGCGAACAGCAGATCAGCCTGCTTGCGCTCGAAGCGGCAACCGGCCGAACCCTCTGGATGCAGGGAGTCGCCTTGCTGAATCAATCGGCAGCGGCGGATTCACTCCGCGCGCGGACGGCCTGTACTCCCCTCTACTCGGAAGGAATCGTTGCCTGCTCCACGGAGGTCGGTGTTGTCGTCGGGGTCGACGCACTCACCGGGCGGCTGCAATGGGTCTACGACCACTTGGACGAAGAGCAACGAGCGAACTCCGGACGTTGGGCATTTTCGAACGGACGAAAGACTGATCGGTTGCCGCTGCCCAGTCATTCCTACGTACGGTGCGGATGCCTCTTCCACCTTCCGCGACGTTCTGCGTACGTGCATTGCATCGACCTCAAAACAGGCACCGGGTTGTGGACGAAACCGAGACTCGGGAGCTACGCCATCGGCGGAGTCACTGACACGATGGTGTTGCTCTTGGGCGACCGTGAGTGCCGCGCGCTCGGCCTGAACGATGGCCGCCAACTCTGGCGGACAACAACACCGGAACCCGCCGGCATCGGCATCGCAACCGGCAACCGCTATCTCCTGCCGACATCAGGCGGACCCTGCCTGACGATCAACCTCAACAACGGGAAGATCGAAGGACAACGTTTCAGCCGTCTGGTCCACGAGGTCGCCGCAACCTCCGTCGGCGACGGACCGCGATCAGCCGACGTTGTCTTCGGTTCGGCGGAGGGGGGGACGGCAGCGACTGTGACAGCAAACGCCGGTTCAACGGATTCCGGTTCAGGAGAAACCGAGGCGGCAGACGCCGAGACGGCCCAACTCATCCGCACACTACGGACCTCCCCTTCGGGAAACCTGCTCGCTTGCGGCGACCTGATCGTCGCCACCACCCCACTGGGACTGTCCGTGTTTGCGCAGGCCCGGCCGGCACTCGAACATCTGCGGTCGGCGTCCCCCGGTGCCCTGTCGAATGCCGACTTTCTCAAACAGGCGCAACTCCTGCTGACGCTCGGAAATGACGACTCCGCCGGACGCACACTCGCGAACCTGCTGAACAGTCCGGTGGACGCAGACATCCGGGTCCCGGCCGAGCGACTCCTCCGCGAGATACTCTTTGCTCAACTGGAACATGCCGACGATCCGTACTCGCTCCTGGACCGCATCGCGCTCCTGGCCAGGAACGACGAACAACGGCTGCGATTACTTCTGAGCCGGGTTGACGTCGCTTTGAAGTTCGAGGACGCCCAATTGCTCGTCGATGCCGTCGACCGGCTCCAGGCGCTGCCCCCCACCGGTCTTCTGGCGATCGACGGCGACAACTACCAGGCGTGCCCGCGGCAATGTCTCTGGGAACGGTTGTCCCGCTTGCAAGACAACGGACCCCCGGAACTCCAGGAGGCACTTGCCAGATATCTCGCCGCGAAGGCGTCGTCGCTCCGAGATTCGTGGCAGACCGAGGATCTGGAGCAATTCGTCGCCTTGTTCGCCGGTTGGGAACCCGCCACGGATCCCCGGATTCGCCTTGCCCGTATGTGGATCGATGCCGGCCGGAATCAGGAAGCCGAACTCCTTCTGCTCTGCGACCGATTCCGCAGCACTCCGGACGCCGCCGGGAACGTCCGGCAACAACTCGGCGAGCTCTATGTTCAGCAGGGACTCGCGACCGGGCCGATGCCACCGCTGATCGCCGCCTTCGGACTCGATGAGCGGGCGCTCCTTCGCGGTGCCGACGGCGACAGGCCGCACCAAGGCTCCGGGATCTCCCTGATCGGAACCGCGCTTGTGGCGCTCGCCCCGATTTCGCCGCCCGCCCGCTTGCAGTGGACCGCTTTCGGTCCGCCGCCGGCAACACGGCACGTGCAAATCGCAGAGCATGCCTATGAGGACACTTGTGCTCACACCGAAGCCTGCACGTGCGACGAGGTTCGCAAGTTGCACGACAAAGCGCTTCGTCGCTTCATCCCCAAACAAACCGGTAACCTTATCGTCCTCAATCGACGCGTCGCCGGGAACGACAAGACGGCAAGCCGTCTCGTGATCGCCGACCGCGACCGGGGTTTGGTGCGAGGGGAAATCGAGGTTCCGGCCGCCTACTGGCACCCGCCGCGCCCCCTGACAGCAGAGACCGGACACGTGATGGTGATCGGGGGAGAGTCCGCATTCGGACTCTCGCTTCTCGAAGGAAAACTGTTGTGGTCTTTCCGACCGAAGCATCCCCACGGAAAGCGCGACAAGATCAAGGTGGGACCGATCGGCAGCGATTTCTGTGTGCTGCAAACATCACGCGAGCTGCGAGTCGTCCATCCGGCGACCGGCCAAACCTTGTGGCTGCGAACTCACCTCCCCCCCGGAACCGGACTCTTGGAGAATGACTCCGCCGGCGTGATCGGCGACTCGAGGACACTGGCTGTCTTTGATGCCGGCCAAATGGCGTTCACCCTCTATGAGACGCAGTCGGGGCGTGAGTTGGGACGGGGGACGCGAAAACAGATCGCCGGGAGCAACCAACGGGGACGCTGGGCCGTCGGCCGGCGTCTGGTCGAACTGGTGAGCGATGCGACCGGCTCGCGGCTGAACGTGTGGGACAGCCGCGACAACCGCATCGAATTCGATATCCCCCTGCATGAACGGCTGATGTGTCCCCTCCCGAACGGCCGGGATTTCGCCTTCGTGACCGCTGGCGGACGCTTGCAGATTCTCGATGCCCAATCCGGCCGGCTCCACATCGACCTGCTGATCCCGGCCGCGGACGGCGACGCTTCGGCCTCCCTCGAGGCTGTCGACGCCCGGGGACTTGTTGCGTTCAGTGACCCGAGCCGCTTCTACGTCAATCTGATCGCCGAGGCAGACCGAGGCGACACGGCGTCCGTGGCCGCAGCGGACCATCTGGCGTTTCCGAACGTTCGCGTCCGGGGACGCCTGCTCGCCGTCGGTCGCAGGGACCAGACAATCGTGTGGGACCGTTCGGTCGCCGATGCCTGTGTCCCGCTCCGCCCGGACTGCGCGCTCCCGATGCTTGTTCTCGTCCGACAAAGCCGTGACGCTTCGGCTCACAAGACGCGGCCATCGAAAGAACAAGGGCAGCGACTGATGATCGACGTCCTGGATGCGGGAACCGGGACAACGCTACGGAGTCACGACGACTTGGATCTCATCCAGTTCATCGACTGCCCGGTCACTCATCTCACGGACGCAGCGGGACGGCCGCTGGGAACACGCCTGAGCCTCGCGGGACTGCATTCCCGCGTGGACGTCACGGTTGGTCCGCCTGCTGGCGGCCCGCTGCTGCGGGCCGTCAGCCGGCAGCGGCCAACGACCGAACAATCAACCGTCGAGCGATGAAACGTCTTGCGGTGAAACGCCGAGCGATGGGCGACGAGCGGCGATCCCATGACGGTCAGCCGCCCCCCGGGGCTTCCACGCTGGGTGCCGCCTCATGCACAGCGGCGCGAAGCCGCACCTTCAGGAAGGGCGTGAGCGGATGGTCTGTTGCGAACACGAGCGTCGTGTCCAGCCGGCCCGCCTGCAAGGGGACAAGCTCCAACGCCACGCTCTGACGGACCGCGGCTTCTTCCTGACCGACGCCAACCGTGAGATCCACAAACGGGGAAACAAGCCGATGCGCCAAGACTCCGGCAACGGGCTGCCGACGACTCTCCGAATCGTCCGACGGAGGCGGTGACGCGACTCCGCCGGAAGAGTTGTCGCTTTCCAACAGGGTTACGCCCTCGATGTGGAACGGTCTCTCATCGCCCGCAGAGAGCACGAGCCGTCGCTTGCGGGCTGAGCCTTGTGGAATTTGCCCCCAGTGCACAACCGACGGTGCCACGACTCCCGGGCTTCGCTCCAGGGCGATTCTCCCGGTGACTTTGGCGGTCGTTTCGCCCGCATCGGCAAAGGCCGCATGGAAGCGAAACAGGCCCGGTTGGACGGTTGCTTGTCGCGATCCCGGCGCGCGGACCGCATCCGGCGCTGATGGGTTGTCAGGCGCATGGGCCGCTTCCTGATTGCTGCCGGCAGACAGCGCGGCGAGCGATTCGCGATCCTCGGTGCGACCGCCGTTGGGGGGTGAGAAATCGAACTCGATGTGAGTCTCCCACGACTGCTGCCACAGTCCCGGAGCGATCTCCTGGGGAGCACTGATGGCGACTGGAGACGAGACGCTGGCCCATGCCGGCAGACCGGTGATTCGCGGTGCAGTCGCCGAGGAGTCGCTGCGGCGCCACGTGCGACGAATCACCAGCCGCCGTCGCGCACCGTTGCCCGTCGCCGCGCCATGCCCCGCGCCGGTCGCCGATGACGCCGCCCCATCACGCCTGCGTGACTTGGGAGCCGGTAACGCAGGAATCGCGGTCGTGGGGACCGTTGCCGTGGGGATCGTTGCAAACAGCGCCTGCGGCTGGAGTGTGACGTCGTCATAGACACGAACCCCCAGCGTCAGCACCTGTTCCACGCTTGGAGACGCGCCGCTTGGCGAAAAGACGCCGCTTGTCAAGCGAACGCTCCACGATTTCTCGCTCGGCTCGGCCGGTGGTTTGACATCGAATGTTAACCGTCTCTGAGTCCCGGGAGCGACGGTAAAGGTTGCCCCCGTCTCCCACGCTTCGCCATCCAGCATCACGCCGTAGCAGGAGCAACTCTTGCCCGTCAACGACACCGGCTGCGGAGTGGGCGTGTGGTTTTCGAGCGAGAAATCCGCGTCCAGCAAGCCGGCCGGTTGGGCGGCTTCGTGCACCTCGCTCAACAGGAGCGGTGGCGACATCCGATGCGCCTCGGCTACTTCAACCGCCGCGGCGGGCGGACTTTCCTTGCAGCCCCAACAGCCGACGGCGATCGCGAGAATCACGGTTCCATACCCAAGTCGGCGGTCCGCCTTCACGAATTCGTTCCTCCGTTCGACTCACGTTGCCGGTAATCCAACCTGCACCCGGTCCGCTTGCCGCAACGACCGGATGCGCCGACGACCGAGAACCGAGCCAGGCCTGAGGGACGGCTTGTCCCCTGTCTGGCTTTGATGGCGGGTTGGAGTTCAAGCTTTAGCTTGTTTTCCCAGCCGAAAGGCTGAACTCCAATCCTCTGCCCTATCTTTGACAAAGCCTAGAAGTGGTTTTCAACATCGTAGCAGTCGCACACCTGCACGGGGTTAATCGTACTTGACGCCTCCCAGACGCAGTTGCAATCGCCATTGTCTTGTTCGCAATGAGCGGTGTACCAATACAGGCCCACGAGCGTGACGAATGAGTTTTCGTAACACGTGAATGTCTCCGTGCTGCCCAGGGGGTCAGGGACGCACTCCCCTTCGATGGCGAAGCCCCACCGGTCCACGCACGAAGAATTAGCCGTCGCTTGGCAGATGTTACTGACCCATTCACAGTAGCTGCCCGACTCGTTTTCAAACGGTGTTTTCGCTTTTGCATTGCGACATGTGGCGGAAGTCCATGTCACCTCCGTGCAGACCTGTGCGCGGCTGATCCCTTCCAGTCCCAGCAAGAAACTCAACAACCCGCCTGCATACAAAGCGCCAGCTAACAGTCGAAGCGATTTCATAGAGTCGTCTCCTTTCAATGACAGTGAATGGCAGCGGTGACGGTCACGGCAAATAACGAACTACGCCCTCCACGCCTCACGGCAAGTCAGAATGGCGGGAAGGGGACGGTGCCGAAGGTGCCGCCGACAGGGACGCTCTGCGCCACAACACGGTGGCAAAGACGATCAGAGCAACGCCGTTGAGAATCAGCACCATTCGCCAGTTCGGCCCGTTGCCGTCCGCGATGCGGGGAACCGGCACGCTGACCGGGGCGAGGATCGAACGCACATCATCGACCGCCTCGCGCGTCCGGCGGGCGCGCGCCTGGGCGAATCGTTCATCGACCACAACCGTGCCTGCCGGAACCGGCATGATGAACAAGTCCTCCGAAACCGGCCCGTTGAATTCCGCTTCTTCAATGATGAACACCCGCAGCGAGTTGAGCCGCCCCTGGCGATACATCGTCACGATTCGCAGCGACGGCATCACGATGCCGCCCGGGTACTCCGTCAGTCCCAATTGCCACACTTCGCGGGCGAGCCCATCGTTGTGCGTCACCGCGTAATGGGACATCACGCCGGTCGCACGATCGAATGTGTATCGGTAGGGGCTGATGCCGTCGGGACCCTCCTCAGACGGAATCATCTCCAGCGTGACGGAGTCTGCGGTCGAATCGGCAACGCGGTAGTCTTCGACTTTGAGCCCGTACGGCGGGCCCGGAGGATTGCAGCGAAAGTCTCTGATCGCGGTCAGGTGGATGTTGGACTTTCCGCGCTGGTCGACTGTCAACTGCTTGTTGAATCCCTCGTACGTCATCTCACGGTCGTCATCAACGAGCTGAATGACATCCCGTGACGTGTCCGCCCGCCGCTTTTCACCCAACATGTGAAACGTCCGCAGCTCCCAAGGCGGATCGATCGTCGCCGGTTCCGGAACCAATGTGTGCACCAGTTCCCGGAGGCTGTCGGGGTCGCCGATCAGATCATACTGGTTGAACAGTGCCCGCACGCGATCCGGGGTGTTGTCCGGCTTGCGGTAGGTGGCGAGGTGCCAGCGGTAGGTGATCTTCGCCGAAAAGATCTCCTCTCGCTGTGCCGCCACCTGGTCGAAGATCTCGCGAATCGTTTCCGCCTCGTCGGTCGCGGGCCGCGTCTCAGCAGCAGGTGGAGGCGACGGGTCATCACCGAAAGCAACGCTCCCCGGAACGGCCACGGAGAAGATCAGCGCGGCAACGCTCGGTGCCGTTCCCCAGAAGATGCGGCCCATGCCCCTGCTCCCTTTCGTCGACCGAAAACGCGTGGCCCAACCAGTCGAGAACCGTGCGAGCATTCAAACCGAGCGGACCGAAGATGTCAACCGAATCGGTCGCCGCGCTTCTCGAAACGTCCGTCTGGCCACAGCGTCGCGTGCATCGGTTCATGCTGAAAGTCGAAAGGACCGATCGCCTGCACGTCCACCGTGACGATCCGCTTCGACGCGCATTCGATCATGCGAGGAGCCGCCAACCTCTGCGAAACAAGGCTGTTCTAACGCATTCGGGCTGTGTAGCGCACAAGGCTGTTTTCCAGTGCTGGGGGCGGAACGCCGAACGCCTGCTTGAATTCATCCAACCGCTGCTTGCGTGTTTTCCACATGAAGGGAGTGTTTTCACTGCATTTCGTGAGGAAGGCCACATATTGGCGTCGACGCGTCTTGACGAGGTAATGCGTCAACGCCCACGCCTCCGCATACGCGGCTTCCACCGTTTCCGGATTGCGAAACCGTTCATCATCAGCGATCAGCGATGTCAGCGAATCGTCGGAACGCCCCTTCCGGACTGTCTGGCGGAACTCCTTCAATCGAGGACGGTTGACCCGTCCGATCGTCCGCCAACCGGTCCCGTTTCTCAGATCGGGAACCTCAAAGAACATCGCCATTCCCTCGGTGAGCCAGACGGGATTGTCCGCATAGCGAGTGTGCATGCCGCTGCTGAAGGCGATCTGATGGGTTGCCTCATGCACGATGGTCGAATCCGGTGCCGGGCCGGCGGCGACCAACCGGCGGACGTCCTCGCGAGTCCGCGCGGCGCCGCCCTTTGACGTCACGCCCTCGGACGTTACATCGACCAGCACTACGCGATTCGTTTTCATCGAGTAGTAACCGTGGGCATCAATCAGCGCGACGCCTCCGTCTTTCTGAGCGGACGCGGCATACGCCTTGCGGGTCCCATGCACGACCACCGGCAGGGGAGCCGACGGGACTGTCACCTCCATCCCGGCGGCTCGCCAGTACCGCACAAACGCCCGCTGCAGCCGCTCCAGCAATCCCCCGCACCACTCCGCATGCAGGCGGCTGCCGGAAGTCGCAATGACATAGTGTTCCGTCGTCACGACCGAAAAGCCCTCGCCCAACTCGGAGAGCAGACAAGCAGCCAACTCGTCCTTCGAAAACGGCTCGAAACGATCGTCCGCCGATTCGCGATTGACGAGCCGCTCCGGTGTGATGTTCCACAACCGGCCCGCCCGGTCTTCGATCAGAACCCCTCCATCGGCCGCCTCGACGAGCAACCGGCCCTCGATCGTCCGCTCCGACGGTTCTGCCGATGTGTCTGATTCCCCTCCGACGTCATCAGCAGCGACGAATCGGACTCGCCAAAGTTCTGCATCGGCTGCACGATCCTCTGCTGTCGCAGAGACCGACCGGCACAACAGCGCGACCACCAGGACAACCAAACGACACGTCATGCGTCTCTCAGGCTCCGATCACAGGCTCCGAAGAAACGCCACCAGGGCAGCAAGCTCGTCCGGGCTCAGCTCCCGGTCGAGTTGATGGCCATGTTCAATGAACACGTCCGCAAGCTTCGCAGCCCGACCGTCATGCAGGAACCGGCTTCGCTGACTCAGGCCCCGCAGTGTCGGCGGATTGAACTTCGTGAGGCCCGCTTCGTCGCGCAGTCCCACGTCAAACACCAGGTCGATCGAGTAGGTCAGCGGCGGCACATGACACGTCCGGCACCCAAGCCCAGCGAATAATTGACAGCCACGTTCAATTTGCGCCCGGTCCGCGCCGGTCCACATTCCCTCATCGACCGGTGGCGGCGGCGCAAGCGTATGCAGGAAGGCGACTACGTCGTTCACTTCCGGCGCATGCAACGTCCCCGCATGCAGCGTCGATGTAAAGGACGCGCTCACTTGAGCATGCAGTTCACGAAACCGACCGTTCCACCCCCACGGATTGGCATCCCGCGATCCCAGCAGCGAGAGAATCAGCTTCGGTGTGCCATAACTCCCATCCGACAGCGTGTCGGCCAGTTCGCCAATGGTATGGCCCTCCGTGTGACAACTGTGACACGACAACCAACCATCATGCGACTGCCGCCCGTCAAAGAACAACCGCTCCCCGCGTTCCCGAGGCGTCGCCGCCGGCTGCGGGCCGAGCGGAATTCGCGAGACGCCCCACTCGCCGTCCGATCCGGCACCCTCCTCCACGATCGCAATCGAGTCGTCATGCGAGCAGACAACGTAGGCGGCGCGGCGCGAGCCGTCCCACACCACATCCAGTGGCCGCAGACCGACGTCGAGCTTGGCACTCACAGACCGTGTCCCGACGGCGAGTTCGTCCACTCCGGACAACGCCACCATCCAGGGGCCCAAGCCCACGGGTTGCAACCCGTGGGCTTGGGGGGGAATCGCCACAATTCCCGCCGGGTCCGCCGCGCCGTTGCCGACCTCGCCCAGCCGGATCACGCGACTGCCATCCAAGAGGTCCGCATCCGCATCAAGCACCACCCCCAGTGACAACTCACGCACAACATTCTGCATCAGATTGCCCCACAGCACGTCGTTGTAGTCGGTGCGGGCATGCGGGCTGAGCACCTGATGGGACAGCAATAGTCGCTCGCCGTCCACGGAGACGGCCATGCCGCGAATGTTGTGAGCGGGCAACCCGCGGACCGATTCGATCCTTCCTGCTTGTGGGTCGATGACCGCCAGCTTTCCACCAAACGCATCCGCCACCACCAGCCGCCGGGCGACTGCGGCGTCCTCAGCAAACGGCGTTCGTTCCCCTTCCGCTGCCTGTTGAGTCAGTGCCGCCCCGGACACAAACGCCTGCATCCGCGGCGCGAACGGCAGACGCACAACGTGGACGTCCCAGGAACTCTCGGGCGACTTCTTCTGTGAGGTTTGAGATATGAGATCGTTCGTCGTCGGCCCCAGAATCGCCACGCGATGCGACCAAAGGCACGCCACCGCCACCAGCCGACCGTCATCGCTGACGACGACATTGACCGGGTACCGCGGCGTCGCCACGCGACCGATCACCTCGGCCTTTGCCGCTGAGGGATGCACGACCAACAGCTCGTGCCGCGCTTGGTCGGTGATCAGCAGCGTCTTCCCATCCGGCAGCGCGGCGACGTCCGACAAACTGCCGCCGATTTGGACCTCCGCCGTCACCCTGCGTGTCTCCGGGTCGATCAGCGAAACCGACCCGCTGCGATGATTGACCACGCACAGCAGCCGCCCGTCGCTTCGCCGATCTCTGCCCCGCTGTTCTGCGTCATAGAGCGCAGCCGCCACCGGACGTCGCACGTGGGGCGTCTGGTGCAAACCGGCAAGATCATCACTCGCAGCACCGTCAAGCACGACACCCGACAGTCCGACCAGCAAAACAGAGAGGCATGCAAATGGTTTCATTCCGGTGTCGACCCTCCGCGCAACAACTGTTCCCGCAGAGACTTCACGCCCTCCGTCGGCGGCTCGATCGGACTGATCTGCGTTGGTGCCTGCTCATATTCCAGAACGACGGCTGGCACTGTTTCATCCGGAACGACGCCCCCATCATGGTCGTCAGATCGATTCTGCACGAAGACCGGAGCCTTCCGTCCGTCCGAAGAACGCAGCATGACGGCATGAGGTTTCTCAGGCGACGGTCGCGTTCGGGTCCGCAACAGTCGCCGCCCGTCGGCCCGTTCCAGCACACGGTACGTCAATTCGAGCACCCAATCGGTGCCGGGCACTTCGTACGCCTCTGTGACGAACGGCTGACCAGCCGTCCGCTGTCCGACGATGGTCGCCCGGCCGTTGTCCTGCAGCGCGGCGACGATCCACTCGGCCGGTCCCGAGGTGTAACCCCACACCTGCATCTTTATTGGGTGATCGCGAAACAGACAATCCCGTGATGCGGTGAATTCGCGCACTCCGCTTGTTGTCCGCGCACGTCCGATCTCGCCTCCGTCCAGCAGAGCGTCTGCCAGCAGAACGGCATGGTGCAGGTCGGATGCACCGCCGCTGTTAATGTGCAGAACGACTTCTTCGCTCGAATCCCCCAACTGTTCCTCGATCTCTCGCAGCTCCTGAACCGTCGCGGCTGTCAGCTTTTCGATCACAATCACCATCGGACCATCGCGACGGTCCAGGAGCCGCGTGTGCCTGAGAGGCACCACTCCACGTGTGATCGTCAGTTCGCGAACTTCGTACGAATTCGGCTGCTCAAGCTTGACAGTCACAGCACTGCCGGCCGGTCCGCGAAGGCGGTCCACCACATCTTCGATCCGCATGCCTTTGGTCCCCTCGCCGTCGATCTCCAGAATGAGGTCCCGATCTTTCGCGCCCGCCTTGTGAGCCGGGCCGTTTTCGACGACCGATCCGATCTGCGGCAACTCCTCGAAGATCATCAGTGAGACCCCGGTGCCGACGTATTGGTTGTTGGCGAATTGCTGGTCGACGACGTGCTGTTTCCGGGTGCGAACAACGTTTGGACCAGGAAGCGAATTCACAAGGTCCCGGAGTACCGTTTTCTCGACTGCTGGCAGCGAAGGGATGTCTGGGTTCGACGAGCTGCGTTCCATCAGGTCACGGTAGAACTCCGCAAACGCTTCCTCCAGTTTCGTGTCGTCGGTGATGGCCGACAGCTCCCGTCCAAGCCCGGGCGGCACGGGGATGTTGAACCGCGCGGCGAGCCGCCGCATCAGGCGATGCACCAATTCCTGACGCGGCGGTGGATCGTAATGCTCGCGCTCGATCACTCTGACAGCCGCCATCAGCCGCGCGGCCGAGGCGTCCGTCTCATGAGACACTGAGATAGCGTCCTCATCTGCGAATACGCATGTCGCCGCGAGCAGCACAAGACAAGGACACTGCAGCTGGTTTTTCACCATCGATCCGCCTCCTCTTCAATCGGGGGCCAAGTTCCGGTGGACGGAATCGTTTGCTTGGTCGCGGAGTTCGATATATTGCATGCTAACGTTTCTCCCCCCGGCTTGCGATTCGCCGATCCGTGCAACAGCATGGTGCCTTGTCAAATCGAGAACTCAGGTTGGACTTTACCCTTCAGGCTGCCAGAACAAGCGACCGCTTGAACTCCAGCACTCAACTCGAAACTTGACAAGCCAATCGTGCAACACCTCCAGCCGTGGACACCTGCCATGCGAATCCGTCGAATACCGTTTGCCGTCGTCCTACTGTCACTCGTTTTTGCCGGTTCGGCGGATGCGGCGACAGAGGACCGGCCGAATTTCGTGCTCATCATGAGCGACGACCTCGGCTGGGGGGGACGTCGGGTTCAACGGGAACAAGGTGATCCAGACGCCCCACCTGGGCGACATGGCCGAGCACGCGTTGCGGTTCACGCGATTCTATGCCGCATCGGCGGGGTGCAGTCCGACGCGGGGGTCGGTCATCACCGGGCGGCATCCCTCGCGGTACGGCGTCCTGACAGCGAATTCGGGTCACATGCTGCCGGGTGAACTCACACTTGCCGAACTGCTCAAGCAGCGAGCCTACGCGACCGGCCATTTCGGCAAGTGGCATCTGGGAACGTTGACGAAAACCGTGAAGGACTCAAATCGCGGCGGCGGTCGCAACATCGAACACTACTCCCCCCCGTGGGAGAACGGATTCGATGTCTGCTTCAGTACCGAGGCTAAAGTGCCGACGTACGACCCCCTGCTGAAACCGAAGGATTCCGCCAGAGGCAAGGGTTGGGACTTCCTGGCAGACAAGTCCCAGGCGATCGCCTATGGGACACACTACTGGAACCAACGCGGCGAGATCGTCTCGGACAATCTCGCAGGGGACGATTCGCGGATCATCATGGATCGGGCGGTTCCCTTCATTCGCAGCGCGGCCCGGAAGCAACAGCCATTCCTGGCGATTGTGTGGTTGCATGCCCCGCACCGACCGGTCGTTGCGGGGCCGGAGCATGCAAAACGGTATGCGGACTACGGCTCTGACCAGCGAAACTATTACGGCTGTATCACTGCGTTGGATGAGCAGATCGGCCGATTACGGAACACGCTCCGAGAGGTCGGCGTCGCAGAGAACACGCTGGTCACGTTCTGCTCCGACAACGGTCCGGAGGGGCGAAACGGGGCGGCTCCCGGTTCCGCCGGGCCCTATCGCGGGCGGAAACGGGACCTGTTCGAAGGGGGTATCCGCGTGCCGGGACTCATCGAATGGCCCGCCACGATCACGCCCGGCACGACCGCTTTTTCGGCAGTCACCAGCGACTACCTGCCGACGATCCTGGACATTCTCGGTCTCGAATTGCCGGACCGCCGCCCGCTGGACGGCATCAGTCTGCTGCCACTCTTCAACGGGACACTGGCCGAGCGTCCGGACCCGATCGCCTTCGTCTTTCGCGGCAAATTGGCGCTCTCAGACAACCGATACAAACTTGTGCACTATCCGTCCGGGATGACCGAAGGAAACGACAAGTCGTCTGTTGTGACCCAGGACAAAGACACATACCTGCTGTTCAATCTGTTGGACGATCCCGGAGAGACGACCGACATCGCCGGCCAACACCCGGAGATCGTCGCACGCATGAGGGCGACACTCGATCTCTGGCGGAGTTCATGCCTGGCAGGGAATGAGCGCGTCGAACACAACGACTGATCGCCGACCGTCATCTCACGGAAGACAGGCATGCCCGCGTCAAACGGGCGTTCGACGGGATCTCGCGATTAGAGGAACAACAACGGCTTCCCGGCAGCACGGCGGGCGTCGGCAACCTGGCCGGCGTGGTATTGGGGATGCCCGGTCATCGCCCCGTAGCAGGATCCGACGGTTGCAAACATCGGCCCGTACTCCTCCGGCGCATGGCTCCGCTGATCGAGATCGTCCGGCGTCAGTGATTCCAGGTGGGCGACCGCCTCCGCCCGAATGGTCTCCCATTGAGAGAACAAATCCGACATCGACGGATAACGGTCCGCCTCGGCGACGGGTGTCGATCCGGCTCCGAACAGCTCGCCCCACTCGGCGAATCGGTTCGGTTTGCCGAGGATCGCTTCGTCGAACAGAAAGCTCTCGCTGTAGGTCAAATGCCCCAGCACCCACAGCGGATGGTTGCCGCCGTTCGGCGTCGGTATCGTGAGCGGCGCATCCTGCATATCCTCCAACAGGCCGGTCGCCCAGCCTTTGCTGGATTCCAGTCCGCTCTTGATGAAATCGATCGTGTTCATGGGTCTCTCTCTGGCAAAGGGGTCGAACGTCGAGCGTTGCTGTCGTCGGGCTTCGTGTTGCGGTCCATCGCGAACATCCATGCCGCGCGCCGGTTGCTGTCCGGTCGCTAACGCTCCGGGCTCTGATATGACACCGACGTAACCGCGGGTGCTGAGCGTAACTGTTCGAGCTTCTCGGGGATATTCACCGTCGCAATCCGATAGGCCATCGCGAGCAGCAGGACGAATCCCAGGCCGGCGAGGATGTGCGTGCCCGGACCGTTCACGTGCTCGCCCATCAGTTCGCGTTTCGATGTCAGCCACCACAGGGCACCCGCCATCAACGGCGCGGCGAGCACGGTGAGCGCCTGGGCAGCCACGATGGCGGCGACCGGCTGATGTTCGGATTTGATCACGTACAGGGCGACTCCCATCCCGGTCAGCAGCACGGCGACGGTCATCAGCCGCGGCCAGAGATCGCTCGGCTTGTTCCCCAGGCCCAACCCGTCCGCCAGGATGAAGCCGCCGATCATCGAGTTGACGAGAAACGACGAATACGCCGCCGAGAACAGTCCGAGACAGAACAGAGCCCGCCCTTTCGGTCCGAACGCCGACTCCAGCTGGGCAGCGATGTCCCCCACGTTGCGCAGTTCGTCGCCACTGATTTTGCCGTAAAACACGACCGCCGCATTGGACATGATCATCAGGGTGATCAGGGCCATCAGCAACGAACCAACGCGGGCATCGATCAGTCCGTTCTTGAGTTCTTTCTCGCCCCAGCCGCGGAAGCGAACGAGGTACGACTGATAGTACGCTGCCGAAACGACGAACGTGGTCCCCACCAGTCCGAGCAACGACAGGCTGAGGATCGGACCGGACTCGGCCGCCACACCCGCTTCGACCGGCGTCCGGTTAGCAAACGCAAAAAGGAGATTCACCGCGAACGCCAGCAGCATGACCCCGACGAACACCGACATCAGTCGTTCGAGGGCCCGATAGAGGTTTTTGAACGCAAACAGGAACGCGATTCCAAACACATTGAATGCGACCAACAGTCCCGCAAGAATCCGTTTCAAGAACTGCTCGGATTCCGCTTGTCCTTGCTCTACTGCATCCGCCAACAGTCCCACCGACGTCGCCGCAGCCTCTCCTTCGGCAGGGACGGCCCACTCGCGCACATACGATTCAAATGCGGAGTAAACACCGACGTTATTGCCGGCCTGGTACGCGGTCGAGATAAAAAACACGCCGCAACCGATCAGCACCGCCAGAGGCCGGCCGGCCGTTCTCGCCACCAGGTCGCCGGCCGACTCACCGGTGACGACGCCCAGCCGCGCCCCCAGCGTCATGTAGACCAACATAAACAGCACGGCCACGATCACCACCCAGACCATCGCAAACCCGTGTGTCGCTCCGACTTTGGAACTGGTCAAAATGCTCCCCGGCCCGATGACAACACAGGCCGTCACCAGCCCCGGCCCAATGGACCGCAACCAACGAGCGGGACCTTGGGCGTCGTTTTTGGTGTCGGCCTGCGCATCGTCTGTCATCGTTGTGGCTCCCTGATCCCGTTCATCATGGCCCGTGCGTCGCCCAGTGTGACCGGCGCGGTGTTCGTCGTCAAACGGCCAAGAGAAAGATGCATGGGAAGTTGCCGATGCCCCGTTCACTCGGCGACATGGCTTCCCTTCGACGGATATTCCGATCGCCGCCGGATACATGCTCCCTTCTCAACGTACCAACGATCGCATCTTGGTGGTCGATGACGGTTCGGAATAAAGATTCTCCCTGTGGCATGTCACCGATCAGTCCCGTTCGACGGTATGACCGAGAATCGCCGACTCCTCGAACACGGCGTGGTTGATGATCGTGCGGCGGCCGGACGTGAAGACGATGTGGAGTTTGCCATCTTTCGCCTGGATGGCGCACGGGTAGGCGGACGTGTCACCCGGCTTGTTGTAGATGTCCCGGCGATGTGGCCATGACTTGTCGCTGTCGGTGGAGATGGCGACCGTGAGGGGCATCCGCTTGCCTTCGTTGTTGTCATTAAAGACCAATAACAGGTGCCCGTTGCGGAGCTTTATGAAGTCGACCGCCGAATTCGGATTGCGGAATGAGGTCCGCTCGCCGCGACTCCAGGTCAGACCGCCATCACGCGATTCGGAGCGGTACGTCACACCGTCCGGTTTCGGTCCGAAACGCCCGCCGCGACGGATGTAAGCGATGAGATACTTGTCATCGATTTGGACCGGTGAAGCCTGCAGATTGCCGATCTCGGAGTTGATGCGGTTCGTCGGCGTCCAGGTCTTCTCGTGGGGATCGTACCGCAGGAAGTAGCTACACGTGTCGGATGCCGTCCCTTCGCGGTCCTCACCCGTCTCGTGATAGACCGGGAGCAGGTAGTTGCCATCGTTGAGCACGATGGGTGCACTCCGGACCATCGTGCCCTGCTCGAACGACAGCATGGACGAATCCGACCACGTGTGGGCCCCGTCATTCGAGACCTTGTACTTGATCCTTGCGGAGGACCATGTGGGACCGTAGTTGGTGATGTAGAACAGCCAGACGTTCCCGTCCGGACCCTGCCAGACGGCCGCGTTGCCCTCGGAGCGATTGGGGGTGTCCGCGATGATGGCCGGCTCCGTCCATTCGTTGGTGCCTTTGACAAGCCGCATGCCGTAGACGGCCGTATCTCCTTCGTACTCTCCGTCGCCGCCGTAATAAGCAATGTACAAATCGCCGTTGTCGAGTTCGGTGATCGTCGCCGGGTGCTTATATCGCCGAGACACTTCCGGACCGACAACGCGGGATATGGTCACATTGTCTGCCGCCGGCACTAGCGAATCCGCCAACATCAATACCATAATCAACGTAGCAATTCTCATCGTCGTTGGACCTCGTTGTTATCGGGCGATGGTTCGTAATCAGGGGATGCTGCCCGCGGATGCTGCCCGCGGACGCTTCCGGTGAGGGCTTCGCTGACGACTCGCCTCCCGTTTCCGTCAGACGGCGGTCGCGGCCAGGATCATGGTCCGCCAGTCCGGTGTGATTGAGGCGTCGCAGGTGCAGCATCGTCACGTGATCGTCAGGCACAGGGTTCTTGGCGAGGAGGATGCCGTAATTCACCCGTGGTTCGCCGAGCACGATGTGTCAACGCGGCGCACGTCTCCACACAGCCGTGTTAATGGCCAAATACTTATTGACAAACGGCGGCTCCTTGCGGCTGGCATACCACATCCGCAGCGACCCATCCGGCAACCGCATGATCGACTGGCTCGTAACGTAATGCGACTCCCACGGGCGCTCCGGTTTGGGTCGGAAGACCGGGTTGTGGGCGTGTTTCTCCCAATGCAAGCCGTCCCTACTCACGGCAAACCCCAGTGCCGTTGTGTTCTGTCGCTCCGTCCCGTAGCTGCCATACCACATGCAGTACACATCGTCGAGCCTCAGTACGGTCGGATAGAACAGCCGCTTCGACTCCCAAGTCTGATCAAGGACGAGACACGGCGCTGCGGCCGCCTTCCACGAACGTCCGTCCTTGCTTGATGCGTGCCGAATCACCCAGGGATCGGCCGAGACGTCGACGAACCACATGCGATAACCGTCGACGGTCTTGAGAACGCTCGGCGCATAGGCATTCTCCATCAGCGGGCGAGACGGCTGTGACCAGTGGATACCATCGGTCGAGGTTGCTTCGTGCAGGGTGTGCCGTCCCGACCCACCGGCGAACCATGTCGCGCTGAACCACATCCGCAGCTTGCCGTTTTCCCGCAGCACTGATCCATCGCCGCTTTTCAGCAGCGTCGGTGTGAGGATCGAGTGCTTGTTGTCACCAAATCGGTATACCGGATTCTCCTCGTGCTTCTCAAAGCTGCGACCATCGCTGCTCGTCGCCAAGCCGAGATCGAACACACGGTTGGCGACGCGGCCGGACGATCCGCAATACCACAATCGATAGCCGCCCTGATCGTGCGCCACCATGGGGGCGAAAATATGCGTGTCGTCAAATGTCCCTTCCTCGCCCAAAGACACGATCGGCCCGTCCGTATCCCGCTTCCAATCCTGTGGAGATTCCAGCCATGGCCGCAGCTCGGCCGGCACCTCTCCGGCAACCCTCGTCGGCGCTCCCGCCACGACCAAGGCGCCGCAAGCGAACTTCACCAACAAACGCAATAAGGTGACCGATGAAGGCATTTTATTCTCTTGAAAAACTCTCTGTTGACGGTCCGTGTGTGGAGGACCAGCGACCGTTCAGGGTACACTCGCGATCTCAGGACTGCACGCCGAAGCACGAGCGACAAAACTTAATGAACAGACGCCGCGTAATCTCTTCGCTGACACTGCTGGCCATGCTGACGTCTGCTGCTCTGGCGGATGAAGGAGGATCCGTCTCCCTCCGGCTGACGGCGACGACCGCGCTGGAGTTCTCGCACACGCCGATGGATCCCACGATCGACTTCGGAGCCTTCGTTCGCGAAGCAAAGCGGGACGGCGTGTTCGATCCCAACTCGATCGAGGTCTGGAACATGGCGACCGGCGAGCGTGTGCCGCATGCAATTACGGAGGACTTCGCCGACGGCGATCGGGGCCGCGTCGAGTTCGTCATTGCCGATCGTCAGCACACGCGATTCGAAATCTGGTTCCGTACGGTGAGCGAGCGACCGCCCCTTCAGCCGCCCTCTCAGGTGCCGGCTGTCGGAGTGGGCGATTTGCTGCGTTACAACGCCGGCGTCCCGCGACCGATCACGCTGTTCTACTCGATGGGCCTGCACGATCTGAACGGTGACGGGACTGCTGATCTTGTCGGAACCTGGAACTACGCCTATCGCCCCGGCTCGCCTTGGGACGGCGTCATTTGCTATCCGCGCGCGGGGGAGAACTCCGTGCTCGAGTTCGGCGATCTCACACGGCTGCGATACGACGACGGTGAGCGAAGGTTCTTCAGTCATATCTACATGGCCGCGGCGTTCGCCGACTTCAACGGGGACGGTCTCATCGATCTGGTCAGGACCCGCCAGGGAGCAACCGCTGCCGGGTTCTTCCTCAACACGGGTGAACGCGACCCTGGCGGGATGCCCGTGTTCAAGCCGGCAGGATCGGCGACCGTCAGTGGTTGGCAGGCGTGCCGCGCCGTCGATTTGGATGGGGACGGAGCGATCGATTTGGTCGTCGATGGGAAGTATGTGCGGAACACGAACTCCAACGGTTGGCCGTTCGAGCCAGCGGCACCGGTTCCGCTCAATGCCGGCCGGCAACCCTGTTTTCTGGACGTCGACCGGGACGACAAGCGGGACGCCATCTGCCTGCACGGCGGCGAGTCAGTCCAGCCGGACTTCTATCGCATCGCCTGGCGGAAGAACCTCGGCGGCGACCCGCCGCAGTTTGGCGATGAGCAACTCATGGAGGACATCGACGCCCCGCTCGGCACGGCTGTTTCGACGTACCGTGACGGCGACGAGACCGGGTTGCTCGTGCAGCACAACGCGTTCCAGGAGATCTCGTTTTTTCGGCTCGTCGCACATGCGGAGGCTCCGAAGTTTGAGCGGCGGGGACGGGCTGAGTCGCGCTCTGCGGTGCTGTCGCTCAGCGATCAGGCATGGCCCTGTTTGTGTGATTGGGACGCAGACGGCGACGTCGACCTGCTCGTCGGCGGCGGATACGGTTGGCCTCGCATCGTCATCAACGAAGGCACGCGGACCAAGCCGGCGTATGCGGAGCCGCAGTTCATCCTGGCGGACGGCGAGCCGATTCGCCTCATCCGTAACAAGCTGCTCGGCGATCCCCCGAATGGGCACGACATGGGGTATCCCTACCCGGACTTCGTCGACTGGGACGCAGACGGGTTACCGGACCTCGTGCTGCCCAATGAGACGAATCGCCTGTACTGGTACAAAAACGTGGGCACGCAGCAGCAGCCGCGGTTCGCAGAACGGCGACAGATCGAGTGCGATGGCTTCGCGGACACGGCCGAGCTGCGGGCGCTTTCCGCCACACGCGCCGCTAACCCCGGCTCCAACAATGGCGTGTACCCTCTCGAACCGGAGCAGCCGTTCTTCTGGCGGACCGGCGTCGCCATCGCCGACTTCAACGGCGACAATCTGCCGGACCTTGTCACGCACGACGGTTACAAACGGGTCGCCACACTGTTCGAGCGATTTCGGCGAGAAGACGGCTCGCTGAGGTTGCGAAAGGGACCGGTCCTCAAACTTGAAGACGGCACGCCGATCAACGATGCGATCGTCGGGCGGACGGCGCACTGGACGGAGTCGTTCCGGGCCGTCGACTGGGATCAGGACGGGCTGCAGGACTTGATGTACAGCATCGCTGGTGCCCATCATGGCGCGCTGGACGGCGGCAGCATTTATCTGCTTCGTAACACCGGCACGCCCACCGACCCGCAGTTCGCACCGCCGGTCGCCATGCGCTGCTTCGGCGAGCCGATTCGTATCACGAACCACGGCCCCAACGCATGGCCCGGCGACTATGACGGCGACGGGCAGCCGGACATCGTCGCCTGTGTGGAGTGGAGCGTCTATCCTTACTATGCTCATGCAGCCCTGATGATGCCGGAACGACCGCAGTACACCCTCGAACTGTTACCCTCCCCGCCGAACAGCCGCCCTGGACAACCAGAGGAGCAACCATGATCGACCGTCGCACATTTCTCGGCACTCTGGGAGCCGCCTGCGCAGCAGCCCCGTTCGCCTCCACCGCCACGTCTGCCGCCGCCGCTGCACCGTCGGGGTCCGGTCGCCGCAAGATGGCGGTCGTTACCACCGAATGGCGATTCCATTCCCATGCCTGGCATATGGCGGAGCGGTTCCTCGCCGGGTATCCGATCAACGGCCATTGGCATCACCCGCCGTTTGACGTCGTCGCTGCCTACGTCGATCAGTTCCCGGACAACGACCTCAGCCGCGATCGGGAAAAGCAGTTTGGTTTCAAGATCTACCCCAGCATCGCGGAGGCCGTCCGCAACGGCGGTGACCAACTCGCCGTCGATGCCGTGCTCATCATCGGCGAGCACGGCAACTATCCCAACAACGAAATCGGCCAGAAGAAGTACCCCCGTTACGAATTCTTCAAGCAGGTCACCGACGTGTTCCGCGAAGATGGCCGCACGACGCCCATCTTCAACGACAAACACCTCTCCTGGAACTGGAAGTGGGCCGAGGAAATGGTCGGCATCTCCCGCGAGATGAAGTTCCCATTCCTCGCCGGGTCGTCGCTGCCGATGACGTGGCGGATGCCGTCGATCGACATGCCGTATGGTGCCGACGTCGAGGAGATCATGTGCGTCGCCATTGGCGGGGTCGACAGTTACGACTTTCATGCGCTGGAGGTCCTGCAGTGCATGGCCGAGCGACGAAAGGGGGGCGAGTCCGGCGTCGTTGCCATGCAGGCGATCCGCGGCGACGCCGTCTGGGGCGCGATGAACGCCGGCTCCTGGAAAGAGGGCGGCTGGGACCCGCAGTTGTTCGAAGCGTGCCTCTCCCGCTCGCAGACGCTCCACCAGGGCGAGTCTTACAGCGATCGTTATCCCACCGACGAACAAATCCGCGCGTGGGTCGCCGAGCCGATCCTCTACCGTTACGAGCACGCCGACGGCCTGAAAGCGACCATGCTGATGATGAACGGCCTCGTGGACGATTTCACCTTCGCCGCCAAGCTCACGGGGGAGTCGCAACCAGTCTCCACCCTGTTCTATCTCCCGCCGAACCCCAACGTCGTTTATTCGGCCGCGCTGATGTCCAAAGCCGAAGAGATGTTCGTCACCGGCAAAGCTCCCTATCCCATCGAACGCACCCTGCTGACGACCGGCCTCGTCGCCGCTGCAATGAAGTCGCTCGCCTCCGATCAGGTCCGCCTGGCGACCCCACACCTCGACGTCCGCTATCGGGCCCCACAGAAGTCCCAGTTCTGGCAGGCATAAGTGTCGATGCATCGATGGCGGCTGGGCCACCCTGCCTCGAATCTGGAAAAATCGGGCGTTCTCCGGAATTCTTTCCTAAGACGTGCCGTCGTCGATTCGTTGAGCGGGCAGACCAAGTCGCGGACTCAGCGATGAGCAACACTCAGCGATGAGCAACAATGGACACGCTGGGCAGGAGTGGGTCTCCGCCGCCCTCAACCGGTTTGAGGGACGGCTGCTGCGGTACGCGCAGCGGATCACCGGAGACCCGCACCGGGCCCGCGACGTTGTCCAGGAGACGTTTCTCAAGCTGTGCCGCGAGGATGCCGCCGCTATGGACGGGCATCTGGCGCAATGGCTGTACACGGTCTGCCGGAATCAGGCACTCGATATTCGACGGAAGGAATCACGGATGACGGCCCTCGCAGAACCGACGTTGATGGACTCCGACAGCCGCGAAACGCCCCCCGACCGAGCCGCCGAAAACCGTGAGTCTGTTGCCAACATTCTCGATTGTCTCGGCGACCTCACGCCCAACCAGCAGGAATGCATCCGCCTGAAGTTTCAGCACGGACTGAGTTATCGCGAGATCAGCGCCGTCACCCAGTTGAGCGACTCCAATGTCGGCTTCCTGATCCACACCGGCCTCAAGAAAATTCGCGAACAACTGAACCACGAGAACTAGGTTTCGTTTAGCCGCACATTTCAAATGTGCGGCTAAACGAAACTCGGGTGACAAACATCAACACGCCGCAGGCTGAAGCCTGAACTCCAACACCGCGGAGCAGACCCATGCCCGAAACACCGTTCAATCCCGACGACCCCCGCCTGACCGCCTACGTCCTCGGCGAACTGTCCGCCGCAGAACGTGCGGACGTTGAAGACCGGCTCGCCGTCTGTGCGGAGAGCCGCCGCCTCGTCGACGACCTGCGGGACACCACAGCCCGCTTGTTCGAGGCGCTCCAGGCGGAACCGTCACCCGCGCTGACCGAAGCCCAGCGTGCGTCGATCCGCGCGGCTGCCATAATCCGCGACACAACGCCCCGCCGCTCACCCGCGTCCGCAACGCTCCCCACCAAACTCCGGACCCAAGCGTCCCACGGCCAAGCGTCCCACGGCCAAGATTCGCACGGACAAGATTCGCACGGTCGCGCGGCCATCACCGCACTACTCGCCGTTGTCGCGGTGTCGACAGCGGTCCTTGCTGCCCTCGTAGTGCCCTTCGATGCACACCACCCAGCACAAGGCGTCGCCATGACGCTCGGCGATGGCAACACCGATTTGCTTGCGCTCAACACAGACGTCGCCCACGATTTCACTGATCCCGTCCAGAGCCATCTTCACTTGTTTGGCGTTGAGGATCTATCGCGCGAAGCAGTCGACCAGAACCAGAACGGACAAGTGATATTAGGGGTCACACCGCGCATCATCATCGAACAGTTGGGAGAAGAAGCGGTTCCGGACATCGTGAGGAATCCCGTCAACAGTTACGCCCGCCTTGGGCTCGCAGCCGACCCGACGAGCGGTCCCGCAGACTCATCGACGACGATGCCAGGGTCGGCTCTTTCTCTGGCGGGAGTGCCGGCTTTGAGCGGAGTTAGTCGGACACCGACCGGCGTTGATCCGGAGATTGCCAACATTGCCGAAGACTTCAACCAACTGATGGACGAAAAGCGGTTCGCCGAAGCCCACGCCGTCGCCAGGAATGCAAAGGAGTTGGCTCCGGACGATCCGAACGCGATTCAGATGTACATTGAGAGCAAGTTCGCCTATCGGAATGAGCGCAATCAAGCTTTGGGGAGTCGCAAGGAGGACCGCTTTTGGAGCCAGATCCACGACGTCCCGCGGGAGGTCCACACACAAGCCAGAATAAGCAGTCAATCCCCACGCGAAGCCGCGAACGGCCAAAACGACGGGGCTCGAACGACGTCACCCAGAACGGCCGGTGCGGCCCACGGTCGAGGCTTGGGAGGCAACTACAGCGGACCCCAAACCGAAATGCCCCCTCCGGCGGCGTATCAGCCAGCCGATACGAACGGGGACGGGTCGGCGTCCGACAAAATCGGCCAACAGATGCATGCGGTTGGTCAACCGATCCCGGCAAATCCCGCCGGGCCGCTGCCGAACCTGGCAACTCGCCAGAAACAAACCCCCGGTAAGATCAACATCAATTCCTTAAACGGCAACTCCGAAATCCTGGGAGCCATTCTCGATGTTCCATTTCGGCAAGGGTCGACCGAGCTTGGGATTCCTCTGATCGGCGACGGGATTGTCGCATCCAACGGGGCGAGTCCGCAGACGGGGTGGTTGTACGATCCCCTGCGGCGGAACAACCGCGAGCTTGAGGAACACGAGGCAAGGAGTCTGGGCCTGAAGCCGATATACAGTGGATTCCTCATCGGGTGGGCCCCCGATACGGAGGCGTACGCTCCCATCGTCGAAAACCCGTTTGTTTCGCCGGTGGAGGAGCCGCTGTCGACGTTTGGGTTGGATGTCGATACGGCGTCGTATGCCAACGTGCGGCGGTTCCTGATGGATGATAGACGTTGGCCGCCGGCGGATGCGGTGCGGATTGAGGAGTTGGTCAACTACTTCTCGTACTCCATTCCAAACATGCGCAATCAGCATCCGGTGCGAGTCCTCCTGGAAGCGGCCGCCTGTCCGTGGGACCCGACGCACCGGCTGGTCCGCATCGGCCTGAAGGGACGCGAGATCGACCTCGCCGACCGGCCGCCCACGTCGCTCGTGTTCCTCATCGACACGTCCGGCTCGATGCGGGATGAGAACAAGCTGTCTCTCGTGAAAGAGTCGCTGCGGCTGCTCGTCGAGGAGATGACCGAGAACGACCGCATCGCCCTGGTCACGTATTCCAATGACGCTGGCTTGATCCTCGACAGCACGTCCGGAGAGCATCGCGATGCGATCATGGCGGTGATCGATTCGCTGGAAGCGAACGGCTCGACTAATGGCGAAGCGGGCCTCAAGCTCGCCTACGACGTCGCCTCCAAGCACCTCATGGCGGGCGGCACCAACCGCGTGATCCTCTGCACCGACGGCGACTTCAACGTGGGCCAGAGTGCGGACGCCCCGCTCGTGCGGATGATCTCCGAACAGCGGGACACGGGCGTGTTCCTCAGCATCTGCGGGTTTGGCACCGGCAACCTCAAGGACGCCAAGCTCGAACAGATCGCCGATCACGGCAACGGCCAGTACCACTACATCGACGGTCTGGGTCAGGCCCGCAAGGTGTTCCTCGACGAACTGAGCGGCATGCTCTACACGATCGCCAAGGACGTCAAACTCCAAGTCGAATTCAACCCGGCCCGAGTCGGTGTCTACCGGCTGATCGGCTACGAAAACCGCGCGCTGGACGCCGAAGACTTCAACAACGACCGCATCGACGCCGGTGACCTGGGAGCGGGGCATTCGGTGACGGCGTTGTACGAGGTTGTGCCGCCGGGAAGTGACGCTGCGAAACCGGCCAGCGAGACGCCGGGCGTCGATCCGTTGAAGTACCAGGGAGCAGGGACGCCCCCGTTAGGCGCGCCCCAACGGGAAGCGCCACCTTTCAACTCTCAACCGTTAACCGTCAACCCTCAACTCTCAACCGAGCTCCTCACTGTCAAACTGCGTTACAAGCCAGCGCTCCCCGTTGGGTCGCGGCTAAGCGCATTGGATTCCGACGAAAGTGTCAAACTGGAGTTCCCGCTTGCCGACAAGCCGGGCGGCGAGTCCCCCTCGGCGGATCTGCAGTGGGCGGCCGCGGTGGCGTCGTTCGGGATGATTCTGCGGAACTCGTCGTATCGCGGACAGTCGAGCATCGAGGGGGTGCTCGAACTGGCCCGCGGTGCGATGGGAGACGATCCGACCGGCGACCGGCACGAGTTCATCGAACTCGTCCTCCAAGCCCGCAGCCTGTTCCGCAAGGCGGCCGGCACGGCCTCTCCCCGGCCGCCGCAATTGTCGTCACGGGAGGCGCGCGACAAGGCGTCCGTCGGTGGTCGCTATCAGAAGCTGCTCGATAAGTTCGATCGGCCTGCCGACTTCGACCGCTACGGCGACTACTACGACGCCGGACGCAAAGACGCCTCCGACGTGGAAGGACACCCTGCCGGTTACTGGGTGTACGTGTTCCCCCACTGGTACGTCTGGGACGAGACCACGCCTGTCTCAAACGCCGCGCCGATCCCCGCGCCCTAACGGCATCTCGTTCCCAAACTCCGGCTTGGGAATGCCTTTCGAGAAACTCCGTTTCTCGTGATTCACTCAGCGGGCGTGATGTCACATGGAGGGTCGCGAAGCAGAGCTTCGAGAACGTGTGTTCCCAAACCGGAGTTTGGGAACAAGGAGTACAAGGCGTTTGGGAACAAGCGACGCGCGGCATTTGGGTACGGGGAATGACATCGGTTCGACGGCAGAGCCGTCGGCTTGGGAGGGAGGTGTCAATCCCCCAGGCTCTACGACCAGGGCCATTCAAGGTTTCACTTGGGAGAGGACCGACCGGGACAAGCTCAATCGTAACCCGAAGCGTCAGCGAGGAAGCGAACGTGAGTGAGCGATTCGTCCCTCGCTGACGCTTCGGGTGACGAGGTTGCCCAGCTTCCATCTTTGAACCGCCCTGACTCTACGACGGACGCCGCTGACGTTACGATAGGGAGAGCCGCATTGTTGGCCTCTGCCGTTCGCAACAGAAAGCGTCTTCCCCATGCCGAACACCGCTTCGTTTTCCCGACGCGATTTTCTCGCGGCCTCCGCCTTCGCCTGCACCGCCGCTGCCGCGACAACCCGGACTGCACGGGCAGACGAACCGTCTGTTGAGGAGCAAGACGGCGGGCCGCAGTTGATCGACTGCCATTTGCACATCAACCACTACGACCGCTCGATCGACGACACGATCCGTCACATGGACGGCACCGGCACCACGCAGGCGTTTATCCTGCCGCTGGAAACCGGCGAGGGGGGCGTCACGCTCAAGTCGGAGACGGTGCTGCACTCGTTTTTTCAGTATCCCGATCGGATCATCCCGTTCTGTCAGACGGACATCCGCCGCCCGGACGCCCTCGACCGTGTGCGGGCGTACCATCTGCTGGGATGCCGCGGCATCGGCGAACAGAAGGAACACCTGCCGCTGGGCGACAAGCGGGTCGAAGCGGTCATCGCCCTGTGTGACGAACTCAACTGGCCGATCACGATTCACTTTCAGGATGGAGCGGGCGGCTACAACCAGGGAATCGCCGACCACCTGGAGACATACCTCAAGCGGTACAAACAGGTGCGCATGATCGGACACGCCCAAACCTGGTGGGCCAACATCAGCGCCGATGTGCCGCCCCCCGAAGAATCCCTGTACCCCACCGGACCGGTCAAGCCGGGCGGGCTGCTCGACCGGCTGATGGGAGACTATCCCAACCTCTACGCCGACCTGTCCGCCGGCAGCGGGTTCAATGCCCTCTCCCGCGATGAAGACTTCACCGCCGGCTTCCTGGAGCGTCACCGCAAACAGATTCTGTTCGGCAGCGATTGTCCCTGCCGCGACGGCAAGGGCGAAAACTTCAACGGCGTCTGTTACAGCATGCAGTTGCAGAAGTTCCTGAAGCGCATGATCCCGGACGAAGCTGCGCTGGCAGACGTTTTCTTCAAGAACGCCCAACGGGCCCTGAATGGACCGTTGGAGTCCAGCCTTTAGGCGGCGCGGTGAACGCTTGGCGTGTTGACACGTTTGGCAAACGCAAATCCTGAAGGAGAGTCCCAGACGCAGGCTAAAGCCTGAACTCCAGCCAACCACCCGGCACGCAACTCAGGTTGATGAAACAATGCGCAATCAGAAATCGATGGAGTTGTACGACCGGGCCTGCCGGCTGATTCCGGGGGGGACGCAATTGCTGAGCCGCCGCCCATCGAAGTTTGCCTATGGCGTTTCTCCGGTGTATGCCGCGTCGGCGAGCGGGGCGCGGTTCGTTGACATCGAAGGCAACGAGTACATCGACTGGGTGAGCGGCATCGGCGCCATTATCCTGGGCTACGCCGACCCGGTGGTCGACGAGGCGGTCCGCGAGCAAATCAGCAAGGGGACGATCTACTCGATCAATCACGAACTCGAAGTCGAACTGGCCGAAGAACTCGTCGCGGCCATCCCCTGTGCCGAGATGGTCCGCTACGCCAAAGGGGGCGGCGATGCGTGTGCCGTCGCCATCCGCATTGCCCGCGGCACGACCGGCCGGGATAAGGTGCTCTTCAGCGGCTATCACGGATGGCACGACTGGTTCCTCGCCGCCAATCTGTCCGCCGGCGAGAGTCTCGACGCCCACCTGTTTCCGGGCATCGATCCCACCGGCGTCCCGAAATGTCTCGAGGGGACGGCCATTCCCTTCCCTTACGGCGACGCAGCCGCGCTGGGGGAATTGCTCGACAACCACCGGGGTGAAGTCGCAGCCGTCATCATGGAACCGCTGCGGTCCGCATGGCCGCCGGAGGGTTATCTGGCCGAGGTTCGCAAACTGGCCAGCGAAGCGGGCGTCGTGTTGATCTTCGACGAGGTTTCGACCGGTTTCCGCTTTTCCCCCGGTGGCGTGCAGCCGGTGCTGGGTGTCGAGCCGGACATGGCCGTGTTTGCCAAGTCGATCTCCAACGGGTATGCGATGGGGGCGGTCGTCGGTCGCCGCGAGGTCATGGAACCGGCCGCGCGGATGTTCATCTCCAGCACCTACTGGAGCGACACCATCGGTCTCCGCGCGGCTCTCACCACGCTCCGCGAAGTCCGCCGCCGCAACGTCCCCGAAAAACTCGACCAACTGGGACGCACGCTCCAGTCTCGTCTCAGCGCCGTCGCCCAGGAGACCGGTGCCCCCATTCGCTGTGAAGGCGTGAGCGTCCACCCGCAGTTGGTTTTCGACATCGACGATGCGGCCGTCAAGCAAAAGCTGTCGACGCTCTACATTCAGGAAATGGCCAAGCGTGGCTGTCACGGTTACACGTCGTTCTACCTCAACGCGGCCCAGGGCGACGCGGAGATCGAGCAGACGGTCGCGGCGGCACGGGAGACGTTCCGGATTATCGCCGACGGTCTCGCTTGCGGGAAGATCGATGATTTGTTGGAGTGTGAGCTCAAGGAAGACGTCTTCCGTCGTCTGGTGACTTAGGTCCGTCTAACTGTGGAAAAGGGACGATCATGTCGGAATCGCCGCTCAAAGCCCAATTCGACCGTGACGGATTCATTGTCGTCCGCCAGTTTCTTCCGTCGGACGAATTCGCCGAATTGCGGGCGAATCTCGACCGCTACATCACCGAGGTTGTGCCGTCGCTTCCTGACAGCGACGCGTTCTATCACGACCGCTCCCGGCCGGAGACGCTCAAACAGTTACAGCACATGGGCAACGACCCGTTCTTTGCCCGGTATCGCCAGCACCCACGTTGGCAGTCGCTGGCCAGCGAACTGATCGGCGAACCGAGCGAATCCCAGGCACCGGAGTGGTTCAACAAGCCGCCGGGAACCGAGCATCCCACGCCGCCGCATCAGGACAACTTCTACTTTTGCCTGCGTCCCGCCAACGTGCTCACCCTGTGGCTCGCCCTCGACGACGTCGATGCCGAAAACGGCTGTTTGCGATACGTCCGCGGTTCGCATCTCGAAGGCATCCGCCCCCATCTGCGGACCGGCGTGCTCGGGTTCTCCCAGGGCATCGCCGACTACGGACCGGATGACGAGGCCCGCGAGGTCGAAATCCATGTTGCACCGGGTGATCTTCTGGTCCATCACGGCGAAACCATCCATCGCGCCGACGTCAACCGTTCCGCAACCCGCAATCGCCGCGCCTTTGCCCAGGTGTTCCGCGGCGAGAGTTGCCGGCGTGACGAAGCCGCCTTCACCCGTTACGAAGCGGCCCTCGAATCGCAGCACGCACAAATGGGACTGGCGACATAAAGTCATCGTAGGGTGGGCTCTGCCCACCACTGACCCTTGCACGCCCATGGTAAATTGCTGGTGGGCAAAGCCCACCCTACGTCACTTCCTTCACACCTCATTCTCGATTCGGCGTCATTTTCGATTCGAGACACCGGGTGTCTTGAGGTTTGAATGCCCATGCCCCTTCTCGAAATCACCGACCTCGACCGCCGCATCTGGGAAGAGGAACTCGACGGGTTCGTCCCCGAGCAAGTGTTCGATGCCCATACGCACATTTACCGTTGGGCGTTTCACACGGCTCCCGACAAGGAGTCGGGGCCGTACCGGGCGTTTGTGAAGCCGGGATTCGAGGACGTGACCTTTGCGATGCTGGATGAGTGCGACCGGCTGCTCATGCCCGGCCGGCAGGTCGAACGGCTTGCGTTCCCCTTCCCCTTCGACGGCGGCTGCGACTTCGAGGAGTCCAACGCCTACATCGCAGACGACCTGAAACCGCACAGCCAATCCGCCGGTCTCATGCTCGTGCACCCCGACATGTCCGCCGAGCACGTCGAGGCGACGATCCAGTCCCGTGGGCTGATCGGCCTGAAACCGTACCGCGTCTACGCGTCGACCGGTGACGCCGTCCACTGCCGCATCACGGACTTTCTGCCCGAACATCAGATCGCCGTCGCCGACCGGCTGGGGCTGCTCGTCATGATGCACCTTTCCCGGCCCGACGGCATCGGAGACACGCAAAACCTCGATGATCTCGAACACCTGACGCAGAAGTATCCGGGCGCGAAATGGATCCTCGCCCACTGTGCGCGCAGCTACTCCTCGTGGCCCATCGAACGGGCCGGCGACCGCCTGCGGGACATGCCCAACACCTGGTTCGACACGTCATCCGTCTGCGAGACCGACGCCGTCGCCGCTTTGCTCCGCACCGTCGGACCCCGACGTGTGATGTACGGCAGCGACGATGTGCCGGTCGGCGTCCTCCGCGGCAAGTACGTCTCGTTCGGCTACGGCTGGGCCTACCTGTCCGAGCAGAACCACAGCCTCAACCTGTCGCATTGTGATCCGCGCATGACCTTCACCCGTTATGAGCAACTTCGCGCCATGCAGCGTGCCGCGCGGGCCGTCGGGTTGTCGCAAGGCGACATTCAGGCCATGTTTCACGACAACGCCGTCCGGCTCCTCCAAATGGTGGGCGGACCAAGTGATTCGTCGATGAATCATCGCCCCACCGTTTAGCCGCACATTTCGAATGTGCGGCGAAACGGTTGTGACGCGGTCTGCGCAATGTGCGCTTACCACGCCGTCCAGCCGCCGTCGACGAGCAAGTTCTGGCCGGTGATGTAACTGCCCGCATCGCTGGCGAATAACAACAACGCCCCTTTCAGTTCGTGGGGGACGCCCATCCGCCCCATCGGACACTTGCCCTTGAGCCGCTCGACCATTTCAGCCGGTGCCTTCTCGTTGGGGAACGGTCCGGGGCTCAGACAATTGACGCGGACATTGTCCTTCGCCCAGTAGACGGCCAGGTGCCGCGCCATGTGGACGAGCCCCCCCTTGAGCGTGTGATATTGCACGGGACTGGCCGTGCACACTCCCGCATAGGCATCCGGATACGAGCCGACGACACCGTACATCGACCCGATGATCACGACCGACCCGTTTGCCTCGCGCTCGACGACGTGATCGTGCAACCGCCGCGCGAGCAGAAAGTAGGCGGTCGCGTTCTGCAGGTCCTTGCTGAACGCTTCGGCGGTGACGTTGGTCAAGTCGAGCGGATGCCCCTGATGGCCATTGTTGATCAGGATGTCCACCTGCCCGGCGGCCTCCACAGTCGCGTCGAACCCCCTGTTCAGAGAGTCCTCATCCATCTGGTCCAGTTCGACGCCGTAATGAGTCACTCCCGTGGGCGTCGGCAATTCGGCGGCAACACCTTGAGCGCGGGCCGCATCGCGGCTCCCCACCACGACACTCGCCCCCGCCTCGGCGAGTACCCGGGAAAACGCCCCGCCCAGGTACCCCGAGCCACCGGTGATGAGCGCCACGCGGCCGGTCAAGTCGAACAATTGGTCAAACGTTGGTTCAGTCATGGGAGTTTGGAATTCGGAAGGGGGAATGCGGATCGGTTTCCGTTTTCGGGCGTGCCTCGGGATTGCTGGCGATAGGCAGCGGATGGCGCGGACGGGGCTGATTCACGCGGAGTTCTTCTCGTCAATCTGCGTTCATCTGCTCAATCTGCGCCATCCGCGGTCCATGCAAAAGGTCTCAGCCGTTTCGTTCAAGATTGTCTGTCACCGACAGAGACTCAATCTCCGCGATGTCGATCCAGCGGCGTTCTTTCACCGACCGCAGCGCCGCCAGGTTCACGCGCAACGTCTGAGCACCCTCCGCCAACGTGCAGCGAGGGTCCGCTGTGCCATCCAGCACGTCGAGGAACGACTCCGCCTGCCGTACGAACAGGTCGTCGCGCTCCAGTGGGAACTCTGCTTCCACCGTCCAGTCGGTGTCCGGTTCGCTGCACGATAACCAGCGGCGGCGATGCGCTTCCAGCCGCATCGCGCCGCGCTCACAAACGACCGTCAGGCTCGATTCGTTCGGCGGCTGATGTTGATTCAAACTGAACGACCCCAGCACTTCGCCGTCAGATGCCGACTGGTGTCGCGTGACGACATGCACCGTGTCCTCGACATCGACCCCCTCCAACACGCAATGCTCGGCATCAGCGACCAGTCGCGTCGCTGGCCCGACGAGCCACTCGGCTGCGTTCATCACATGCGTCAGCGCATCCTGAATCGCCCCGCCGCCGGTCTCATGCCGCGTGTAGTAAATCTCCCGGTAAGCCGGCCGATAGAACGGAAAGTGCTGCCCCGACGTCGCGACGACCTGCACCGCCCGACCGAATCGCACCTCCTCCATCGCCCGCTTCATCGCCGCCAGCGCCGGGTGCGAACGGGTGACGTAAGCAATCCCCACCGGGAGGTTCTTTTCACGGACGACGGTTGCCAATTCTCCGACGCCCGTCAGAGAGATGCTGAGCGGCTTTTCGATCAACAGCCCGAGCCCGCGTTCGGCGAGTTGCACCGCCATCGCCACATGCAGATGCGCTGGCGTGCAGATAACCGCCGCATCGTGCTCCCGCTCCAACGCTTCATCTAACGACGCGAACGACCGCCGCAGATCGTAGGTTTGCGTTACCCGTTCTCGCACATCGTCGCTGAGTTCGCACAACGAGACGTCGGCTCTCCCCGTGCGTTGGAAACATCGCACATGCCGTTCGCCGATTGAGCCTCCGCCGATGACGAGGATAGGTTTCATAGTTGGTTTGTTGTTAATGGACCTGCGACCGCTCCCAATCGCTTGCCGTTGGCTCGCGGCTAACGGTCTTTCATAGCACACGGTAGCCGGGAGGCAACGCCGACCGCCACCATTGAACGCCGTCAGCCGCCGGACTACAACCATACGCATGTCTGTCGAACCGCTCAATCTTGATCCCATCCACTGCCGAGCCCGCCAACAACGCCTGTGCGAACGGCTCGCCGAATTGTCCGTTGACCGGGCCGTACTGGTCTCGCATGAGAACGTCCAGTACCTCACCGGCTTCCGCCCGCATCGGCTGATGCAGGCGGCCGTCTGCCTGGAGGCGGACGGTCGCTGCACGCTCGCGGCTCCCAACAGCGAGCCGGACGACGTCGCCGCTGACCGCGTCGTCACCTTCGAGGCACAATGGCATTCCACACTGCGGCAGGAACAACTCGAAACGGCGACGCGGACGTTGGCCGACGCCGTCAGCCGAAACTCACAACGTCTGGGCATCGAATACGCGGCCGGCTGCCCACACGTGCTGCGGGCATTCGACGTCCCCAACGTATCCGGCGACCGGCTCGTCGACATGGACCCCGTGCTCTGGCGGTTGCGTCGGCGCAAGGACTCCGACGAACTGGCGATGATCCGCCGCGCCATCGGCTGCACCGAAGCCATGTATGCCCGCGCGCGGGAGATCATCGCCCCCGGCATCACCGAACTCGATGTCTTCAGCCAACTCCACGCGGCTGCTGTCGCGGTCGCCGGCGAACCGCTGACCGCACCCCTCGGCAACGATTACCAGTGCAACTCTCCCGGCGGCCCGCCCCGTGGCCGTGCCGCGCAGGAGGGCGAACTGTTCATCCTCGACCTAGGGCCCTGCTATCGCGGTTACTACGCCGACAACTGCCGCACCATCGCCGTTTCCGGGCAGCCGGCCGACGAGCAGCAGAATGCCTGGGAAGCGATCGTCGCCGTCCTCGACATGGTGGAACAAACCGTCCGCCCCGGTGTCTCCTGCCGCGACCTGTTCGATCAAGCCCAAGCCATGCTCGATGAGGACCGCGCGGGTGCCTTCTCCCACCACCTGGGCCACGGCTTCGGCCTGTTCCCCCACACCGCCCCGCACCTCAATCCCCACTGGGACGACACCTTCGCGGAAGGCGATACCTTCACCGCCGAACCGGGCCTGTACACCGAGGACCTGAAAGCCGGCATCCGCCTGGAACAGAACTACGTGGTCACCACGGATGGTGTCGAGCGGCTGACGAACTTCCCGTTGGAGCTGTGACCGCGAATTGTGCGCTCCGCTCGCCTCGTTCGACCGATGCGAGATGGGCGGCCATGTGGATGCGATACCGGCGCGAGCGGGATGTCGCCGGATCCCAACAGCCGGGCTATGATGTCGCCGAGAGGAGGCAACGAGATGACTCGACGTTGGATTTCGCGGCTGCTCATAACAACTCTGCTGGTGTTCACCGTCGGGACTGCAGGGGAGACGGGCGATGTGGCGTCCGCAGCGGCGCGACGCAGCGCTGCGATCTTCGCTCGTGGCTGTGTGACGGCCGACCATCCGCTGGCGAGCGAGGCGGGGGCCGAGATGCTGCGTCGCGGCGGGAACGTCGTCGACGCGGCTGTGGCGACCGCCTTCGCCTTGAGCGTCGTGCGACCGGAGGGCTGCGGGCTGGGGGGCGGCGGGTTCATGCTGATCTGGGACGCTGAAAAACAGCGTGCCGTCGCCATCGATTACCGAGAACGAGCTCCCCGGCAAGCGCGGCGGGATATGTTTGTCAAAGGGAAAGGGGACGCGGAGGACGGACGAGCGAGCCGCACGGGAGGTTTGGCGGTCGCCGTGCCGGGAGAAGTCGCCGGCTTGTGCTTCGCGTTGAAGGAGTACGGCTCGCTCGACCGGCAGACCGTGCTGGGACCGGCCATTCGTCTGGCGTGCGAGGGGTTCGTCGTCGATGAGACGTTTCGGTCCGCACAGGCGGAGGTATTGGCGGATTTCGACTCGCATGCGGACTACGCTTCTCGATTCGCGCCGCTGTTCGAGCGGTATCTCAATCGCGGGAAGCCGTTCGATGTGGGCGACCGTTTTCGCTCACCGTTGGCCGGAGTGCTGGAACGGATCGCTGCGGAGGGGGCGTCCGGTTTTTCGGCGGGGCCGGTCGCGGAGGCGATCATTGCTGAGGTGCGAAAACAGAACGGGATCATGGCTCGCGAGGATCTCGCCGCCATGACGCCGGTCGTCCGGCAGCCGTTGCGGGCAACCTTCGAGGGTTACAATGTGATCGCCATGCCGCCGCCATCGAGCGGAGGGGTCGCCCTGATCGAAACACTCAACATTCTGACCGCGTACGAGCGACAACATCCGGACGTCTCGTTGGCGAACCTCGGTCACAACGGCCCGCGTGCGGTGCATCTTATTGCAGAGGCGATGAAGCATGCCTTCGCGGACCGGGCCGCGTTTCTGGGGGATGCCGATTTCGCCGACGTCCCGGTCGCCCACTTGATCAGCACCCGGCATGCGGAACAATTGGCCGCGAAGATCGACCCGGATCGCACCCTGCCAACGGGCGCCTACGGACGTTTTGCGCCCGTCGAGGATGGCGGGACGAGCCACTTCTGTGTGATCGACCGCGAGGGAAATGCGGTCGCGTGCACCGGGACGATCAACACGCTGTTCGGCAGTTATGTCGTCGAGCCGACGTACGGCATCGTGCTCAACAACGAGATGGACGACTTCGCCGCCGTGCCGGGCCAGCCAAACGCATTCGGCCTGATCCAAAGCGAAGCCAACGCCGTCGCGGCCGGGAAGAAGCCGCTCTCCAGCATGTCACCGACGATATTGGTCAAGGACGGCAAGGCGGCGATTGTTGCCGGCGGGTCCGGAGGGCCGCGAATCATCAGCGGGACACTACAGGTGCTGCTGAATATCGTCCGTTTTGGACAGGATGTCGAGACGGCGGTCCGCTCGCCGCGGTTTCACCATCAGTGGTTGCCTGCAACGCTGTTCGTCGAACCGGCGCTGTCGCGCGCGCTAAAAGAGCCGCTCGAGCAACGCGGGCACGTGGTGAAAGTTCGCGGGAAACTGGCGGCGACTCAGGCGGTTGTCAGGACGAAGGACGGGGTGACCGGCGCAAGCGATCCTCGCAAGGGGGGACGCCCGGCGGGATTTTGACGGTTGTTGTGATGCGTGCGAAACCGCAAGCGACGAACTGAGGCCCGCAACGGGGTGGGGCCGCTTGACGATGTGGGTGGCTGGGGCGATCTGAAATCGATGAGTCGCGAGCGGCGCGGAACTCTGGGGCCGTGGGAAGCGAACGTACCGCGTCACGCCCCAGTGTTCCATGTGAGGATGCGTCCCTTGCCGCAACGTCGCCCCAGCCACTCGGAAATGAGCGAGCGCCGCCATTGCGTGGAAGCTTCCCCCTGCGCTGCTCCGGGGCCAATCGCCGTTGCGTTCTTCCGGATTGTCGGGTCCAATATGACAAGGGGGGCGTTCGACCGACGACGGCAGAGGCTCGTGAAAGGACCGGGACAAATGAGGCACCGACACTGCTCAGGTCCGCTGCCGCGCCGAGAGTTCCTGCAGGTGGGAGCGCTGGCACTCGGCGGGGCCACGCTGCCGCAGATTCTCGCCGGTCGCGCGGCTGCAGGCGTTGCCAACCGCGACACGTCGGTCATCCTGCTCTATCTGCACGGCGGACCGTCCCAACTGGAGACGTACGATCTCAAGCCGGATGCGCCGGTCGAGTATCGCAGCGTCTTCAATCCGATCCCGACCAACGTGCCCGGGATGGACATCTGCGAACATCTGCCGCTGCAAGCCAAACTGGGCGACAAAATCGCGATCGTCCGTTCGCTGCATCACGAAATGAGCAGCCACAGCGACGGCGGCATTGAAGTGCTGACCGGCAAGACGCCGCTGGTTCCCGATCCCGCGTCGCAGTCCAAGAGCGACCATCCGGACATCGGCAGCGTGCTCAGCAAGGTGCGGGGCATGTCGAGCCATGCCATCCCCCCCTACATGGCGATGCCCCGTGCCATGTACATGACGCGGCCGACATACCTCGGCCTGCAGCACGCGGCGCTTGATTGCGGCGATCCCTCGGCGGACAACTTTCGCCCCCCCATCGGGCAACTCAACGCGGGCATCGACGGAAACCGGTTGGGCGACCGCCGCTCGCTGCTCCGCCAACTCGACCAGTTTCGGGCGGGTGTCGATTTGCATGGCAACGTCGATGCGACCGACGAGTTCACCCAACTGGCGTTTCAAGTGCTGACCAGTCCTCAGACGGCGGCTGCCTTCGACCTCACCCAAGAGAGCGACGTCCTCCGCGACCAATATGGCCGCAATGTATGGGGACAGTCCTGTCTGCTCGCCCGCCGGCTGTGTGAGGCGGGGACAGCGGTGGTGAGTCTGTACGTCAACACGCCCAGAAGCGGTCCGGAGTTCACCAACTGGGACGACCACGCACTGAACGCGGGCCGTCCGGGCCACTTCGGCGGTTTCATGCGGACCCGCCTCAGCTACTTCGACCGGGCGCTGGCAACGCTCATCAAGGACATCTATGCCCGGGACCTCGACCAGCGGATCATAATCGTTGTCACCGGGGAGTTCGGCCGCACGCCTCGCTTGAGTGAAAACGCCGGCAGCGTCGGCCGCAACCACTGGCCGCAGGCCTACAGCGTGCTGTTCTCCGGCGGCGGCCTCAAGACGGGCCAGGTTGTCGGCGCGACGAACTCCAAAGCCGAGTTCCCCGTCGAGCGTCCCTACTCCCCGCAGGACGTCCTGGCCACGATCTACCGCCACCTGGGCGTCGACTACCACCAGGGCCTCACCGACCACGCCGGCCGCCCCATCCCGATCCTCTTCAGCGGAGCCCCGATTCCGGAACTCGCGTGAGCACCCAACTCACGCTTCCTGGCTTCCGATTGATCGGCGTCGTCCGAAATCGTGACGGATCGTCCCTGTCGTTGCGACCAAGGCCCCACTCCCGATCGGCGTGCATCCTTGCTGCAATGGGCCTCAGTGCGACGAGCAGCAGGTTCGCAGCGAATCGGCCAGGGGACTGGAATTGTTGCCGCCGTGGCCGGCCGGTCGCGATCCCAGCAGGCGCAGGCCGTTTGCGATCACCAGCAAGGATGCGCCCGTGTCGGCGGCGATGGCGGCCCACAGAGACGCGAAGCCGGCGAAGGTGAGGACCACAAACAGGGCCTTCACCGCGAGTGCGAAAACAATGTTCTGACGAATCACGGCGATCGTGTGGCGGGAGTGCTGGATCAGCCACGGCAGGCGGGAGAGATCGTCCGACATGAGCGCGATGTCCGCCGTTTCAATCGCCGCGTCGCTGCCGGCCGCCCCCATCGCAATGCCCAGCGTGGCCCGCCCCAACGCGGGAGCGTCGTTGACGCCGTCACCAAGCATGGCGACCTGGCCGTACTTGCCGACCAGTGTTTCGACAGCCGCGATCTTGTCTTCGGGCAGAAGTTCGGCGTGGACCTCATCAATGCCCGCCTGAGCGGCGATCGCTCTTGCTGTTCCTTCGTTGTCTCCGGTCAGCATCACCAGATGCTCGATCCCCGTTTCCCGCAACGCGGCCAGTGCGGCCTGCGTTTCATCGCGAATCGAGTCGGCCAGCGTGAGGAACCCGCAGACGTGTTCGTCGTTGCCGATGACGACGACGGTGCGTCCCGCTTCCTGCATACGTTCGAGCTGCTCGTGGACCTCCGGCGTCTCCTGCCGGCGCTCTTCCAGGTAGCGGTGTGAGCCGAGCCAATAGGTTTTTCCGTTGATTCGTCCCGTGGCTCCTTTGCCCGGCGTGATTTCAAACTGGTCCGCTTCAGGCAGGGACAGGCCCCGGTTTTCGATCTCGCTGATGATGGCGCGGGCCAGCGGATGATTGCTGTGCGCTTCGAGTGCCCCGGCACGGGTCAGCAGTTCGGTATCGTCATGGCCGTTCATCGGGACGACGTCGATGACGGACGGCTCACCCCGTGTCAGCGTGCCGGTTTTGTCCATAGCGATTGCCTTCAGGCGAGCGGGGACTTCGATGAACACGCCGCCTTTGATCAGCACGCCGTTGCGAGCCGCCGCCGCCAGCGATGCGACCACGCTCACGGGGGTCGAGATCACGAGCGCACAGGGGCAGGCGATGACCAACAGCACCAGGGACCGATAGATCCAATCGGACCACTGGCCGCCAAACAGCAGCGGCGGGACGAGCAACACCAGCACGGCTGTCGCCATGACGAGCGGCGTATAGACGACGGCGAATCTCTCAACCCATCTTTCCGACGGCGCCCGACGGGACTGTGCATCGCCCACCAGCTTGATGATGTGAGCCAACGTCGAATCGTCGGCCGGTTTTGTGCTTTCGATTTCCAGCGTGCCGTCGCCGTTGATGGTGCCGGCAAAGACCTCGTCACCGGGCGACTTGTCGACGGGAAGGCTTTCGCCGGTAATCGGTGCCTGATTGACGCCGCTGATTCCCCTGAGAACAACGCCGTCGAGGGGAATCTTCTCCCCCGCACGCACGATGAGGGCGCTGCCGACGGGAACCTCGCTGGGGGCGACTTCTTGGACGCCGCCATCTGGCTCACGGAGGCGGGCTATGGGCGGCGTCAGGTCCATCAGCGCGGCGATGGCTCGCCGTGCCCGACCGACACTCCATGATTCCAGCAGCAGCGACAGGGAAAACAAAAACGCGACCGTGGCGGCCTCGAACCACTCGCCGATGGCTGCCGCTCCGACGACGGCGATCGTCATCAGCAGGTTCATGTCAGGACGTAGCGCGAGGGCCGAGAGCCACGCTTTGGGGGCCACCAGCCAGAGTCCCGCCAGGATGCCGATCCCATAGAACGCGATCGGCAGGAGAGGCACCCTCTGTGCGCTGCCCATTCCTTCCGAGCCAAACACTTCTCCCCAGCCGCCGGCCAGCCAGGCATGGGACAACAGGCCGATCGTTGCGAACAGGCCGCTAAAGGCGGTGAGGACGGCTCGATGGTTCCGGGACCAGAAGCCGGCGTCTTCGTCCGATCGCGCGTCGTCTGTCCAGACTTCCGCGCGCATGCCGGTGCGTTCGATCGCCGCAATGATCTCCTCCGGCTGCGGGTCGGGCGCGGCCTGAGCGGTCTCGCCCTGAACAGCACCGCCCCGAACAGCCCCACTCTGTTCAACGATCAGCTTGCCATTGAGAAGATCGAAGCGAAGCCGCTCCTCCTCACCAACCAGAGGAACCAGTTGGCGTTTGAGGACGGCGACTTCGTCCGCGCAGTCCATGCCTTCGATGCGGAGCGTCAGTGGCATTGCGCGTGGAGTGTCCCGAATTGAGTGTTGAGTGTCCAGCGGCGGTCGCCCGGAGCCAGCTTCGATGCGCTCAGCACGAGACGCAGGCAGGCTGTTGAAAAACCGTCAACGGCGCGCCAAGGCTCCGTCAGCAGCGCGAAAAACCAGCATATTCTGGAACCTCGGCACGGCTGACACCGCCCGTGGCACGCCCTTACGGCGAGATACCCGGCCCCGAAATCACACTGGGAACTATTCGGTCCTTTCGGGAGGATCTTCGCCAAACTTGGCCACGTAGCGTGCGGCGAATTTCTCCGCTCGCTTGGGACTGCAGATGAAGCATTGCGATTCGGGGCGGCTGTGCTCTTCACACCAGTCGCCTTTCTCCTTGAATGCGGCGACCAAGCTCGCGTCACACTGCGCGCATTCTTCCTCCGGGACGCCATGCTCTGTGCACCACCATCCGCCGTGGTTGTGGCCGGCCGTGCTTTCGCCGTCGGCGGCGGTTGACGAAGTCGTTGGGGCCGAATCGGACTGGCCGCATCCGGAAAGAAACAAGACTGATGCCGCGCCCATGACGACCAGGGCACACACGGGTGGGGACAGACTTCGCATTTCGTTCTCCTTGAAAATCGTCGGTTGGGGGTTGGAGTTCAAGCATTCGCTTGTTTTCGCAGCCTCAAGGCGGAACTCCACCCGAAGGTCTGGTTCAGTGGAGCAGCAGGCCAACTTGCCTGCACGCCACTTCGAGGCCGTTTGTCGATGATAGTTCTTGTTTTCAGGTTCATCCGCTGTGATCCGCCGCATCCGCCCGATCCGTTTTTCGTTTCATTCCAAAGATCTCTCGAATCCTGCGATGCCCACTAACGCGCTTCAACCGGCGCTGCGACCGTCCCGACCGTCTCGGCCAACTTATCGTGCGGAGCGACTTGTTTGATCGGACTTTTGAAAACCATGTACAGCACGCGCAATACAAGCAGCGACATGACCGTGGCGCTAACGACGCCGCCGATGACGACGGTGGAGAGCGGTCGCTGGACTTCGGCACCCATTCCCGTGCTAAACGCCATCGGCACGAAACCCAGGCTGGCGACCAGAGACGTCATCAGCACGGGGCGGAGGCGGGTCATGGCCGCTTGCTCGACGGCCTTCTCCAGCCCGACCCCGCGGCTACGAAGCTGACGGATGTAGGAGACGAGCAACATGTCGTCGAGGACGGCGACGCCGGAGAGCGCGATAAATCCGACAGCCGCGGAAATGGAGAACGGCATGCCCCGCAACCAAAGGGCAAAGATGCCGCCCGTCCACGCGAAAGGAACGCCGGTAAAGACACGGACCGTGTCGACGATGTTGTTGTACGTCATGTAAAGCAGCGTGAAGATCATGGCCAGCGCGACGGGGACGACGACCATCAATCGCTTGCGGGCCCGCTGCATGTGCTCAAACTGGCCCCCCCATTCGATGTGATAACGTCCTTCGGGCAGGATGACTTTTTCATTGATCTTCTGCTGCGCTTCGGCGACGAAACTGCCGACGTCGCGGCCACGTACGTTCGATGAAATGTTGAGCCGCCGCAGCCCCCACTCTCGCGAAATCTGCGAGGGACCTTCCGTCACTTCGACACTCGCCAGACGCGACAACGGGATCTGTTCCCCGGCGGGAGTGGCGACCAGAATCTGGCGGATCGACTCGGGATCGGCTTGCTTGTCTTTGGGCAGCCGCATGACGAGTGGGAACCGCAACTGGCCCTCATAGACTTCACCGACGGCCAGTCCGCCGATCGATTCGACGAGATCCATCACCACGCTGGCCGGGACGCCGTAGCGGGCGATTTCGTCCTGTTTGATTTTGACCCGCAGGACCGGCTGGCCGGTCACCTGCTCAACGCTAACGTCCGCGCTCCCTTCCACGGAGTTGAGCACCCGCTCAATTTCGCCAGCCGTTTCCAGTAGCGATTCGTAGTCGTCGCCGAACAGTTTGACCGCGACATCGCTGCGGACGCCGGTGGCGATCTCATCCATCCGGAGTTTAATCGGTTGCGTGAAGGCCAGTTTCTGGCCGGGCAGATCGCGCAACGTCTTTTCAATCAGGCCGGTCAGTTGCGCCTGCGTTGCCGCTTTTTTCCACTGCGCTCTTGGCTTGAGAGTGACGAAGATATCGGTCAGCTCGACCCCCATCGGGTCGGTGGCGATTTCAGCCGATCCGATCCGGCTCCAGGCATGGGCGACCTCGTCGGGAAACTCCGCAAGGATGGCCCTCTCCATCTCGGTATTGTAGCGGATCGATTCCTCAAGACTGGTTCCGGCGAGACGGATTACGTTGATGGCGACTGCCCCTTCCGAAAGCTGAGGCACGAATTCGGTGCCCAGGTTGGGGGCAACCATGCCGAAGGCCACGGCCAGCACACTCAAGGCGATGCCGATCACAGCGAATTTGTGATGCATCGTGAAATGCAGAATCGGTGCATACACCCACTTGGCGAGGCGAATGAGCATCGGCTCGCGCTCTTTCATTTGCTTGGGCAGCACCAGGCTCGCCAGCACGGGCATTAAGGTCAGCGACAGGACCATCGAGCCGGCCAATGCAAAAATGACGGTCATCGCCATCGGACGAAACAGTTTTCCCTCGACCCCCTCCAGTGTCAGAATCGGCAGATAGACGATCATGATGATCAGCTCGCCGAACATGGTCGGCTTGCGGACTTCGATCGCCGCATCGCGGATGAGCTGCAGCTTGCTGCGACGGCGCGGGTCCGGATGCGAAAGATAGCGCACGCAGTTTTCGACCATGACCACGGAACTGTCGACGACGATTCCGAAGTCGATCGCACCCAGGCTCAGCAGGCTGGCGGAAATCCCAAATCGCAACATGCCCGAAAATGCGAACAGCATCGACAGCGGAATCGCCAGCGCCACGATCAGCCCGGCTCTCAAATTCCCCAGAAAGATGAACAGCACGGCGATGACGAACAGGCCGCCCTCGAATAGATTCTTGCGAACGGTGTCGATCACGTGATCGACCAGTTCGGTGCGGTCGTACATGGAGATGATCCGTACGTCCGGCGGAAGAATCTCCCGGATCTCGTCGAGTTTTTTCTTGAGTCCCGACGTGACCGTGTGCGTGTTCTCTCCGATGAGGCAAAAGCCGAGTCCCATCACGGTCTCGCCTTTTCCATCAGCGGTGACCGCGCCGCGACGGATCTGATAGCCGATCTCAACGTCGGCGACGTCGGAGACGCGGATCGGCACGCCGTCCTTCGCCGTAATGACGATCGCCCCAATTTCCTTCGTGGTCACGGTGCGGCCCTGCCCGTGCACGAGTAGCATCTCACTGGAGCGAACAATGTTGCCGCCGCCCACATTGCGGTTGTTTCGCCGCAGTGCCAGCGTCACCTCGTCGAACGTCAATCCATGACGGATCAAACGGTCGGGATCAATGCGAACCTGGAACTGCTTCTCGTATCCGCCCCAGGAATTCACTTCGGCAACGCCGCTGACGGATCGCAACAGAGGTTTGATCGTCCAGTCATGCAGCGTTCGCAGTTCGGTCAGCTTGCGGATGCGTTCCTCCGCATCGAGTGTGGAGAAATCGTAACCGTCCGCCGTGACGACGTAATGAAAGACCTCGCCGAGGCCTGTCGCCACAGGTCCCATCTTGGGCCGCGAAATGCCCGCCGGGAGTTCGACGGTGTTCAGCCGCTCGCCGACCACCTGTCGCGCGAAGTAAATATCGGTGCCGTCCTCAAACAGGACAGTCACCTGGGAGAACCCGAACTTCGAAACCGACCGCAGTTGCTGTAAGCCGGGCAACCCGCTGATGGCCAGTTCGATCGGGAAGGTAATCTGCCGTTCGACCTCTTCGGGCAACAGCGAAGGCGCGGTTGTGTTGACTTGCACCTGAACCGGCGTTGTGTCCGGAAAGGCGTCCACGTCGAGGTACTGCAGGGACAGCACGCCAATGGCCGCGAACGCACCCACCAGAGCGATCACCGCCACGCGATGCCGCAATGAGACGTCGATAATCCAGTTTAACATGGGGAATCCTTCACGCCGGATTTGGTCCCGGTGTGTTGTGAGTTTTGAGGCGGGTTGGCCCGCGTCTTGGGGAGAAGGGAAAGCGGATTGGGCGGATTATCGCGGATTCTTAAGGGAGTTCATGGTGATCTCAGGACCGGCGGGGACACCCGCGAATCTCCGTGACTCTGTGGTGAATCATCCGGAACACCATCCGGTTGATCCGCTTTCCCTTTTGCCTCCAAACACCTCCCGGTTGCAGAGAAAATCAATGGCCGCAGGTGCAGCCGGCACCCAGGTTGTTCTTGAGGATCTGCGAACGGAGCAGCGCCGCCCCCTTCGTCACGACCACTTCGCCAGGCAGCAGGCCCACGATGATCTCCCTCTCTCCGTCCGCCGTCACACCGGGGCGCACCGTGCGAGTCTGAAAGAGCTTCGGATGATCTTTCTCGAAGTAGTGACGGTCCCGTACGAACACGACAAAGCACGAGCCGTCCCATTGCACGGCATCTTTAGGGACGACGACCGCCTCCGGTGCCTCGCGTAGGATGATCTGCCCCAGGCCGAACGTTTCATTCCGTAACGTACCGGCCGGGTTGTCGACATCCGCGCGGACCTCGAGGGTTCGCGTTTGCTTGTCAACGTCGGTGCTGATCCAACTGATCTGTCCGGCGACCTCGTCTTGCGTTCCGTCGGGGTGAAACCGGACCGGCTGCCCGACGGAAAGATGGGCCGCTTCTTCCAGGGCGACATTGAAGCGAAGCCACATGCGGCTCGTGTCGGCGATCCGAAACAGCATTTTCGACGAGTCCACCACTTCTCCGCGAACGGTCGCCCGCTGGATCACCACGCCGTCCAGTGAGGCAACAAGGGGGATGAGATTGTTGGCGACGGCCGAATGTTCCAGTTCCCCGCGCAGTTCGTCCGGGATTCCCAGGAACCTCAGAAACTGACCACGCTGGTCTTCGTCGATTTGCTTGAGTTCCTCAATCTCCACATGCAATCCGAGGTTGTCCAATGCCTGGGCCGCTCGGCGAACGCTGATCGACGCCTGCTGCAGCGCGGTCTCCGCCTCCAGCAGTTTGAAGCCGGGAACGATCTGCTTCTCGGCCAACGGCTTCAACCTCGCGACCGTCGCCAGTTGAAAGTCGGCCTGAGCGAGCGAATTGAGCAACTCAGACTTCGTTTTCCCGACATCCGTCGCGTCGATCAGCGCCAGAATGTCTCCCCGGAGAACCGGGTCGCCGACGTTTCGCTCGACACGCCAGACGATACCGGGGACGCGGCTCGCCAGTTGGGCCACGCGGGTTGCGTCGTACGTCGCCTGGCCGTTGGCACGGACCGCTTCGATCATCGGTCGCGTCTGTACCAAGTCGAAGTCGACGCCCGCTTTTTTCACCGCATCCCGGGAGACGAATTGCACACGGCTGCGATAGAGCCGGCAGACTTCGCTGTTCTCCTCCCGGTCGCGGACAGCCAGCGCCCGCGTGGCCGCATCGCGTCGCTGCGGATCGATCACAGGGGTCGTCTTCAACTCGGCCACGTCCGGGTGGCACAACGGACACTGGTGCACGCCATGCTCCGGGCACCAGCCGTAGTCCGTCATCTTCGGCAGCAAATCAGGATCGCATTCGACACATTCCGACTCCGGCACATTGTGTTCCGTGCACCAATCGTCATTGTCGTCGGCTGCTTGCCCGGTCATTTCCGCAAACGACGAAATCTTCCAGTCGGAGTGATGCCCCCAATACGCCACGCCTCCCAGTGCGGCCAGCACGGCGATTGTCGGGAGAATTCCGACCAACCATTTCGCGGCTGTCTTGAGGGGGTTTTCCCCGGTCGTTTCACCAGGGGCGGAGGAAGGGACGGATTCCGTCACAGTATTCTTATCGACCAGCGGTCGATCAATGGTCGCCTGGCTCATAGGATATGCTCACTTCGTTTCTGGGAACGGTCATTCACTACGATTCCGCGATGAGAACATCGCTGAAATGCGTTGAAAAACGGGGCAACAACGCCCGCATCGTCAAAACGCGGACGGATCACCGAGATCAACGTCGCGAATGCGGCAAGCGTGCCGGAAGAAGCTTAGAGCAGGTGGCTACCGGTCAGCGCGCAAATTTCCCGCCCCGAACTCATCGGCGGAAAGTGGCAGCGGCTTCTGGGAATCTGGCCCGACTGCGACAGCAATGCCAACTGTCCCGATGCATGCGATAAGTCGATGGCGGGCATCGAGAGATACCCGATCGGACCGCCAGGCTCGGGACACTCTGCGACCGCCGGAAGCACGGCGCCGGCACAAAAGCAATCGACATCCCGCGCATCGTCGGAAGATTCGCGATCGACCGGGATCGAGTGCTCATCACGACAGCAACCGCACGACGGAGTAACAGTCGTCTCGGTTTCAGCGAAACCAGCGACCGGAGAAACCCCGCCACATCCCCCGCAGGAGAAGAACGGGCACAACAGCACAAGTGCTGTCATGGCAGCCGTCGAGAGTCGGTGAATCAGCATGATAACAGAACCCCGGGAGCGTTCTCAGCATCGTATGCCGCGACTCGGTGGCGGTCAACGTCAGTTCTCACCCCATCAGGGTGACGGGTGCACGGGCGGATTTCGGTGCCACTGCTTGGCCGTCCGAGTTTGACGCAGAAAACGGCTCTCGCATTGCTTCGGGCGGACAAGCAGTGCTGGTGAGCAGATGAAAACCGCTCGTGTCCGACCGAAGCAGTGGCACGGCTTTGCCCAGATTCGCAACCAAAACCGATTGCACCCAGGCGAGGTATGGATGTTGTCAATCCGACGCCTGATCAATTCCAGCATCGTCCTGGACGACGGCAGTTCCTGGTCGCCGCAGATTTTGTGAACCGCACGTCTTGCAGGAACGCGCGAGAATCGACATGTTGGCTGTGAGGGAATTCGTTCACTTCCCGACCGGCCTATCAACGCCGTCCCTCGCCGCGCGACTCGGTTGCGTTGGCGATCCTGGTGCCCTGTCAAACCTTGAACCTCTGGTTGGAGTTCAGCCTTGAGGGTGCAGATACAAGCTCAAGCTTCAACTCCCCCCCTAAAGCGAAGTCTGGCAAGGCGCTTGAGTCCCTGTTCCTATGGCGACCGCAATCTCATCCGAAACATCCGGGGATGACATTCTCCAACCTCCGACGCTCGCAGGCGGGCTGCCGTTCGGCCTAATTCTGCTGGCGCATGGTCCGCTGTTGTACGTCTACTTGTTGCAGTTGTGGGACCGGCCACACTATCAGTTCTTCCCGTTGGTGCTGCTGGCATTCGGGTATTTTGCGACGGTCCGTTGGCCCCAACGACGGATGTCCGGCAGTCGCGCGGTCGCCATGAGCCGGTTGCTGCTGCTGACCAGTGCGGTTTTGCTGTCGTTCGCCATCGCGAGGTTGTCGCCGCTGGCGGCGTATTTGTCCGGGATGATGGCCGTCGGGTCATGCCTGCTGCGGATGGGGGTTCCCGCGTTGGGACCGTGGGCGCTGTTGCTGTTGTTGCTGCGAATTCCCTATGGCCAGGACGTGGCTGCCATCCAGATGATGCAGCGGGTGACGACCCGGCTGAGCAGCACGGCGCTCGACACTATTGGCGTCGAACATTTCCCCGAGGGAAACATCCTCGTGTTTCCGTCTCGGACGCTGTTCGTGGAAGAAGCGTGCAGCGGCGTCGTCTCGATGTTGGCGATGATCGCCTGTGCCGCGATGATGGCAGTCTGGTGGCGGCGCTCGCTGTTGCACGGGCTGCTCCTGATGGCCACCGGAATCTTCTGGGCCGGTGCCATGAACGTGATCCGCGTCGTGGGGATCGCCATCGCTCTGTCCCACTACGATGTTGATCTGACGGAAGGCTGGAGGCACGAGGCGATGGGGCTGTTCGCCTTCGCGGTCAGTCTCGGGGCGCTGTTCAGCACCGATCGCCTGCTGCTGTTTCTGCTGGGCCGCATTGGCCGGAATCCGTTGGCCGGTTACTGGGCGTATGCTGAGGAGAACCGGCTGGTTCCTTTGTGGGACCTGTGCGCAGGACCGGGCGAGGCCGGCGCTCACGAATCGTACGGCGATCACGCGCAGGACTGGCACTCCTCGGATCACGAACAAGGCGCGAAACGACCCGCCGCGGCTTCGCCGTCTCATTCACAGCGCCCCCGCGCCCCGCGCCGTTGGGAATGGGCGTTTGTGCCGGTGTTTCTGCTGCTTGGCGCGGCGCAGGCCGTTGCCGGGATCGGCCCGTTCTCGGCGGCTCCCGCTGTCCGTCAAGTGGCGATCGGCCTGACCGCTGATGATCTGCCGGAAGATCTGGACGGCTGGAAACAGATCGCGTTCGAAGCAAAAGACCGCGACAGCTCCAGCGCCTTCGGAGAGCATTCACGGATTTGGACCTATCAGCGCGGAAGCCACATTGCGCTGCTCTCGCTCGATTTTGTGTTTCCCGAATGGCACGCCCTTCCGGCCTGTTACCAGGCAACGGGATGGCAGGTCCAGTCGTGGTCGCCGGTCGGCGGCGGCAGCACACGGGTCGAAGCACGCTTCGCCAAACCGGACGGCGAACATGCCTTCCTGAGCTTCGATTTGTTCGACTCGCAGGGACAGGATTATGTCTCTCCGGGCGAATCGTTCCTGCATCCCCAACTCCGCCGTATCATCAGCGGCGAGGTGAACCGGTTCACGCTCCCCAGCTACTATCAGGCGCAACTGCTGGTCGGACCGCCCGGCGGCTTCCTCTCCGACGACGATCAACAGAGAATTCGCCAACTGTTTCTCACGTTCGATGCAAAAATGAGATTGAGGCTGGCCGAATGAATCGACAGTTCTGACTCCCTCTCCGGAATCGAAAGACGATCATGGCGGTCGTCCGCCGCACTCGACTGACGAAAAATTCCCTCACGAGCCCAACGGCAACGCCCACAACCGCCCATGTCCTGGACCAACCCCTATCACACGCGCAGCGGCGACCCGGTCTCAGCCGCCGGGGCCGTCATCCGCTTCCCGGCGTATGTTCTCTGGACCCTTTGGGGATTTGGAGTGAGCTGGTTCGAGACGCGAGACTTCCGCAGAGTCTGGCAGGGATTCCCCGCCGTGTTGCTTGCAGGGCTGTTGGTGGTGTTGCTGCTTCGGCAGGGGCGGCCCGCCTCCAGCAACGTTGTTGATTCGTATCGCGAGAAAGCGCAGCAGGCGACGCGTCTCGAAGAGTTCGACCGGGCCGACTTTTACTTTCGCAAGCTCGAGCAACTCGCGCCGGGCGATTCGCGAATTCGCTATGACCATGCCCTGCTGCACGCGGCACGCGACGACTACCCACAGGCGGTGCACATCATGCTGGGACTGATCCAGGATGAGGATCAGTCCGACGACGAAAAGGCTCATCTGTGGCTCGCCCGGTCGGCCATCGAAGGCCGGCTCGACATGGATGAACCGCTGGCCTTCGCAAAGATCCACTTAAACCAACTCCTCGAAGAGAATCCCAACCACCGCTACGCTCACTTCTTCTATTCGCAACTGTTCCTGCGCATGAACGACCTGGACAACGCGATTCGGCATCTGGAGCCGGTCGCGTCCCAGTCGCCCGATCTCCAGATGCAACTGGCCGCGCTGTACGGGTTGCAGGGGGACCGCACGCGTTCCCGCTCATTGGCCCAGGAAGCGGCGGACCTGCTGGAGCAAGGCATTCGCGACACGCAGACGGCCGATGTTAGCAAATGGCTGCAACTCGCAGGCTGCTACCTGCTGCTGGAGGACTACGAGTCGGCGGTCACCATTCTCAAGCAGGCGATCACCAAGTTCGACGACGAGGCATGCCGCAAGACGCTGGGACGGACCTACGTCCGTTGGTCCGATGACGTGTCCGCCAAGAGTCCGGAGAACATCGGCCGCCGCATGGAGTTGCTGCAGGAAGCGCTGCGGGTCGCTCCGGATGACCCCCTCGCCCTGCAACGCATCGTCGAAATTGCCGGCACCGAAGGACCGGCCGCCGCCGAAGCCAAGGCGCGGCTCCGGGAGTCTCTGGCCGATGGCAAGGCTCCGGCTGTTATCCATTTCGCCCTGGGCACGATGGAAGCGGCCGCGGGCAACATGGAAGCCGCCCTGCGGCACCTCGACCAGGCACGCGCCATCAACCCCCACACAGCCGTTACGCTCAATAATCTCGCCTATGTGCTGCTGCACCGGGAGACGCCCGATTTGGAACGGGCGTTGGACGTGAGCAATCAGGCGCTCCGCATGGTCCCCGCTGCCGCGCCGTTTCGAGAGACCCGCGGCCAGATTCTGACATCCCTCGGCCGCTATGCGGAAGCGGTCAGCGACCTCGAATTCGCCCTCCCCAAGATCCCCCGTGTCCCGACACAAATCAGCATCCACCAGTCTTTGGCGGCCTGTTACCGCGAGCTGGGCGATGCGGAACTGGCGCGGATTCATGAGCAGAAAGCGGAGCAACTGCAGTCGAAACTGTCCGATACCGACACCGGGACACCGTCGCTGGATCCCTTCAAATCGGACCGCTGACCACGCCAATCGGGTGGACGGCCCGCACACTGACCGGCCCGTGGGGCAGTGAGTACGACAGCGCAGGGTTGAACCGCCAAGGCGCCAAGAGCGTAAAGTTAAAGCGTTGGCAAGACCCACGGAATACGGTGCCGTTCTCGCGTCAATCCATCCCTGTCGGGAAGAGTCGGCCCGAATGCTCGTGCCGCGTTGCGAAACCTGCGGCAGACACAGGTGAACGCGGTTTTTCTTGGCGGATTTGGCGTCTTGGCGGTTTTTTATCACGTCGACCCTGCGCTGGAGGATTAGGGAGGCCAAGCTTCCGCCTGAAGCGATGGTGTAGGAAGGTCCAATCACCGCTCGCGTCAAACGGGAGCCTGACGTACGTCTGCCGCTGCGCGGCACCGGTGGGGACAACGAGTGCGACCAGGTTGGAGCCGGACCCGGCTTCGTCGGCATGGTTCGCGGACATGCGCCGGCGACACGAGGCAATATCCGGATAAGTTCATCTCGATATCAATGTCTCGTTGCCCCTGATATCGTAGACATCCAGCGGCGCCCGTCAGGTTCCCGCCTCACGGGGCGGAGGATGGGACGTCGAATCGGGTCCGGCGCCGCGTGAGAGCCGGGCCGGCCCTAACCGAGGGAAGCACCGCATGAAACCGGATGTGAGATTCGTCATCGTGGCCCTGGCCGTCGCACTCGTCGTGTCCCTGGCGACTGCACCGGGGAGACTTGCTGTGTCTGGTGAATCCGAGACGAAGACTCCGAGCGGTCAGCAGGCGGCCCCGACGGAAAGCACGGGTCTCGTTACTCTGGACGAAGCACGGGGCCAGGCGCGGCTGCTGCATGAGACGATCCACGCCACCCTGCAAGTTGTCCATCGCCAGTACTACCGGGAGGACGAAGGCATCCCGCTGCCGGCGAGCACGTTGGAGACCGTGTTTGATGAGTTGCAAGCCAGCAGGAACATCAAACTCCATTGGCTGGCCGTCGACGCACAGCCGATGAGCGTCGACCACAAGCCCCGGAACGAATTTGAGAAGAACGCAGTCGCGGCCCTCAAAGCGGGCAAGACATCATTTGAACTTGCCGAGCATGATGTCTTTCGGCACGCCGGGGCAATAACCTTGTCGAACCAATGTCTGAAGTGTCACTTGCCGACCCGCACGAGCACCAAGGCCCGGACAGCCGCCCTGGTCATCACGATGCCGCTCAAGCAGGACTGAGCAACGGGGAAACCGAGTCGCGCGGGAGGCGGCTGGCTAACGAAGCGTGAGGGTCGGCCGATCGGTCTGCGGCACCCCGCAGGCGTCCGGCCCTCCCGGTTGCGGAACACCAAGCCAAGCACCAAGAGGCAACTCGTGAGACTCTCCCGATACGGAACAGCGTGTGCGATCGCGGCGATTCTGGCGAGCTTCGTAGGGGTTGGGTCGGCGCAGGAGACGCTTGGCCGCACGGTCCTGCCGATCCCGGAACCGAAGATGCCGACGTACCGTGAACTCGACGCACGAAACGTCAAGGCGCCGCCGCGGTTTGAGGTCAAGGCACCCTCCAACGCCCCCAATGTTGTCATCGTGCTGATCGACGACGTCGGTTTCGGTGCCACCAGCACATTCGGCGGTCCCATCCGAACGCCGACGCTTGACAAGCTCTCCAACGCGGGCCTGCGCTACAACAACTTCCACACCACAGCACTCTGCTCGGAAGATGTCCCAGGCAAAGTTGAAAGTGGTGGTGTTAACCTGGGGGTTTGTTGACGTTAGCGGGCTTTTGTCTCCGGGGGCAAGTTGCTGGTCCTGGTGCTGTTCATCGAGGGCCGCTTTGAGGATCCAGAGGTGTTCGTCGCCCATGATGCGGCGGAAGTTTTTCTCAGCCGCGGCGAAGGCGGCCGCCGTCCATCGGAGGGCCCTGTGGCCATTGGACCAGCGCTTCACGCGGCGGGTTCGTTCTCGTGCGGCCGAGTGGCTGTTGTCCATCAGGTTGGCCGTGCCCAGGCAACGCCTCAGCTTCGAGGGCAGGCCGGGACGGTTGATCGTGAACAACTCAGCGAGTCCTTTCTGGAGAGAGGCGGAGGCGGAGGCGCTGGGCCAGTCCATCCGGCATCGCTACGGTTGGGGGACCGTTCGTTCGAGGTCTGGCCGCTTGAGGTCTATCAGTGCGATCCGGGACACGCCTAGGTCTTCTTTGTTGATCGAGTAGGCGACGTGCAGGTGGTCTTTCCAGACGAGCGCGTTGGGGTACTGCCAGCCCAGACTCTTGGTGCGGCCTCCGTGGCGGTGACGAATTCGTTTGCCGAAGATCATGAAGGCGCGATCGAAGATCTTGCCGTCGTCGCTGAGGGCGATCGTCAAATAGCGGCGGTGGTGGGGGCCCGGGTTGCTGATCACGTAGGCCGTGCCGTCGGGCAGGTTGCCGGCTGAGAATCGGGACCGGCAGTCTGGAAAGTTCGTCTTCGCGGGCACCGACCACGATTTCCCCTGATCGGTGCTCACGCTTGCCTGCAGGAAGCCGCTACGGTTGCGAAACGACATCACCAGCGTGCCGTCTGTGCGCGAGAAAAAGCTCGGCTCGGTGTAATTGAACACCTGCAGGTTCTCGATTTCAATCCGGGCCTCCTTCCATCCGCTCAGACCATCGTCTTGATCGGAGTACAGCAGCTTCATCCGTTGGGTGTCCCGCTGCGGGCCGACATGTTCGCCCGAGAGTAGCAGGCGACCGCCCGGCCGCTCGCGTGGCCCTTCGATGAAGAATCCGCCAGTCACGGGACGCGGTTCACTCCATGTGAGGCCGTCGGTCGATGTTTTCGCCAAGAGAGCTGTGTCCGCCCCGAAGTTCTCTCCATCGGTGGCGGTGTAAAATGCGATGAGTGTTTCTCCGGACATGCGAAAGCCGGCCGAGACACAAACGCCTTTTCCCTGCTTGTGGTTGGCCAATTCCAGCGGTTCGGTCCAATTGCTTCCGTCTCCGGTGTGGGAGAAGAGGATTCGTTGGCCAGGCTCATCCTCCGCGACGATGCCATTGGACCACATGCAGTAAATTTCGTCCTGGAACACGATCAGGTTGGGATGATGGCAGTACTGGTAGCTGTCTTCGGTGGCCCGAAACAGCAACCGGTGCTGGCTGTCGAGCACTTTCAACCCGAGAGTTTCGCTCTCACGATCAAACAGTCCCGGAGACGCCTGATACGGCGGCGAGGCGATCACAACCGTTGGCTGCAGCGCCAAGCCCCATGAGGACAACCCGAGCAGGCAGAAAATCAAGCTGCGTTTCATCAAGTGTTTCCCCGAGGAGATTCGGCGTCGACGGGCGGGAGACAGAGACAATACCGCCGCATCAGCCGACCGCGCTGTCAGCCTCGCTGAAGGCCGTCATCCCACTGATCCGCCGAAGAGGTCCGATGATGCCTCAGTCGACGTTATCCTGCTTTCATCGGTGGGGCAAGCTCCGCCGATCGGACGTTCGACGGACAAGAACGGGGAACATCTGTTTTTGATACGATTGCCGCCAGGCGGAAGGACGACGAACGTCACTCGATGCACGTATCGAGACCAACAGAGGTGAGCCATGAAACGTCGCTATGTTGCCTTTGACATTGAAACAGCAAAGATCACCGCTGAGCCGGTCAACGATGTAAAAGCGCTCCGCCCCCTGGGAATCTGCTGCGCGGCGACTCTCGAAACGACCGATGGCGAGCCTCATTTCTGGCACGGCTGCACGGATAACGCGACTCCGGCACCTCGGATGACGCCGGCGGAGGCTGGTCAGATTGTTCGCTCACTGACGGAGCTGGTCGATGCCGGTTTCACGATTGTCACCTGGAACGGACTCGGTTTCGATTTCGACATTCTCGCTGAAGAGTCGGATATGTGGGATGAGTGCCGGCAACTTGCCCGTGACCACGTCGACATGATGTTTCATATCTTCTGTGACCGGGGCTATCCGATTTCCCTGGATCGTGCTGCAGCAGGGATGCGACTGAAAGGCAAATCAAAGGCCGTGCCGACGTTTCAGGTTCCACAGTTCTGGGCCGATGGTCGAACTGACGAGGTACTTGACTATCTCAAGGACGACGTGCGGGCCACGCTTGAGATCGCCAGAGATTGCGAAAGACAGAGGCGCCTCCGCTGGAAAACCCAGCGAGGGCGCATCGGCGAAATGCCCCTGCCATCCGGCTGGCGGACGGTCCGGGAGGCGATGAAGCTGCCGAGACCCGATACGTCATGGATGGACAAGCCGCTGTCGAGAGCTTCATTCACCGACTGGATCACATGACTGTCGGGAAAGCCGCTATCACGATCGTGTTAGTTGGGAATGCCGGACTTGGGGCCTTTGCCACCGGGTCCTTTGCCGCCCGCCCCCTTTCCGCCCGCCCCCTTGCCACCGCGGCCCTTGCCTCCGTTGCCGCGGCGTGAACGCATGGATTCGATGGCGGCAGTCAGTTCACTGGCGTTGAGAGACTGGTCTCCGTCGCTGTCAAACTGCTGGATCATCCGGGCCGCCATCGCTGCCGGAGTCGGCCTGCCACCACCGCCCTGGCCTTTCCCTCCGGGGCCTTTGCCCGCTCCCGGCTTGCCGCCGCCCTGGGGACCGGCCATTGCCGGAAGACACATCATCGCCGCGAACAAAGCAGCCAGTCCGAACCGTTGATAGCGAGACACCATGGAAGTTCCCTTTTTCGGATGGATGGGCGTGCAGCACGCGAGAATGTGCTCGGAGACCCGGTGTCTCGATTCAGGAATCGCCATCCGTGGTAAATCGTGCTTCAAAGTCCGCTCGAAGCATGATTCCCGAACTGAGACTCCGGGTGTCTTCCGCAACTTGTCTGCTGCGCCCGGTCGGTAAAGTTTCAGTTTTTCCAAACCCCTCAGGGCTGTTGAACCCCGCTCGAGGAGAATCCGACCGGAGAATTCCGGGGAATTCGCAGGAAACCGGACGATGGGGGACTAATCCCGCCGTGGCTGGCTGTGTGGGGCGCACTTTGAGCATGAGGGACGCTGCGTTCCGCGGTGCCTGTGGCAGAGGGGAATGGAAAGTCCGTGTGACCCGTCGCTATCGATCGTGGCTCTGAGATCTCAAATATGGTTCTCAGCGAATGTTCTTCTGAAGTGTGTTGGCTTCCCTTGTTGTCCGCCAATGCTGTGCGAGAATGGGGGGCATGATCCGGGTCCTGGCCGTCCGGCCCGCTGCATGGGCCCCATATTCCTGGCAACAACCGATGGCCGCCGCCGACCGGCGTTGCTGTCACTTGGGAGAGAGTTGAGAAATCGTCATGGCTCGGTGGGAGCGTGTTGCGGAAACCGATGAAGTCGCTGAGGGCGGGCGCAAGTCGGTCGAGGTTGATGAAACGCCCGCGTTGCTGCTGCATCTCGATGGTGCGTATTACTGCATCGAGGATGTCTGCACGCACGATGGCCAGCCGCTGACGGACGGCCCGGTGGCGGAGGGACAAATCACCTGCCCGCGGCACGGGGCGAGATTCAATCTGGCGACCGGGGCTCCCACCTGCATGCCCGCGACCGAGCCGGTCCGCACGTTCGCTGTCGCGCTTCGCGACGACGGCGTCTATGCCTGCGCGGACTAAGCGGCCGCCCGGGTCCGCTGAGCCTTTTTCGGCAGGCGGATGCGGAACGCGCTGCCCTGGCCCGGTCCGTCACTGGTGGCTTCGAGCACGCCGTCGTGGTCGCGGATGATGCGGTGGCTGATGGACAAGCCCAGCCCGGTCCCTTTGCCGCTCAATTTGGTGGTGTAGAACGGCTCAAAGAGATTCTCGAGGACGTCCGGCGTCATGCCGCAGCCATCGTCGCGGCAGGTGACTTCGACGCAATCGGGCGTTTCGCGAATACTGATGGAAACGTCGCCGCCCGGTTTCGTCGCTTCCACCGCGTTGGCGATGATGTTCAGGGCGACTTGCTTGATCTCTGATCCGTTCACGTGGGCGTAGTGGGGATCATTGACATCGAAGTGAATCGTGCGGTCGCGGAACTTGCCGACGTGCTGCAACATCGAGACGACGTCGCGGATGATCGCGGTAATATCGTACTGGTTGCGTTCGCTCTCCTTGCCGCGGGCGAAGTCGAGCAGTTTTTCCGTGATGTTCCGGCAGCGGGCGGACTCGGTTTGCATCATTTGCAGGTACTCGCGAATGATGGCGGCGTCCTGTTCGTCGGCGTGGGAGAGCAGGCCCAGCAACCGGTATTCGAGGCCCTCGGCTGCGGTGGCGATGGCGTGCAGCGGGTTATTGATTTCGTGAGCCACTCCCGCCGCCAGAAAGCCGACGCCCGCCAGCTTGGCTGACTGGACGAGTTGCTGCGTCTGCTGTTTCACCTGCCGGTCGAGGTCGTCGGCAATCGACTGGAAGCGCTCGGTCATATGATTGAACGCCGCGGCGAGTTCGGAGATTTCGTCGTTGGTGTTCAGGTTGATGCGGTAGTCGAAATCGCCCGCTGCCACGCGGCTGGCTCCGCGGTGCAGCGCACGAATGGGAGTCACCACACTGCGATAGGCGAAGTACGCCAGAAACAGAAACAACCCGAGAGCCGACAGGCTCGTCACCCAGACCAGCCACAGATACGCCCGGTACTCGCGGCGGGCATCCTCCAGCCTGGGTTGCATGTTCTCTTCGCCGGCCGGCTCCGGGAGGTCTTTGATGTAACTAGTCAACTCGGCAATGTTGCTGAGAAACAGCGCCAACGCTTGCCGATGCCGCCCGGGATCCACCCAAGCCTCCCAATTCTGGTTGCATTCGAAGACCAGGTCTTGGATCTTCTCCCGCAATAGGAAACACGACTGCTGCTGCTGTTTGAGACTTTCCAGGGAATGGGGGCCCTCCGACAGCTTGGCGAAGTAGCGTTCCAGTTTCTCAAAGTGCCGGTCGGTGATGACTTCGACGTTTTTCAGGCCCTTTTCGATTTTTCGCCGCTGCTGTTGGTAGGCGAGCCGCTGGGTCTCGACCTGATCTTCGGCAAGGTACTCCTTGCTTAATGGGGCGATCAGCCTTGTGATGGCTTCGATCAGGTCGGCGTTGCGGGGAGTCAGCTCGATGCTGAGCTTGAGTTCCTTGACCAGCCGCCGGTAGTTCGACAGACCCGAGATGCCGCCGACGGACAGCAGTCCCAACGTCAGGAACAGGACGCCCAGGCCGAATGTCATTTTGCGTCGGATCGAACGGGTGAGCAGCACACGTCCCTCCCTGTCTGGTGCCGGCTGCAGGATGCGAGATCGCGAACCATAGCAGGGGGACCGCCCCAGCGGGAAGACGGAAGCGCCCGTGACCGCTGCGTGATCGCGTCACCGCTGCACGTCGCGTCCCGCTGCAACCCGTTGGCAAGCGGCTGTTGACCCGTCGCTAACGCTCTGGGCTCTGAGGACGGGGGGCCGCTCCGTCGGCAAGCCACTACGGCTTGCCCGGCGTTTCTGCTTCCGCCGCTGCTCTGCCGGGCATCTGCACGGCGGACATCAGCGCGTCAATCGCCTTGCCGTACTCACGAAGCGCGAGCGATTTTCGCTTGGCCGCCAGTGCCTCGCGGGCACGCTGGACGGCGGAGTTATAGCTGTTCCAGTCAACACGCCAGCCATCCTCCTCGGCGGTACGCCGTAGTTCGACGCCCAATCCGGCCAGTTCATCCAAGAGCTCCTTGACGGGACGCGCGACATAGGAGCGATACGGAACCGTGTCCTGCGGCTGCGTGAGATCGTCGTCGGAGGCAGTCCGAATCTGATGGCTCTCCCGCCATGCGGCGAGTGAGAGGAGGATCCCACCAACGGCAGACGCCCCGAAGAGAATCAGCCCGGGGGTGAGGCGATGAAACAGCGTCAACGTCGTCCCCGTAACGAGCCCAACGCCAAACAGCCAGAACCACAGCAGCCACTTCCAACTGAGCGTCGGTCGCTGCGCGGAGGGAGCCACAACCGGAGGTGGCGCATTGCCCGGCAGAGGGCCGATGCGAACGACAATCACTGTACAGTTGTCGGTCCCGCCGCGAAGGTTGGCCAGATGCACCAGCATCCGGGACGCCGATTTGGGCGGCAGGTCGCGGACGATCGTCGCGATCTCGCCCTCTTTCACATGTGCGGTCAGTCCGTCCGAGCAGGCGACAAACACGTCATCCGGAAACACGGGAAACGGACCTTCCGTGTCGATCTCTACCTCGCGTTCCGGTCCCAGAGAGCGGGTGATGACGTTGCGGTGCTCCTGAAGGGCGATATCCTCCGGTCGCAGCCGTCCACGGCGTTCCAGCTCCCATTGCAGGCTGTGGTCGAAGGTTAATTGGTCGATTCGATCTCGGCGGACACGGTACACGCGGCTGTCCCCGACATGCCCGATCACCGCTCCTTTTTCGCACAAGGCGAGCGCGGTACACGTCGTCCCCATCCGCTGAAAATCGCGATTCTGGCTGCCGCGGGCGTGAATCGTCCGGTTCGCGTCTTCGAGCGCCGACCGCATGGCTCGAATGGCGTCCCCCTCGCGCGTTTTAAAGAACGTTTGCGGCAGGGTATCTGTGGCGATCTTGCTGGCGAGCTCTCCGACCGCATGCCCGCCCATTCCGTCGGCAACAACGAACAGATGCCCGCGATGCCGCCAAACTTCCTCGTCGTTTGCCAACAGCGCGACGCAGGCATCTTCGTTGTTGTGACGCCGGAATCCAACGTCCGTCTTCGCGGCAAACTCGACGAGCTGCTCCCACCGCATGGACTCATCCGTTTGAAAATCAAGAAAGGCGTCCCTGCTATCGTACACCGACATCTTCCCGCAAGCAAAGCAACTGCGGCGAGTTGTGGCAACTCTCTACGGATTCACCGGCACCCCCAAAGCGGTCCGAGGGTCGCAGGCAGCGGGGGCCGCTTTTCTGGTCTTGGCAGGCATTTCAAAGCGGCTTAGAATCCCCGGCCCCTTCGCTCTGTCGATCGGTCCGGCTGATGGTTCAGCCCGGGCTCGCAATCTCATGGAACACAACTGTCGCCGATCTTCGCTGGCCGTCGGCCTGCTGGTGCTCACAGTCTGCTCATTGAGCGGGTGCGTGAGCCGTCGGCTCACGATCCGCTCCGATCCGCCGGGAGCACTCGTGGAAGTCGACGGGCGGCGGATCGGCTACACCCCCGCCTCGCTCGACTTCACCTACTACGCGACGCGGGAAATCACGCTCTCCAAGGTCGGCTTTGAAAAATTGACCGTGCAGCAACCGGTCCCCGCCCCCTGGTATCAGATCCCGCCGCTTGACTTCATCTCGGACAATTTTCTGCCGGTCCAAGTCACCAACCGGCACGACTTCACCTATCGCCTCACCCCACAGCGGCTCGTCGGCGAAGAAGAACTGCTCGACCGGGCCAACGGCGTCCGCACCCAATCCCAAGTGGGACCGTAGCGTTCTGTCGGCTTTGGGCTTACCGTCTCCGCGAACGGATCACGAAATCAGAGGCCGGGCTGATGCATGTGCTCCTGTTCGATATTGACGGAACGCTGCTGAATACGGGAGGTGCCGGGCAGCAGGCGATGGAGCGGACGCTGCAGTCCGTGTGCGGCGTCACGTTGCCGACCGAAGGCGTCCCTGCCGCGGGGCGGACCGACCGGGCCATCATCGCAGATCTGTTCGCCTTTCACGGCATCACCGAGACTCCCCAACTCCGGGGAACGTTTCAGGAAGCCTACTTCCAGCACCTGGCCCAAGTGCTGCCCACACTGCCCGGACAGACGCTCCCCGGTGTGGAGTCGTTGCTGGAATCGCTCAGCGACCGGTCGGACGTTCTCCTGGGACTCCTGACCGGAAATCTGCAGCAAGGGGCGTCGATCAAACTGGGACACTACGGGCTCGACCACTACTTTCAAGTCGGTGGTTTTGGGGACGAACACCTCGATCGCGACGACGTTGCCCGCGCGGCGATGCAAGCGGTCATTCAGCGTCCGCATGCGGACATCGACGCCGACGACGTCTGGGTCATCGGTGACACGCCGGCGGACGTCCGCTGTGGCCGCGCCATCGGTGCACGGGTGGTGGCGGTCGCCACGGGAACATACTCTCACGAGCAACTCGAATTATCCGAGCCGGACCACCAGTTCGCCGACTTTTCCGATCCGGAGTCCCTGCTGGCGCTGCTTTGAGGGACTGCCGCATTGGGGGTTAGGAGATCGCGTGAACGTGGACTGACCGCGATTTCTCTGCGACAGACGCAGCCGTGTCACACGCAACTGAAGGCTCCGTCACCGTTCGATTGGCGGAGATGCTTCCGTCGGAGGCGCATCCTCCGCCTCGTTTTCACGGTTCTGGAGTTCGCGCCGGGCCGCTTCGAGTTCCTTGACGTCGCGAAGGTATTTCTGGGCCTCGGCCGTGAGGCTCGGCAAATCCCACGTCCCCAGCTCCACTTCCAGCGACATCCGATCCCGCTTGCCGGTTCGGATTTCGTTGCGATCGACCGTCATGGTGACCCGCTCACCAGCCGCATGGTCCTTCAGTTTCTCAATGAGATCGCTGAATCCGGCAACGCTCTCGCCATTGAGTTCGCGGATCTCATCCCCCTCTTTGAGGCCCGCCCGTCCGGCAGGGCCGTCAACGAGCACTTGTCCGACGACACAGATTTCCTGCGAGACGGTATCCATCCCACTGATGCCCAGATAGGCCCCGCGTTCCTGGACGTCGAGGCCCGGTAGGGCGGACGCGAGTTTTTGGGCTTCCGCAAGCGGCACCTTGCTGCTGCGCACGACGTACAGTTTCAAATCCCGGCAGTGCTTCAGGCGGCGCAGATACTTGAGGCCCGCCGTGCCTCCCGTCCAATCGCTGCGGAGCACGATCGAAGCCGGTCTCAGACCACGCAAAGCCGTTTCCGCGTCAGTTTGCCCTGGCACGGCCCCCCACCATTGCTGGCTGCGGGAACGGTCGATGCCATACGTCACCGTGCCCCCCGACTCGCGAATCGCGGCGACCGCGCGTTCCTCGCGCAACCGGCTGTGTCGTGAGAGGATGCTGGCTGCTCCCACGGCGACAAAACCACGCTCGCTGTCCGCAAGTTTCTGCAGCGCGTCGTCAGCCGGCTCGAACCGCGCCTTCTCCTCTGAGCGGAGGTGTCTTTCGAGAACATGCAGAGCCCGCGTGGCGGCTTCCGGCGGCTTCGCCAACGCCACTTCAACCAGGGCGGAAATCGCCCGTGGTCCCTCCTCCCAAAGCCGGCGGCTGGCCGTCTCTCGCACTTCGAAATCCGGATGGTCCAGATTCTCGACGAGATCGGTGATCTCATCAGCCGCAACAGCCTCTGCCGCAATCTCTGCGGCTGCAAGGCTCCCCGACAACGCGACCGTGCTCCCCATCACGGAGAGCAGCGCGGTCAGACCAACAGACGTGAACAAGAGGCGAGGGTGCAGCATCAGATGTCATTTTTCTCCCGCCCCTATCTTCTCAAAAGAAGCATCGCCCGGCTACATCGATCTCCAGATCCACTCGAGCGGGGTGTCGGAGCCAACTGGCGGGGAGGGGCGGACCGCCCATTCCGACGGGCAGCAGCGATCCGGAAACGGAAGGCCCGTCTTCCAGGGAGGTGACGCTCTGACGTCCCCTTACCGCCATCACCCATGACCCCGTCACTCCATCACCCCGTCACTCCATCACCCGGCCACCCTGTCCGCCACCACGACAGATCTGTTCGCCTGAAGAGGCGCACCAACACAGACCGCCACCGCCATCCTTGTGGCTGTGGTTACTGAGTCCATCTTGCCTTCGGGGCGTTGTTGACGTAAAACCTCGCCCATGTCAGGGGTTGGGGGCAGGAGCCGCAGTCCTGTCGGTGCCGGCAATTGACTGGGCAGTGATAACGGACTTCCCGCACGCGGAATGGAGTGTGAACGATGACCGGACGCATTTTTCGGGCGAACGGATTGACGGTGTCGATCGTTGTCCCCGGGCTGCTTGGAGTTGGCCTGTTGGGAATCTGCGGCTGCGGCGGGGGCGGCGAATCCGCCACGGTCCGGGCGTCGACGGCAGAGAAGGACGGCTCGGCGGGCGAGGCATCAACGCAGCCGCAATCGGCAGGCGCGGCCTCCCCGCCCGCGACGCGACCGCCACTTCCGGTCGCGGCGATTTCCGCAGATGCTGAACGAAGCGGGGACGACCTGTCGCTCAGCACGGCGAAAGAGGGAACTCCCGAGTGGATGCTGCGGGAGATCGCCCGGATCAGAACCGATCTCTCCGCCAGACAAGACGGCTCGCAGCTGAGCGACAAAGCTCGTCAAGGCCACGAGAAAATCATCGCACTGGCCCGGCAGGCTGTCGCGGCCACTCACGACGATCCGCAGCGCGAGCAGATCTTCAACAACGCCGTGCACTACCTGAGTGACTCACGGCTCGAACTGGCGATGGGCGGCGATGCGGAGCAGTCGCAACTGCTCGTTGAGGATGCCGAGTCGTTGTATCGTCGGGATCAGCAGTCGTTTGCTGCCGTCGAGTCAGCCTACAAAGTCGTGCAGTTGGCTCAGCGCAAAGCCGAGCGGCACGGACGAACGGACTCCGAATGGGTTTCCGAGTTCGCCCATCAGGCGCGGCTGTTTGCCGGTCGGTTCGCCCACGAACCCAACCGGAGCGCCTTCTCGTTGCTGACAGCGGGCCAGGCGTGCGACCGCGCGGGCCTGGCCGATGACGCGAAAAGCTGCTTTGTGATGGTCCAAAGCCGGTTCCCGGACACCGTTTTCGCCGAGCAGGTCAACGGCTTCCTGCGGCGGCTGTCGCTTGTCGGACAGCCGCTCGAATTGGCGGGACCGACCATCGAGGGAGGGTACGTCTCCATCGACGACTTCAAAGGCCAGGCCGTGCTGGTCGTCTTCTGGGCGGCGACGTCACCGCAGTTTCAGCAGGCCTGCGAGCCGCTTAAAGACGTGCAGCAAAGGTTCGCTTCGGTGGGACTCGGCGTGATCGGGGTCAATCTGGATGTCGACGAGGCGGAGATCGACGAGTTTCTCGGCGAACATGACCTTCCCTGGCCCCACATCTTTTACTCGGAGCCGGAGAAACGGGGCGGCCGCCATCCCCTGGCGCGGTACTACGGCGTCCAGCAGGTGCCCACCTACTGGCTGGCCGATCGCGCGGGAACGGTTGTCGCAACCCCCGCCGATCCGGAGGAACTCACCGCACGCTTGCAGGACCTACTCGGCGCACCCTGAGCGCGAAGCCCCTCTATAACCGCTTGACCGACGTTCTTCCAGTGGCACAAAACCCGTGCCCTGCTGCGGCTTCAGTCTGCGGCCAAGTGGCCCGGTTCTCTCACCGCGCGTCCCGATTGACCGGTGGCCGAGTCTCCGAGTTCGATGCGTGCCTCCTTGGCAAGCGCCTCAAGCCTGCGGACGATCTCCGGGTATTGCTCCTTCAGGTCGAGCGTTTCGCCAACGTCCGTCCGCAGGTTGTACAGCGCGAGCTCTGTCTTGGCCTGCTTGTATTTGCTTGGTTTGCCGTCTCGTCCGGGAGGGCCGTCGAGGGTGCGATACTTGTGGGGGAAGTGCAGCTTCCAGTCGCCGCTGCGGACCGCCTGGAGTTCCCGCCCCCAATAGTAGTCGTACGATTCGTGAGGTGTCTTGGCGTCGGGGTGTCCGGCCATTAACGGCCAGATGTCCTTGCCGTCAATCGGATGGTCGGCGAGTTGGCCGCCGATCAGCCCGGCAACTGTCGGCAACAGGTCGATCGTCGCAGCGAACTCATGACAGACGCTGCCGGCCGGAATTTTGCCGGGCCAGCGCATGATGCACGGCTCGCGGACGCCCCCTTCCCACATCGTCCCTTTGCCTTCCCGGAGCGGTCCCGCCGAGCCGGCGTGGTTCCCATAGCTGAGCCAGGGCCCGTTGTCGCTGGTGTAAATCACGAGCGTGTTCTCGTCGAGGCCGTGCCGCTTGAGTGCGCCCAAAATCTCACCAACGCTCCAGTCGATCTCCATCGTTACGTCACCATACAGGCCCTGCTCGCTTTTGCCGTCGAATTTCTCCGACACAAACAAAGGGACATGGGCCATGGCATGCGGCACGTACAGAAAGAACGGGCGGTCATGGTTCCGGTCGATGAAGTCGACGGCGTGCTCGGTGTACCAGGTCGTCAGATGCTTCTGATGTTCGGGAGTGACCGCGGCGATGGCGATCTCGTTGCCGTCAAAGAGCGGCAAGTCCGGAAAGCGGCCCGGTGCCTCCGGGTGATAGGGCCACATGTCGTTGGAGTACGGCAGGCCGAAATACTCGTCGAACCCATGTTGCAGGGGAAGGAACGGCCGGTGATGCCCCAGATGCCACTTTCCGAAGATTGCGGTCGCGTAGTCCTTTTGCTTGCACAACTCCGAAAGCAGCAATTCATCGTCGCTGATGCCGTGCGTTGCCCGGTCGCTGGGGGCGCCGAGCATGCCGATGCGGTTTGGGTAGCAGCCGGTCAGCAGCGCCGCCCGCGAAGCACCACAAACCGCCTGTGCCACACAGAAGTTCGTAAACCGCATCCCCTCGTCAGCCATCCGGTCGAGCTTCGGCGTCTCGTACCCCTCCGCCCCGTAACAGCCGAGGTCGCCGTATCCCTGGTCATCGGCGAAGATGATGACCACATTCGGCAGGCGGTTTTCCGCGCTGTGGGCGACGGCCGCTGTCAGCACCCCCATGACGATCACGGACACGGTCACAATCGCTCTGAGCATGAATTGCCTTTCAGGGATGGAGTCGGGTGGCGAGAACGGAGTCATGGGATTGGCGGCCCTGTCGCAAGACTCTCCGGAAGGAGATGGTCCCGGTTGCTTGGGCGGCGGAGGTCGCAACGCCCACCGCTCGGGAACCGACACGACACGTCGCAGGTTCCATCGCGATGTTATCGGGTCGCTCCGCGTGTCTGCAATTGTATCCGCCGGACGCCCGTCGGTCGGGTACCGGTGCTGATTGGTGACGGTCCACCGACCCGGACCAAGGGACCGCGGATCGATGCGCGTCAGAGCCGCGCCCGTCAGGAAGCGGCCGATCACCCGTGTGGCGCGCTTCAAGACGCGTCGCCGTTACAAACGTCCCGCCCCGGACCGCCCGGTGTTGCCGCGTGAGAGAACCAATCGTCCGACGGGCCGCTCTGCGAACGGGCGCCAGTCGGCTTTCACTGTCAGGGCAAACGTTTTGTTGAAGTTGGGGCGTCACACCGACGTCGGCCGTCGCCGTTGGCTCCGGGCTAACTCCGCTCCATGATTCCTCTGAGCCCGGAGGCAACGCCGCCGGCGAATCGCCGGCAATCCCCCCATCGTGAAAAAACGTTCGCCCTGATTTCGCTCGTGCTTTCACTTGTGCGTGCCCGTACAACGTGAGATTCTGGGCCATCCGTGCGGCCTGATGCGGATGCCTGCACACACGGTTGTTCATCGCACACCACGCGGCAATCTCAACACCGGCTCAACACAGAAACCAACCGCCATGTCCGCCGCGCCCGATTTTCCCCAACTGGCAGTCAATGGAGGCGCACCGGTTCGACGCGAACCGTTCCCCTCCTGGCCCGTGCACGACGAAGCGGAGGCGAATGCGGTGGCGGCGGTGGCCAACTCGGGGAAATGGTGGCGATGTGCGTACAGTGACGCCGAATTGGAGCAGAAACACCCGGGCCAGATCGAAGGCCGCAGCCGCGTGGACGTGTTCGAGGAGCGATTCGCCCGCGCCCACGGGGCCCGTTACGCGGTCGCCGTCACCAGCGGGACGGCAGCGCTCGAGATCGCCATTCGTACGGCGGGCATCGAGCCGGGAGATGAGGTCATCACCACTCCCTACACGTTCATCGCCACCTCCCAATGCATCATGAATCAGTTGGCGGTACCGGTGTACACGGACATCGATCCGCACAGCTATAACATGGACGCCGCGCAAATCGAAGGACTGATCACTGAGCGGACGCGGGCCATCCTGCCGGTGCATTTCTCCGGCAACCTGTGTGACATGCAGGCGATTGGCGCGATCGCGAAGAAGCATGACCTTGTGGTGATCGAAGATGCGGCTCACGCACACGGTGTCGAACTCGACGGCCGCCAATACGCGGGCACCTTCGGAGATATGGGGTGCTTCAGCTTTCAGGAATCCAAGAACGTCGCCACTGGCGAAGGGGGCATGCTGCTCACCAATGACGAGCGGTACTACGAACTGGCCTTCTCGCTGCATCACCTGGGGCGGCTGCCGGGTGAACTGTGGTACAAGCATTTTCACCAGGGTTGGAACTACCGAATGAACGAGTTCACCGCCGCGGTGGGCATCGTCCAGTTGGGCCGGTTGTTTGAGCAAAACGCGCAGCGAATGGAGAACTACGACTACCTGATGCCCGCACTGGCAGATCTGCCCGGCATCGCACCGTGCCGCGATTTTCCCGGCATCACCAGGCACTCCCATCATCTGCAAATGCTGCGCTACGACGCCGAGGCTGCGGGAGGGCTGTCTCGCGACGATTTGATTGCCGCGCTCAATGCCGAAGGGATCCCTTGTCTGGCAGGTTACACATTTCCCAACTACGCCAACCCGTTCATGAACAGCGAGGAGACCCGTTCACGTTTCGCTGCGGCGGGGATCACGCTGCCGGACTACGACGCCCATGCTGAGCGTTGCCCCCACACCGAGCGCGCCTGTTACGAGGAGGCGGTCTGGCTGGAACATCGCCTCCTGTTGGGTGACCGCCGCGACATGGACGACATCATCGCCGCCTTCGCCAAGGTGTTGGGGTGACATGAGAACGGACGGGCACCCGCTGTCGATCCGTTTGGGCGGAGCGCTTCATTTTCTTGACACGGCGTATGGGGAGATGTTCAACGCTGTCGACGATGTCTCAAAGGCCTGTGCCGAAATGACGGCGACGAAGGATGTCCGTCGCGCCCAAGCTCTTTGGTGAAAAGGAATTCTGACCGCTGCTGCGTTGTAAGGCCGGCATCAGGTGGTCACGGCACGCGATGTGCGTTGCCCTAAGTCGATTCCGTGATCGCGTCCTCCCGGGGATCGCCCGATCCCGGGAGTCGCTCGATGATCGACGAGGGGCGACGCCAGTCGCGCGAGTCTCTTTCCCGGCTCCCGCGATTTTCCGCTGCCGGGATCCCAAAACGGGCGAGAATTGTGAATTCATCCGAGAACGCAGAGTGGCTCAGCCAACTGGCCGAGTCGGTGGCCGCATTGATGCACGCGCACGATGTGCTCTCACCGGTCGGGTGCCACGTTCACCAGGAGGGAGACTTCTTCGAGGTGATGGTCTTTGCTTCACGCACGGAAGTGTTTGGCGGCGGGCAAGATGGCAAGCGGATTCCATCACGGTTCACTCTGGACGTCCGGGGATTGCTCGGGCTGTTCTCGTCGATCGAATCGATCGACTGGCAGCCAATCCGTGAGGACGCGGACGACGAGATCGGCGCGCATCTCGCGATCGTCGGCGACTACCAGGGCCGACGGCTCTGCCTGCGGGTACCCGCCAAGGCCCCGGAACGCTTCGAAGCAGGCCGCATCGCCAACATCCCGGAGCGGCGCTTCATTAACATTTGGTGAGCCGCGGCATTGCCCGCGGCCGCAGCCGCGTCCGCAAGGCGCCGTCGCCGCGTTGTGGACCGGGTACGCCGACGCGCTCACCCGTCTTCTCGCTCGGAGAGTCTCTCCGGCAACTCAACCCCTGAATTGCCGCACCGGAGCTTCGCCCTCCCGGAAAATGCGCCTTCCGTTTCCGGAGAGTCTCTGAGTGTGATCCCTCCTGTGCCGGCGGCACCCAGCCGGCACGGCTGTCCCACCCGCCGTCGACAGGATCAGGCCCCAATTGGCGGCGTGTCTTCCGCTCCCAACCCTGAAAGACCCCGCCGCACGAGACCAGTCGACAGGATCAGGCCCCAATTGGCGGCGTGTCTTCTGCGTGTCGTCTTCTCTATGATCCGGGCCGAGCAAGGCATCCCAGTCCCCACACATCCCCCGCGAGACGAACGGCGTGGCGCTGAATCCAACCAAGGTTCTCGGCCAGCAAGGGCTGATCGCGGGGCGGCTCCCGGCCTACGAGCACCGGCCCGAACAGATCGCGATGGCCGAAGCGGTCGCCGCCGCCATCGCCTCGAAGTCCCATCTCATCGCCGAAGCGGGGACCGGGGTCGGCAAGAGTTTCGCGTATCTCACGCCGATCATTCTGGCAGCCGCGTCCCGCCGCAAGCAGGAAGGGGACCGCAAGCGGATCGTTGTCAGCACCCACACCATCAGCCTACAGGAACAACTGATTCGCAAGGACCTGCCGTTGCTCAACGCGGTCATCCCCGTGGAGTGCTCGGCGGTGCTCGTCAAAGGCCGTTCCAACTACCTGAGCCTGCGGCGGCTCAAGACGGCGAATGAGCGCTCCAGCACGCTGTTTGGCGATTCCGAAGAAACCGAGCATCTCCGCCGCATGCGGCAGTGGGCCGAAGACACGCACGACGGCAGTCTCTCCGATCTGGACTTCCGGCCGGTCTCCTCGGTGTGGGACGAAGTCAAGAGCGAGCATGGCAACTGTCTCGGCCGCAAATGCCCCACCTACAAGGACTGCCACTACTACGCCGCCCGCCGCCGCGCGTGGAACGCAGACATCCTCGTCGTCAACCATGCCCTATTCTTCTCCGATCTGGCCCTGCGGCGTGAGGGAGCCAGTGTGCTGCCCGATTACGACGTCGCCGTGCTCGACGAAGCGCACACCATCGAGGCGGTCGCCGGCGACCATCTCGGGCTCGCGGTGAGCAACGGGCAACTCTCCTACCTGTTCAACCGGCTGTACAACGACCGCACCAACAAGGGGCTGCTGCTGCACCACAATCTGGTCGAAAGCCAGAAGCTCGTGCACCGGCTGCGGTTCGTCAGTGACGACTTCTTTTCGTACATCTCCCACTGGCTCGAGGAGCAACGCGGTAACGGTCGCGCGCGACAGCCGCTCGGCATCGACACTCCTCTCACTGAAGACCTGCGGCACCTCGCCGTGCAACTCAGCAGCTACGCCCAAAAGCTGGAGGACGACGGCGAGAAAGTCGAACTGTCCGGCCATGCCGACCGGCTCATCACGCTCTCGCTCACTCTCGATACCTGGGTCAAGCAGTCACAGGACGACGCCGTTTACTGGGCCGAACAGTCGGGGCGCCAGCGGCAGATCGTCAAGCTCGTCTCGGCCCCCATCGACGTTGGGCCGGTGTTGCGGGATGAACTATTTAACCAGGTCGACACCGTCGTGCTCACCAGCGCCACGCTCTCCGTGGGTGAGAGCGATTTCAGCTACTTCCGCGGCCGTATTGGTCTGACGAAGTCCGAGGAGATCAAGCTGGGGAGCCCGTTCGATTTCAAATCCCAGGCCAAGCTGGTGCTGGCTGACGGCATGCCTGACCCGGGCGGACAGGCGCGGGAGTTCGAACAGGCGGCCTGTGAGCGGATCAAACATCATTTGCTGGAGACCGGGGGTCGCGCGTTTGTGCTGTTCACCAGCTATCACATGCTCCGCGCGTGTGCCGGGCGGCTGACTGGCTGGTGTGCTTCGCAGAACCTGTTGCTGCTCTGCCAGGGAGGCGGCGCCGGGCGGTCGGCCCTGCTGGACCGTTTCAAACGGGAAGACCGGGCCGTGCTGTTCGGCACGGAGAGCTTCTGGCAGGGGGTCGACGTCCCCGGCGACGCCCTGCAGAACGTCATCATCACGCGGCTCCCCTTCAGCGTACCGGACCAACCGCTCCTGCAAGCCCGTGTCGAACGCATCCGCCAGCGGGGCGGCAACCCGTTCATGGAGTATCAGGTACCCGAAGCGGTCATCAAGCTCAAGCAGGGCTTCGGCCGCCTGATCCGCTCGAAGACCGACACCGGCCAGGTCGTGATCCTCGACCCCCGCATCCGCACCAAACCCTACGGCCGCATCTTCCTCGCCAGCCTGCCGGAGTGCGAACTCGTCCACGATCACGGCTCAAAACGTGGGTGACTCCCACTTGCGGTGACGTCTTGTTCGCTGATGACCCGTTGTCTCGTCGTTGGCGGTGCACAGCCGGGCCTACGTCACGGGTGACGGATGAAACCCCAACCTAAACAGTAGTACCGCCCTTGGGGGACAGGTCAAGCTCCCTCTGATGCTCAGTGATGTATTCCCGTGGCGTGGGAAGTGTACTCTGCTCACCATTAGCCCAAGTTCCCCAGTGATTGACGTAAGTGCTTGCCGTGTAACGGTCGGGCTGTGAAAGTCGTCACTACATTTCGGTTGGCTTGAGTTGGCTGGGCAGGGTCATGCGGAGGTGTCCGAGCAGGATCGCTTGATGATCG
>JAJDEI010000023.1 GCA_029259845.1 Planctomycetaceae bacterium | reverse complement strand
GCCTCGAAGAAATGGAGACGACGACGAGGCCACGAGCAGGTCATTCACGTCCTCCCAGGACACCCCCTCATCAACGGCATCCTCCAACAGGAAAACGCCGCCTGAATCAATTCTCGGAACACAACATTTGACAATACCTCTTGCGGGAGGGCGATTTCACCGACTGCAATGGCGGTTGTTCAACTGACACAGGTCACGCCCTCATCGGTTGATTGGGCCACCGCCATCTTGTGCGTCGTGCGATCACCGGGTGCGCGGAGCGATTTCATGATTGGATCGACTTGACTGCACGCCCGGATAGGCTCCGCTGTCCGCCTGAATCAGATTGACTTGCCGCGTCAGGTAGGTTCACTGGGGCATGTTCAGGATAGTCAGGATCCTCAGCGGTGCCGCTGAACTTTTCGTGCGATCAAGATTCTCAGCAGTGCACGACGTCACCGTGGTTTTTGAACAATCAAAACCTTAGCCGTGTCGGCCTCGTTCGCATACATGTCCGCAGTCTTCTGGCGAAGGTGATGTGGCTATATCGAGATCGAATACTTTCCAAGTGGGCAGCGACGGATGCAACTGGCTACCGGACGAGTTGATGTGAATCCATGCGTCGCAGGATCGAGCGTCACGCTGCCCGTGCGGCAGGCCGCGCGGTTGCTTCGGGCATGATTGCCAACTGCGGGGCCACAGTCCGTACGTGAATGTCCCGTTGTGGGAATGCGATCTCGATTCCGGCCTTTCGGAACTCCGTGTCGATCGCTGCATGCAACTCCGTGATCACCTTGAGGCGGTTGTCCAGGTTGGGCAGATAACAACGAAGGACCAAATTGAGACAACTGTCGCCAAATCCCTCAAACGTCGAGAGAGGTGCCGGTTCTTCCAAAATGAGTGGATGCTCTTGGACCACTTTCAACAACAAGCTAAGAGCGCGTTCCGTATTTGATCCATACGCGACACCGACATTGAGGACGATTCGATTGGTCTTGTCCGACAGGGTCCAGTTGAGAAGCCGTCCCGTTACGAACTCCTTATTCGGAACAATGTACTCCTTGCGATCCCAGTCGGTGATCGTTGTGGCTCGAATCTGGATTCGCGAGACGCTGCCGGTCACTCCGTCGATCGTCACGACGTCTCCGATCCGAATCGGACGCTCGAATAGAATAATCAAACCTGACACAAAGTTTGCGAAGATCTCCTGGAGACCGAACCCCAAGCCCACGGTGAGTGCAGCCAAAAGCCATTGAACGCTTGACCAGCCGATGCCAATCGATCGACACGCCAGCACAGCACCCGTCAATGCCAGTGCATAACGGCAGAGCGTGGTCACGGCGTATCTTCCTCCGTGGTCCAGCGGCAGCCGTTGAAGGATCGACAACTCCAACAAACCTGGCAAGTTGCGGCTGGCAAGGACCGAGATGCCCAGGATGGCGATCGCCAGCAAGAGGCTACCGAGTGTGATGGGCCGCGGCCTGGGCACCTCATGGACTTCGCTCCGGCCATCTCCGATGTCCACCGTCTCGGTGACGTGCTCAGTCGTGTTCCACAACTCCACGCGGTTGACGATTTGCAGAGCCGGCAGCACCTGTGACCAGATCAACCAGCCGCCCGTCAAAAACAAGACGCAGGCGGTCCCACGCACGAGTTGCAGCATCTGCTGATCGAGCAAGGAAAGATCGATACGCGGTTCCTCAACCGGGGGCAGCGAGCTGGTGGGGGCTTCACCCGACCACTCCTGTTGCGAGGCGGCCACTGCGGCGGCACGACGGGCCCGCGCCTGTTCGATGGCCAACTGACGTCTGGCCGCCAGCATCCACTTCATAACCAGCGTGTAGGCAATGATCAACACCATGGACAGCCAGAACGTCCACTGTAACCGCACCAGAAGCTGTTCCGCCGTATATTGAAATCCGAAGAGAGCCAGCAGACCGAACGCCAATGGAGCGGCGAGCGCTGTTGGGTACCAGACATTCTTGGTGCGATTCATCCAGCCATCATGATTGACCCTGAGCACGTCGCGGAGCACACGACCACCCGGCCGCAGGATGCGCCGAAGCATGAACGTCAACAACAGGCAACACGTCACGAATGCGGCGCGGCCCAGCGAATCGGCCCAGATGCCGTCATTGAGTTCTTCGGAGACGATCACGAGAAATACGAGCGGCAAGCCAACAACCATGAGTGCGAGCAGGTTGGAATGCAGGCTTCGACACATCGCGGCCGGCCAGTCGAGAAACGTGGCAGCGATCCCCTGCGCGCGGCAAATCTGTCGAAAGACTTCTACGGACCAAAAGACAACCCCGGTGACCATCAGCGCTCCGCCGATGGCCACTGTGAAATCGTCGAAGCGTCCCGAGCACAGCCTCCAGCCGATGAGCCACAAGAGCACCGGCCAAACAGAAGCGGTGAGGAGTGTCAGCCCCAGTGCTCCCAGCGTTGCAGGCACACTGACCGACGAGTGCTGGTTTGTTCTTTGTCCCAACTTGCGAATGAGAGAACGAGACTTGCGCGAAAGGGTCAGTAAAACGACCGCCGCGACTGCCGCCAAGCCATAGAGGAGTGAGCGCTCGTTGATATCGTTGAGGAGCCTGCGTGTGACGACCAACCCGTTGCGGACGGAGAACACGTCTTGCGAGCCCGCCAACACGCGACGTGCGGTTGCCGCATCGACGACGCCGGCGCTGCGAATCCAGAGAACACGTTCGTCAATGTAGTTTTCGTACTCACGAATCGTCTCGATCAGGTTGCGGCTGCTGACGTCAATTTCGCCAAGAATCTTCAGGCACGTGTCGTAGTCAGCAAGGAGATCGTCCAGGTATTTCTTGCGGTCCTCCAGAAGATCGACGGTCATGCTCCGGATGTCGTTACCCGCGGGATATCTAAACTGCGCAATCTCGACCAGAATCTCTTCCGCCCGCGCCTGAATATCTCCCAGATCATCGCGATCGTCTTCCAGCGGCATTTGCTCCAACTGAAACCGGACGATTTCCCTCTCCGCCATCCGTTGTTGCTCGCGATAGCGTGCCGGTGAGGGGAGGTGATTGCGTTGATTACGCAGCAGCATGCCAACGCCGGTTGTCAGCCCAGCCCGGGTTTCTTTCTCGGCGATGCTCTCGAAGTCACGTTTGAGGTCATTGAGAGTCGTGTTGAGCGCCGTCAGGTCTGCGGAGATCGAGCCGAGATACTCTTGCAGGTCATTCCTCTTTTGGGTGAGCACCGCGTTGTGTTCGGCAAGGTCGCGCAGGGCGCGATGCGTGCTTCGCAGCTTTTCGCGGGCTTGTTGTGCTTGAAGCGCGCTCTCAACCCGTCGCGCTTCAGCGATGACTGATTTCCAGAGATCCAAGCGTTTGTCGTAAAAGTTCCGAATGCGCGTCAATTCGTCCCGTTGCAGGGGAAAGAGTTCGGTAAGGGCCTCGTAGCGGACCTGCTCGGCACGATACTGTTCCATCTGTTGCTGTAACAGCAGGACGTGAGCCTCCTGGTCGGTGCGGCGGGCCAGGCCCAAGGCTGGCAGTTCTCCCTCGGGTGCGGGCGATTCGAGCGACTTGCGGGCGTCCGCCAACTGCTGCTTTGTCTTCTCGATCAGCGCCGGCATTTGGGGCTTTCGTTCGGCTCTCACTTTGGCGCGGGTTTCCCATGCCTCCAGATTCTTTCGCGCTTCGGTGCTGCGTTCTTCATCCGCGAGCCGTAACTGCCCGAGGTCCGCCACTGACGCCCCGTGGGGGACTTCCGGATCGGTCGCGGGGAGCGGCTGGGACAACGCAGCTCGGGACTCGGCGATGAGCGCCGGCCCTCTTTCTCGTTCCGCCTTTAGTTCGGCCGTCTTCCGCGTTGACTCTGCGGTCAATTTGAGTGCATCGGCTGCCTGCTGGTAGTGTTTGGCAATTTGAACCTTAATGTCGTCAGCCAGGTCGGAGATTTGCTCTGCTTGGGCGCGCCGAGACTGAACGTCATCCAAAGTGAGTGGAGCAGCACTCGCATCAGCCGCTGTTGTCGTTTCCCGAGTTTCGGTGGGCGGAACCGACGAAGTTTTCGGCTCAGGCTCCGTTGATGCGGCGGCTGCCGGTGAAGGTGGCTGGACGACCCCATCAAGCGGACCGGAGGGGACCTGTGATTGTGGTTGAGCAACTGAAGCACCATTCACCGGTGCGGGGATCGAAGCCGGCGTCGGAAGTTCGATTGGGACGCCGCCTGAAAACAGCGATTGATCGACCGGACTCAGCTCAAACACCAACGGATCACTGCTGTTCGTTCTTGGAGCGTCATCCCCACCGAGGGATGCGTCAATCCAGGTCACCAGCAGCGCCGCGATAATCGGAGAGAACAGGGCCATCCGACGCAAGGACGCCTGTGGTGGGCCGAATCGATGATGACGATCGTCCACCGCTGAAGTGGCGTGGTCAGAGAAATTCTTATTAAATGCGATCAATTGCATAAGAGGGTCTGCAACCTGGTCCATTTGGTACTGACGGCTCACCTGAGTCGCAAGAAAAGCCGGCGAAACGAGCTCTACGTGAGTCCCTGGGAACTCGGCTCGTTCGTTTCGTGAGTGAGCAAAAACGCCGGTGGGACCAGAAGGGATGAGCCGCGCGAAAGGCAATCGCTGCAACGTGGTGCTGAGCGTCGCGGCTTGGACCGTATACTGTGTCGTGGCAGCACCGTCAATACGTGACACAACGCCATTCAGCATCGCCGAATACGTCGCGCAGAGCGTCTGGCGGCGGATGACCAATCGGCCCATCAGTCAGCCTGGAGAACATGGGCAGGGGGGGCTCGGCAAGCCAAATTATTGGCAGATCTCATCGTTCGCGACGGGCGCGGCGCGTGAAAGTTGCCCGTTGTGGTCGTATAATATCTACGACACGTGGAAGATGTGATCCGGCGGCCTGCGAAGTGGTGGGTGTCGAACCTGGATCGGTCGTTGCGGTCGCGAGGAACATTACGATGGAAGCGGTTCGAGTCGTCCGTACGGGTTTGCCTGATTTGCAATTTGAAGGCGAGTGCATCGTCGAGTCTCGCGGAGACGACACGGACGGCACAACCGGCAATCGCTGGCATGACGTCATCGTGTATCGTGCGTCGGATGGTGAGTACATCGTCTCCATTATCTATCGCACTGTTCATCCGGACGAATCGCCGGACGCCTTCGTTGAGACCGCATCCTCTCTCGAAGATGTGGAAGGCGCGCTCAGCCTGTACGACCCGATCGAGCGCGTCAACCACGAAGCGATTGCCGTGCAACGAATGCCGGTTCAGGCCGTGTTGCGCGTCATTACGCGACGCTACGACCTCCAGGTCAACGAAATCCTCGAACGGCTGCAGAAGGCCTCCTCGCCTGTCTAGCGTTTCTCATCACCAGAGCGAACCCTGGTTCTTCGCAACCGCGCCTCTGTTTCGCTTGCGGAACCGCGCGTCTTGGCGAAGTCGGATCGCTGATCCTGCAGCTGGGCGTCCCGCCGACCGTTCGTGAAGTATCCAACTGTGACCCTGCTTCAAACGGCGGAAGTTGGAACGCGGCGGTCAGCATGTCGGCTGTTCTTTCCGAGGGTCCCTCGGGGTTGTAACAATCCGATATGATATCAGGGACAACTGGTTCGTTGGAATTGCTGGATGCGTTCCAAGATTCACGGGGCATAAGGAGCTGCTCGATGATGATCGCAGCCGAACGGCGTGAGCGTTCCGCGACGCGATGCTTGCAACTTACGTTGGTCCTGTACGCAGCGTCATCTCTCTTTCCCCGTCCGGCGATTCCGCAAGAGTCGCAACCAATCACCGAGCCGCAAACAATTTCACCGGCGACGGGAGTGCCCGCACTGACGGCGGAGTCGCTTCAAAGCCAAATCAAGTCGCTCCAGGAGAATCCGGATCTCGACACGGCTGCCCGCAGCAAGTCTGTCGAGCTACTCCAGAAGGCCGTCAAGGAACTCGAAAGCGTCAAGCGATTCGATGCGGAAGCCAGGCGATTGGAAACGCTCGTCCAGGAAGCGGCGACAAGACTGGTCGAGACACAGCGGCAATTGGTGCAACCGCCGACCGAGATCGCCGACCCCGGTCCAGAGGCGACGCTGGAGGAACTGCAACAGCAGTTGTCGGAGGAACAGACCAGCGCGACAGAACAGGAGCAGCTGCTGGTGGATCAGGAGGCCGAAATCGCACGGCGCGCGCCGCGAAGAGTCGAGGTTCCTGGTCGATTGGCAGAGGCGAAACGGCAACTCGAAGAGGTGCGGAAGCAACTGGCGGCACCGCCCGCTGCCGACGAAAGCCCACAAGTGACCGAGGCGACGAAGCAACTGCTGCAATCCCGTCAGCGGGCGCTTGAACGCGAAGCTCGGTTGTTGGAACGTGAAATCCCCGCCTATGACGCGACGGACCGTCTTCTGGCAAGTCAGCGGGACCTCGCCGCACGAAACGCTGCTCAAGCAAAACGCGCTGCCGCCAAATGGCAGGAATTGGTCAACCGGAGGAGGCAGGTCGAAGCCCGCGAACATGCGCGGGAAGCCGATGCCCTGATCGAGCAGGTCCATCCAGCGGTTCGTACGCTCGCGGAAGAGGTCGCGACATCAGCCCGGGAATTGGTCGATGTTCGATGGAAGCTGGCGCGCCAGATCACGGAGGCCGCCACCGCCGGCGAAGGGATTGACCGGGAGACCGCTCGTCTGCATGCCGAGTTCAGGGAACTCAAAGAGCGAGCGGAGCGCGCGGGTTTTACGAACGCACTCGGCATGCTCCTTCGTCAACAGCGTTCCACGCTGCCCGACCTGCGATCTCTGAACGCCACGATCGGCCAGCGCCAGACGGAACTGTCGAATCTCCACTTGAAACGAATCGAACTGGAGAACCAGCGGTCCTCCGCGCTTGACCTGGAATCGCTGGTGGAAGAAACCACCGCCGCGCTGAGCCGTGCCGCGCCCGATGATCGCGAACGGATTGCCGAAGATGTTCGCCGTGTGCTGGAAGCCAAGCGTCGTTATCTGGCGGCGGCCATCCAAGACGTCAACAGTGCATTGGACCGGTTGGCAACCTTGGACGCCAAGCAGCGCGAGCTGGCGAACGTCACTCATGAGCAGGCCGATTTTATTTCCGAGCACATTCTGTGGGTCCGCAGCGCGGTCCGTTTGGGGCCGAACAGCCTGGGTGACCTCACCCATTCGCTGGCGTGGTTCGCGGGCGGGTTGCGCGGCACGGGACGACTCCTGGGGGATGATGTCGGTGCTCACTTCGCGTTCTACGGATTGGCGGCCCTGCTGTTTGTGGGGTTGTTGCTGAGGCAGCGGCACTTTCGCGAGCGTTTGCAGGAGGCTGGCGTCCTCGCCGCGCGACGCACGGCGACCTCGATGGGGCCCACCTGGCAGGCGATCGGATACACGATGATCATCGCGCTGTTTAAGCCGGGGCTTCCGGCGCTGCTGGGATGGCGTGTCTGGACCATCGGCCCGGTCGGTTCGTTCTCCCGATCATTTGGCCTGGCCTTGTTGGTGACGTCAGCTTTGTGGTCCACACTTGATTCGTTTCGACAGATCCTGAGGCCGAACGGCCTGGGTGGCGCCCATTGCGGCTGGCCTTCTCGATCAACCACACTGGTTCGCAAATCGCTGCGTATATTGATCTTGTTGGCGTTGCCCCCGACGTTCGTCTGCCTGGTCACGGTCCTCTACGGACAGGAACTCTACCTGAATTCGTTAGGACGCGTCTGTGCGATAACGGCCCTCTGTCTGCTAGCCGTGACGATGCACCAGATTCTGCGCCCTTCCGGACATGTCCTGGAAGACGCCATCGGGCAAGAAAAGGCCGGATGGCTGGCTCGTACGCGGTATTTGTGGCACCCGTTGGGGGCCGGTGTCCCGGTGGCTCTCGCAGTACTCGCGTTCCTAGGTTACTTCTACACGTCACGTCAACTGACCGTCCGGGTGATCGAAACGTTTTGGTTGGTGCTATGCATCCTTGTGATCGATGCCCTGCTCAAGCGCTGGATACTGCTCGCCTATCGGGCACTGGCCATGAAGCAGGCGCGGGAACGTCGTCAGGCGGCGCAGGCTCAAGCCGATGCAACCGCCTCCGTGGCCGAACCCGCAACGGGCGGTGACGACTTGGCGGCAATTGTGGAAGATCCGGCGATTTCTCTGGCCGCCAGCAATGCGCAGATTCGCAAGCTGTTCAAAGTCGTCCTGGTAGCGGTCGCCCTCGCCGGCGTGTGGGTCATCTGGTCGGACGTGTTCCCGGCGTTTGCTATTCTCCGCCGCGTGCCATTGTGGCCCAGCGCCGTTCCCTACACCGAAGGAGTTGGCATCGAAGGTGTTGAAGCGGTTGAGTGGATTACCCTCGCCGAGTTGTTCGTCGCGCTGGCCATCGGAGTCGTCACCCTGCTCGCTGCGCGAAATCTGCCGGGGCTGCTGGAGTTCACGTTGTTGCGGCGACTGCCGGTCGATGCGGGAATTCGTTATGCGACCAGCACGATTTGCCGTTACATCATCACGGTGGCCGGTCTCGTGATGGTCTTCCGGATTCTCGGCTTCGCTTGGGAGAGTGTGCAATGGCTGATCGCTGCCATGTCTGTCGGTCTCGGGTTCGGTCTCCAGGAGATCTTCGCCAACTTCGTGTCCGGGCTCATTCTGCTCTTTGAGCGACCAATTCGCGTCGGCGATACCGTGACCGTGAGCGGTGTGACAGGGGCGGTCAGCCGAATTCGCATTCGAGCAACGACGATCATCGACTGGGACCGAAAAGAATTGGTTGTGCCCAATCGAGAGTTCGTGACCGGCCAGTTGATCAACTGGACGCTCTCGGATCCCGTGCTACGCGTTGTCATTCGCGTGGGGATCGCCTATGGGTCAAACACCAGATTGGCCAAGCAGCTCCTGTTAAATGTTGCTCACGACAATCCCAACGTGCTGGAGGAACCGGCCCCGACAGTCCTGTTCTGGGAGTTTGGTGAGAGTTCTCTCAATTTTGAACTGCGTGTGTTTGTCAACTCGATTCACTTGTTTCGCATGATTCCGGACGACCTGAACTTGGCAATCGACGACGCGTTCCGCGAGCATGGCATCGAAATCGCCTTCCCGCAACGGGATTTGCACCTGCGGTCCGTCGAACCGGTCATCTCGATCGAGAGTACGCAAAACGGCAAACTCCAACAGGCCGCTGAGCGTGCGATTCAAGAGAACGTGGCAACGTGACCAGGCCATCATCGATGTCGGACGGCTGAAGCCACAACTGGCATCCACGGGGCCTCTTCAGGAAGTCACAGGACAAAAGCGAAATTACCTTGCCCGCGCGTTCAAATGTCATCGACTCGTCTCGTTCGGTTCACTTCGGAGGAAGGTCCGCCCGACGAACCTTGGGGCCAGATCCAACCTTTTCGCTAGGCACCGTGACTTCATACCCAATGCTGGTGAAATGCTTCGTTGTCACATCCACGGCAGCTTTCTCAACTTCTTGCCGAATCGAAGGATCCGGTTGCTGAGGACTACCTTGGTTGCCGCCGAGATGTGTTCCAGGCAGTGCGCGATTCGTGATAAAGTTCAGCACGCAGCGACGGATTTCGCCGTGAATCTCCGGGTCGTCGGCGTACCAGACGTTGGCTTGTCCCATCTGACCTTCGCGACCGGTCGGAATTACAAACAGCCGTTCGTCCGCCGTCAACAGTGTGGCATTGCCGCTGGCAGCGGTGGCGTAGTAGCCAAATTCCTCACTGTCGTGCATCCGATTCACCCCCGGCGGCGGCGGTTGAAACTCTCGGGACACTGTGGCGTTCTCATACCAGCCGACGATCACGTTTTGGTGCGTAGATGGACGTGTCGCGACCCACACGGCCAACACATCCGACACTGACTGCTCCTGCGACGACGTGCCCAATCGATCTATTTTGATTCGGGCTTGTGCGTACTCATCGGCTGATCCGCGAGGGGGTTGAACGTATCCGTAGACGTGACCGCTATCATCTTGGAAGTTGAAGATTTCGTGGCCGTACCCATGCTCCTCAACGAACTTGCCGCCGCCGGAGATCGTATATCCGCCGCCGAGCCCTTGGTAACGATCCATCCAACCGACCCGGAAAAAGACCAGCAGTTTCGAGAATGGGTCAGTCTGCGATTCTGGATTCTTCACGATGCTTCCCTCACGTGAGGTGTCAGCAGCCTGTAAAGTCTGACGCAACGACAGCTGAGAATCTACCAACTGCGTAACGGTAGGCACTCTGCTTTTCGCAGCACACTCGGCGCGTGTAGTTTGCCGACCGCCGGGTTGAGTTGTCGGGCCATGTTGATGTAGCGGTCGGTCGTGTCGGGGCTGCGATGCCGCATGAGCTTCTGCAAGGCCTCACGCGTCATGTGCTCCGCGTTCAGCGTGGCGAAGGCCCGACGCTCGTCATGGAACGAGTAGCGGTGACAGGCGGGCGTACACTCGCCGTGATCGGGATCGCCGGCGTCGGGGCAGGGCAGATGAATGCCGGCCGCATCCTGTATCCGGCCGAACTGCGAATCGAGCGTGCGTCGATGGGGGGGCCACGGAAACACCATCTCGCTGAACGACTTCACCGCTTGAAGGTGATCGACGACGACCTCGTGCAGCGGCACCTTGTCGTCACGATGGCCCTTGTTGTCGCGATGCCGCGTGATGGCAAAGCCTGCGTCGAGGTCCACGTCGGACCAGCGGAGGGCCAGCAACTCGCCGATCCTCCAGCCGGTCATCTGGGCCATGACGATTAGGCCTCGCCACCAGTCCGCCGGCGAGACAGTCAGGTCACCAGGCAGGGTCGCTACGTCACACGCTTCGTAGATGGCCGCGAAGTGGTCCGGGGCGACGTACTTCGGCAGCTTCTGGGGCTCACGCAACATCTTGAACCGGGGGACCTTGTCGAGATACTCCCAGTCGACCGCCATCCGCAGGGCCCCCTTCACGTGTCGCAGGTCCTTGTTGACGGTCGCCGGCGAAACTCGTGAGCCCGGCTTGCGGCCCCGATCGTTCCGCCGCTTGGCAATGAAGTCGGCAAACGTCTCCGCCGTGATCGAGGAGAGCCGCAGCGGACGCACATGCTTGGTGAATTGTTTGAGAGAGTCGATGATCGCCGAGCGGCTGCTGGGTTGGAGGTTGGCCAGCACCTTCTCGTCATACCGGCGGCAGAAGTCCTTCCACCCGATCTCGACCTGCGCTTTCTTGTAGGTGGCAGTGACGAGCTGGGCACGAACACGCTCTGCCGCGCGTTCCGCGTCCCTCTTGCCGGTGCGCCCCTTGCCGCACGACTTGCAACGTCGTCGACCGTCGGGCTCTTTCCAGTGCACGTACCATTTGGCCTTGTCGACGCCCACGTTGGCGACCTGTCGAGGACACTGCCGCACCCACGCTGATTTGAACTGTCTGCTCATCGTTGACTCCGCCCTTGATGTGTACCTGTGTTCAGTTTACCCGTTTTGCTCAAATTCTCAGGAACTGTCAACAGCCTGGAAGCCACTTTCCGTCTCGCCTCTCCACCCTGAGGGGGAACACTTGGAGCCTCTCAGGGAAACGCGTGAGCGAGCTTTCAGTAGCTTCTCACGCCCCCCTGGGAGGGAGCCGGGAGGGAGCGGACACCCCCAATCTCCCAACCTCAGGCAGCCAGAGTTGATGGCCGATACGGACTCCGGTTTGCCTGTCCGTGGGTCAATCAGCCACGGGGCCGACCGACCGGCCTCCTGTCTACGAAAGCCCCCTTTTTGCCTAGGTTTTTGACCTTTCGTAGACACCACCTCCGTGGAGGACGTAATCGGTGCGGGGACGGCCTTTGCGCTTCACCACTTCAGAGGTCGCGAGTCCCAATTTGACCAGCTGACGAAGCCACACTTCAGCCTCATCAACCGATTTTCCAAACCGACGGCTGTTGGTCGCGAGGACGCGGGCCGTGATGCGACCCCCGCGACGACGAATGATCGCCAGCAGTTCCTGCACCAGACTCGCCTTCTCGACGGCTTCATCCGGCCTGACGATCAGGTACACCCGCAGAGCCTCCCGGCCAAACCAGCGGGCGATCGCGACACCAGCTTGAATGCTGGAAGCGTCGATCGTGTCGACAGACTCCAGCGACTCGTCCCCTGAGACAACCCGCACGCAGTGAATGATGAGGGCCAACCTCGCCGCGTAACCTTCGAGCTTGGACCATGCGGCGGCTGGATCACCAGCGATCAAAAACTGCTCTTGGGCGTGTTCGTTGACAAATTTGACCAATGCGTCTCGACCGGACTCGGACAGTGGCACGTAGATGGGAACATCGCGGACGCCCTCCTCAAGTCCCGGTCTCAGACCGTACAACCGTTCGATCACGGATTCGTAGGAGGCCTTGGCTTCGTCGCTGATCTCCTCGTCCGTCCATCGCCGGATCGGCTTGGGGGGATAGGCGAACAACAGTCGGGCGGCGAGGCCACTTTCAAAATGTCGCGATTCAAGAACCCTGGCCAGAATGTTCGGTTGAATCCCACCAGTCACGGAGACTGCCGCCATGGGTACGCAGATCAGCATCCGGTCAGTCTTGCGATCGACGGTGAGTGCACCCGCCCTGTGCATCGAGAGCCAATGCGCTTCGTCCGCACCGCGGGACGGCTTGTAGGCGTCGAAGCCAGCCAGCCAACCAGACAGTTCGTCGCGGAACATCAACAGCCCGCGTGGCTGATCTTGAAGCAAAAGTGACAGGGCCTCGATCGTCGTGTCACCACACAAGTAACGAGCAAGGACGGGAGTCTCCGGCTTGATGAACTCATCGACCGAGAACTTTTGAGCGATGGCCACCTCTGACAAGGAACTTGCCTTCTTGACGACCTTCTCATACTTGGCTGATTGTTGTTCGTGCTTTTCCATCCGCTTCTTGTGCTTTTCTGCCGCCTCTTGCTGACGACGATGAAGTGGTTCCAGGAGCAGATCCAGTGCTGGTGATTTCAGGGTCCCTGAGTCACCCACGATGGCCGCCCACAGGACGGAGGGCTCACACCAGCCCTTCTTCAATTGGATTCGTCGACTGTTGCCGATGGCAGCGGCAAACACGGACAGCAACGGCACGGCCAGGAACGCTTCATTGCAGCCCAGAGATTTCGCCGCCTCTCGGACAAAGCGGGCGATGGGAGCCGGCAACAAGTGTGTCGGAAACGGCTGGAACTCCATCTCCTCCTCGTCCGGCGTCCACTCATCAGTATTCGCCGCAAGTTGTTTCAACTCGCTGGCACGATGCCCCTGCTCGAACCAGTCGGACACGTCACCCTTCTCTGGCAGGCCATCGAGCTGCAAGACCTTGACTGACTTTGCAATGCCGGTGAGAGCCGCTGCGATCTGTGTCGCGTGTTTCCAGCCGGGGTCGTCATTGTCCGGCAGGATGACCACTTCTCGCCCACGAAGAGACTCGTTGAACTCATCACACCATTTCTTGGCCCCGCCCGAATTCGTGGTGGCGACAAGCCCTTGATCTGTGAGAGTGCCAACGTCCGTCTCCCCCTCACAGAGGAAGACGGTCGTCCTCTTGTCCGAAGCCATCAATTCCGGAAGGCGATACAGAAGTCGATTGATCCCCTTCAGGTTCCAGATCCAACCGCCGTTGCCGTCCGGTCGTCGTTGGCGAAAGCTCTTGGGCTGCATGCGACAGACTTGATAGACGAGGTCGCCGTCCTCGTCGTGGTAGTCGTAGGTCTCGATAATCGTTCCCGACGTTGTCGGCGATGCCTTGGCGCCCGATGGTTGGCGTTGCTTCTTCAGCTTCATCGACTTGGTGGTTGAGGGAGCGAGTGACAGGTCGCTCATTGTCAAACCGACTGCTTTGACAACGTCCTCCGTCTTGCAACCGGCATGACACTTCAGGAGTGCCTTTTCACCGTCAATGCGTATGGACAGACTTGCAGTGTTGTCGTCGTGGGCTGGGCACGTCGCCTTGAATTGATTGTCGTCGGATGACGGGGTGACGTTTTCAAACTTTTCGAGGAACTGCTCAGCGGTCAGTTTCCCTCGACGAGTCCCTTTTCGACGGCGATCGTTCGATCCATCCTGCCTGAGTGTGATGACCATGTCTCGATCTCCTGATTAGAAAAAGTTGGTGGTGGGTTCCCACGGACGGGCAGCGAGGTAGGCCAAGAGATGCTGACGCGTGTAGCGAATCTTGCGACCGACCTTGGAGGCTTCGACACGACCGCGCAAACGCTCATCGCGGAGCGTGGTCTTGGTGACGCCCAGCAATGCAGCCGACTCCTGCTCGGAGTAGGCGATGCGATCATCAGCGACCGGCAGCTTCGCCAAGCATTCGGCGACAACTGCCTCGCTCGTCGGCTGAAAGCTGAAGCTGCATGATGTTGCCTCCCAAACACCAGTGGGATTGTCCGGTGCCTCACGCGAGGCGACTCAAGACGCGGCAACATTCGATTATTAAGTGGCAAAAACCAAGAATCAGGAACCAGAAAAGAGTCGGCCGCTCGGTGGACCGAGTTGTCCAGGTCTGTCCAACTATTTGCAAATCCACAGATTTGTCGTCGTGCCCGACACTTTGACCTTCGAAATGACCCTGCGCCAGAGTTCATCTCCGCGAAGGCGGTCGAGAAGTTTTCGAGGATCACGATACTTGGTGGCGTCAAATATCTGCTTGTTTGTCCTTCCCTCCGGATGAGTTAGCAGCTCTTTGACGATGGCGTATTCATTTGCGTTGAAGAGTGGCAAGATGTGGTCCTCAACTTCGACTGGTTGGTCCAGTCCGAAAAGCTTTACCCGTCCACTTGGGCTCTTTTCATCCAAGGTAGGCTCCTCGGGTTCTCCGGGGGTGTAGAGCTCCTCGATGTAGTCTGCGAGATGTCGGCCATGTTCCCTAGCGAATGGGATTTCACCCTCCTCGTTCGTTCTGGTGACGAAAGCAAACCACAGTTCCAAAACCCGCTCGTAGTCTAGTCCGAGTCCCTCTTTTCCCGCATTCCACCATTCCTGCTGGTCCTCGGTCAGGTTCTGGGAACCATCCAAACATTCGTACCATTGATTGACCTTCATTGCGACCGGGTGCTTGTGCCTCAACGTCACTGTCAGGCCGCAATTGTGCTGAATGCAATAGGATCGAGGATCGTTGCAGTATTCTCGAATCTCTGCGACTGCCATGAAGGCGAGATCGCTCGTGGTGTCATAGCGCTTTACCGACTCATCAACGACCGGTTCAGTACTCTCTGGCTGTTCCGCATTAGACCCCATCGAACAACTCCGAAAGTGGCATCTCCAGCGTCTTGGCAATCTTCTCGATGTTCTGCAGGGCCAGATTCCGTTCGCCCCGTTCGATGCCGCGCATATAGAAGCGGTCGAGTTTGCAAGTGTCTGCGAACGACTCCTGCGAGTACTCGGCCTCCGTGCGAAGTTGCCGAACCCACTGGGTGGATCGTGAACGTGGCAAACCCTCCCGCCGTCGGGCTGACAACTCTCACGATAACGTGCGATCGAGCAACGTAGAAATGCACACCTGTACATGTTACAACGGAGTGCCGTGTGATCCTTCCGACCCTGAACTCACGGAGACCAAGCCATGGCGAAGCCAGAACAACCCGTTGTGACCGAACAGACCGATCGGAAGTGGAAGAAGATGCAGCTGATGGGGTTCTTCGCCTGCGTGGCAGCCGTGGTCATGTTCTTCGCTGAGGGCGACGGATGGAAATTCGGCGGATTCATCCTGTTGCTGCTGGGGCTGCTCGTCTTCTGCCTCGGTCGCATCTTCGCGTGGTGGTATCACGGGTAACGCTGTCGAGCGGTTCGGGCCAAGCACCGCTGCGCCAGTTTGCCTGAGGAAGCAAAATGATGATTAAGGAGAATCTGCTTTGGCGAACCGCTATAGCTCAGGTCGGTTAGTCAGGTGTCACTAAGCACGATCCAACGCGAACGTGTAACACGATTGCAAATTGCTCTCACTCTGACGACACAGATCAGCTGTCACCGGGGACCCAAAACCGACCATGAAAGGGCAGTTGAAAACCGACCATTTTGAGACGGAAGGGATTTGCCGTTACGCCTTCTCGGTAGTTCACACACGACCGAAGAGAGGCGACAAATGGCGAATCAAGTCGGAATGGACAAGGCTCAAGCGATTTTTGCTCTGCATGAAGTCGGCTGGTCGAATCGGCGGATCGCCCGCGAGTTGGGGATCCACCGGACGACGGTCGCAGGCTATCTCGAAGGGCGGGACGATTCAAAACCGACCAAAG
>JAJDEI010000220.1 GCA_029259845.1 Planctomycetaceae bacterium | reverse complement strand
AAGTGCTTCAGTCCAATTCGTTACCTCCTTGAACCGCCCCAAGGACTACCGGATGGAGCGACCAGTTTCCGGGTGGGACTACCTCCCACTGAAGTCCCAAAGCCTTTTCACGGCACACGCAAAGCCGGACCTACGTCACTGGTCGGGCAGTCGATATTGAGCGACCCGGATCCTCGTCGCGTGATTTGGTGGGACACGGACCCAACCCCCGCAACATTGGGTGAGTTGCAGTCCCGATGCATGAATCTCCCTGCCACCTCTAGCGCGTCACAACACCATCGTAGACAGTCTCGTAGGATGCGTGGCGATTGGTCAAACTGGCGCGTTCGGTTGGTCGGGAGCGTCGAATGACAATCTGCGGTGATCGCGCGATCCGAACGCACCGTCACTCAACGCCCACGCACCTTACATGGCTGTTGGCCCAGCCCCGGCCCAATGTTGCTCACGCAAGGATATCGTTGATCAGTTCACCGGCGACGTCGGTCAGGCGGTAGCGGCGGCCGTTGTGGGGGTAGGTGAGGCGTTCGTGGTCGATGCCGAGCAGGTGCAGCATGGTGGCGTGCAGGTCGTGGACGCTGACCGGGTCGAGGGCGGCGGCGTAGCCGATGTCGTCGGTCTCGCCGTAGCTCACGCCCCCTTTGATCCCAGCGCCGGCCATCCAGGTGAGAAAGCCGTTGGGGTTGTGGTCGCGGCCGTCGCCTCGCTGGGAGACCGGCATGCGGCCGAACTCGCCGCCCCAGATGACGAGCGTGGAGTCCCACAGGCCGCGCTGTTTCAAGTCGGTCAGCAGGCCGTCGATGGGGACGTCGGTCGCCGCGCAGTGGCCGGTGTGATTCTCCGTGAGCTTGTTGTGGGCGTCCCATTCGCCGTCGCTGTAGACCTGCACGAAGCGGACGCCGCTCTCGACGAGCCGCCGCGCCATCAGGCATTTGGAGCCGAAGGATTTCGACGGTTTGTCGTCGATGCCGTACATCTTGTGCGTCTCGGCGGACTCCTTCGACAGGTCGACGACATTGGTGGCCTCGGTCTGCATGCGATAGGCGAGTTCGAAGGATTGGATGCGGGCCAGCAGGTCGGCTTCGCCGGGATGGGCGTCGAGATGTTCCTGGTTCAGTTGGGCCAGCAGATCGAGTTGGGCGCGCTGGTCAGGGCGCGTTACGTCTTGAGGGCGTTTGAGATTGAGGATCGGGTTCCCCTGCGGGCGGAACAGCGTGCCCTGATACGTGGACGGCAGGAACCCGGACCCCCAGTTGTGGATGCCCCCTTTGGCTCCTTTGGTGTTGCCGAGGACGACGTAGCCCGGCAGGTTCTGGTTCTCGCTGCCCAGACCGTAGGTGATCCAAGCACCGGCGGTTGGGAAACCGGGGCGGGGAAGTCCGGAGTTGATCTGGTAAATCGCCGGGACGTGATTGTCCGACTCGGTATAGCAGGACTTGATGAACGCGATGTCGTCGACATGTTTGGCGACATGAGTGTACTTCTCGCAGACCCATGCCCCACTGTCCCCGTACTGCTGGAACGTGAACGGCGACTTCATCAGCGGTCCGGGGTCGCCGAAGAACACGTTAATGTCGATCCGCTCGCCGTCCCGTTTGGTCAGTTCCGGCTTGGGGTCGAAGAGGTCGACCGCGCTCGGCCCCCCTTCCATGAACAACCAGATGACCGACGTCGCCTTCGCCGGGAAGTGTCCGTCCCGCGGGGCGAGCGGATGGACCGGGTCAGGTTCGCCGGCAGTCGCGGATTGCCGATTCAGCAGATCGGCGAGTGCCAGCATGCCCATCCCGCCACCTGCTTTTTGCAACAGTTCGCGGCGGCTGAGAATCGGCTCGTAACGTCCGCAGTGTGAACTGGTGTTGGTCATGTCATCGGCCTTGTTGGCGTTCAGTTGGAGTTCAGCCTTCAGGCTGCCCGAAGCAGGCGAAAGCCCGAACTCCAGCGGGGCGGCGGCTGACGGTCAGTCGACATACAGGAATTCATTGAGGCTGAACAATGTCTGGCAGAAGTCGGTGACCGCCCGTCGGTGGGCCTCCTCAGCGGGCTGATCGGCTTTTCGTTTCTGCCGCCGCTCTTGTTGGGCGGCGATGAATGCGAGAGCCGCGGCGGCTTCGCTCGGGCTGGGAGATCGGCCGACGGCCAACTCGAACCCGCGCTCAACAAGGACTCGGTTCTCGCCGCCGGATTCGTTGATTAGCCGTTGCGCGAAGTCGGACGCACGTGTGCGGACGAAGCTGTCATTGAGCAGCGCCAGCGCCTGCGGGGCGACCGTCGATGTCTCTCGGCGTCCACAACTCTGGAGCAAGTCGGGGCGATCGAACGCCTGCAGCAGCGGATAGGGCACGACTCGTTTGTGGAACATGTAAACCGTGCGGCGGCGGGTCGCCGGTTCGTCCTTCGCGTCGTTTGGATACTTGGATTTGAGGTTGCGGGCGGCGATCGCCTCCTTGGGGATCGGCGGTTTGAAGGCAGGGCCGAACGGCTCGAGGTTAAGCGTGCCGCTGACGGAAAGCATCGCGTCCCGGAGCACCTCGGCTTCGAGCCGCTGAGGGTGCCTGCGCCACAACAGCCGGTTGCCGGGATCGGTTTTCGCTTCGTCTGCGTCGAACAGCGTGCCCTGCTGATAGGCCGCGCTGGTGACGATCAGCCGGTGCAGCCGCTTGAGTTTCCAGCCGTGGGTGACAAGGTCGTTGGCCAGCCATTCGAGCAGTTCCGGATGCGTCGGCAGTTCGCCCCGGATGCCGAAGTCATCGACGGTGCGCACGAGTCCATCGCCGAAGTGATGTTGCCAAAGGCGGTTGACGATGACGCGGGCGAGCAACGAACCGGCCCCCTGCCCGACGTCGGTGATCCACTCGGCGAGGGCGGTCCGCTGAAAGGTGCTCTCGGCTTTCGGATGCTCTTCAAGGGCGAGGCTGCGGTAATCGTCGGCCGTCTTGCCGCGCATGAGCACCTGAAGAAAGCCGAGCTTGACCTGTTGGTCGCGGTCATAGAAGTCACCCCGTCCGAACAGCCAACTTGTCGCCGGCGAAGGGCCGAAGTCGCGGAAGGCGAGCAGCTTCGGACCTTTTCCGCTGATCTGAACCTTCTTGCGGTCGCCGCTGTGGAACGTGCTGAGAATCCGGTAGTACTCGCGGGACGAGATGGCGTCGTATTTGTGGTCGTGACAGCGTGCACATCCAATCGTCAGCCCCAGCAGGGCGGTGCCGGTCGTCGAGACGATGTCGTCCAGTTCGTTGTAGCGGTTTCGGAGCCGCTCTTCTTCGAGGAACGTGTCGGCCAAAACGGTGTGCGGCCCGGCGACGAGGAAGCCGGTCGCCGCGACGGCGGACGGGGTGTCCGGTTGGTATTCGTCCCCGGCGAGTTGCCAACGGACGAACTGATCGAACGGCATGTCGTCGTTGAAGGCCCGGATGACAAAGTCGCGATAGTGGTAGGCGTTTGGACGATCCCGGTCCGCCTCCTGTCCGTCGCTGTCGGCATAGCGGGCGATGTCGAGCCAGTGCCGCCCCCATCGCTCGCCGAAGTGGCGGCTGTCGAGCAGACGGCCGACGAGCGCGTCGACGGCGGCCGCCCGGTCCTGCTCGCACGCGGCCTCAAATTCGGTGAGTTCGTCCGGCTGCGGCGGCAGGCCGACCAGGTCGAACATGATCCGTCGCATCAGCTTTCTTGGACTGATCGGCTCGGACGGCTCGAATCCCTCGGCCTCCAGCGAGGCGAGAATGAACCGGTCGATCGGAGTTTGCTCCCACGCGGTGTCTTGAGGCTCTGGCGGCTCGACAGCACGCAACGGCTGAAACGCCCAATGTTCCCGCGCCAGTTCGGTGCGCGGATCGAGGATGTCCGCATCGGCCGGCCACTCGGCCCCCTGGTCGATCCACGCGCGGAGGATGCCGATTTGTTCGTCGGTGAGGCGGTCTCCCTCGGGCGGCATGGCCTCGTCTTCCTTGATGCCGGCGACCCGATGCACGAGCCGACTCGCCCCGCTGTTGCCCCGCATGAGAATCAGCCCTCCCTCACCTCCTTCCATCACCCGGGCGCGGGTCCCCAGATTGAGGCCTCCTTCCTCGTTCCCGGTCGCGTGGCACTCGAAGCAGTGCTCGCGAAAAATCGGTTTCACGTCGTTCACAAAGTCGACTTCCCGTTTCGCTGCGGCGGGCAACAGCGCGGCATAGTCGGCCGAGGCCCCGACTCCCGCTGAAAAGTTGCGGGAGATCTCTTCGTTGCTCAGTGCCCGGTGATAAATCGCGACGAGATGCAGCTCGCCGACCCACGGCCGGTCGCCGGCCATTTCATTCGCCAGCAGCAGGCGATAGTCGCCGTTCCAGTTCGCGAGATTACCGCTCACACGCCCGTCCGCAGTCTGCGTTCCGTCGATGGAAATACGGACTGCTCCCGACATATCCCGCGTGAACACGACATGCGTCAGTTTGCCCGCCTTGAGAGAACCGGCGGGCGACGCGGTCGATGGAATCCCGTTTGTGGAGGTCTCCGTCGTTCGCAGCCGCACGTCAAAGCGATTCCCGTCCTGTCCGAGTGTGACGTTCCGTTCGCTGGCACTGGGCGAGAGCGACACGATCCGGGCCGGCCCTTGCTGACGGTCGTTTTGCGGTCTCACCCAGGCTTCGATGGTGACCGCCCCCGACTGCTTGACGGCATTGATGAGCCGCGTTGCCGGCCGACGGCTTCGGATACGCGCGGACGAACTGATTTCGAGAAGGCCCTCTCGCCAACGGACCGCACCCGGCGTCTCCACCACGAGATCCAGCGCGGGTACGACGTCCGCGCGATCTCGGAGGGTGTCGCCTTGCTGCTCGTCAAAGCGATACAGCACCAGTAAGCCGTCCGTCACGCGAGGGGCTGCGGCACCCGCGACGCAGGCGGTCATGGCCAGGGCGACGGCGGTAGCGCGACCGGCCGCCGGCAGGAGAATGTTCGTCATAACAGAGGGAGATCGGCGGGTCATCGGTTGGCGGCTGCAAGAGGACGGCCGGGGAAGATCAACACTCCATCATAGCGATGGCCATGCCCATCATCCATGTCCGCTGTGCAGGGCCGTTCAAAGATTGAAGCTGGGCAACCTCGTCACCCGAAGCGTCAGCGAGGGACGAATCGCTCACTCACGCTCGCTTCCTCGCTGACGCTTCGGGTGACCATTGAGCTTGTCCCGGTCGGTCTTCTCCCAAGTGAAGCATTGAATGGCCCTGGTCCGCGGTGAAGCGTTGAAGCATCACGGCATAGGTGCATCCGCTCACAGGTGGGGGGTGGCTGGGTCGATCTGACACCGGTGATGAGTAAGCCGCTCGGAGCTCTGGGGCTGTGGACAGTGAACGAGCCACGTGACGGCCCCAGTGCTCGGTCTCAGGACCCGTTTCCGCTGCCTCAACAGCGCCCCAGCCACTTTGAAATGAGCGAGCACCACCATCCAACGGATACACTCCACGGTATCGCCTGCCGCTCGCGGCTCAACATCAGCCGGAATGGGTGATATACTCGGACGATCAGATTCGACCGTGATAAGGAACTGCTTTGAACACTCAATCGCTTCCCGATGTGATCACCCTCCCGATGATGCGGGAGAGCCTTTACACGGCCGTTGTCAGCGATGCGCTGGACGCGGCGGGACATCGCCGGCAGTCACCGGGGGTCGAATTGCGTCCGGTCACCACGCAGCGGCTGTTGGTCGGACGCTGCAAGACCACCTTGTGGGACGATCTGTACCACGAAGATCCCCGGCCCTACGAACTCGAACTCAAGGCAGTTGACGACTGTGAGCCGGACGACGTGCTGATCGCCGCCTGCAACGGATCGATGCGATCGGCCATCTGGGGCGAACTGCTCACGACGGCGGCGGCGAACCGAGGCTGCGTCGGCGCGGTTGTCGACGGAGCCGTACGCGACGTCACCAGGATGCGTGAGATGGACTTCCCCGTCTATGCCCGGGGCATGAGCCCGCTCGACAGCTTGAACCGGCAGCGTGTCGTCGATCTCGATGTCCCGGTGGAGATCGGCGGTGTCGTGTTTCGTTCCGGGGACATTGTCTTCGCCGACGTCGACGGGATTGTCGTCGTCCCCCAAGAGGCGGCAGCGGATGTCATCCCACTTGCCTGGGCCAAGGTGCACGCAGAGAACAAGGTCCGTGACGCGATCCGTTACGGAATGTCGGCAACTGAAGCGTTTGAAAAGTACGGCATCCTTTGACGTCCCCGACGCAGTGTCCCCGAATCAAGCCTCCTCCCACGCACACACCGCCTCCCTCCATAGCGATCACCCGCCATGCCGATCTCGCAACTCATCTCCCGCCGCGAATGGTTGAAAGCGGCTCCGGCCGCCCTGTTGCTGCCATCCCTGGGCCGCATGTCGGCCGCAGGATCCGCGGCGGGAGACGTCAAGCCGAAGCGTGTCGCCGCCATCGTCACCGAGTACCGGCATAACTCCCATGCCGACGTGATCCTCACCAAGATTTTGGAAGGCTGGAAGCACGACGGCGGACCGGGACCGGCGCTCGAACTGGCCTCGGCCTATTTCGACCAGTTCCCGGACGGCGACATGGCCCGTCCCATGACGAAGAAACACCACGTCCCCGTCTTCGGCACGATCGCCGAGGCGCTCACGCTGGGGGGGGACGGCATCGCTGTCGACGGCGTGATCAGCATCGGCGAACACGGCGACTACCCGTACAACGAAAAGGGCCAACACCTCTATCCGCGGCTGCGGTTCTTCACGGAGATTGCTGATACGTTCGAAAAGTCCGGCCGCGTGGTCCCGGTCTTCAACGACAAGCACCTGAGCACCGTCTGGGAGGAAGCGATCGCTATCTATGATCGCGCCAAGGCGATGCATATCCCGTTGATGGCCGGTTCGTCGCTCCCGGTCTCGTACCGCAAGCCGCCCGTCTCCCTGCCGATGAACTGCGACATCGAAGCGATCGTCGGCATCGGATACAGCGGGATCGACGTGTACGGTTTTCATGCGATGGAGTTGCTCCAGTGCTTCGCGGAACGCCGACGCGGGGCCGAGGGGGGCGTCGCATGGGTCGACTGCCTGCAGGGCGAAAAAATGTGGGAAGCCGTCGACAGCGGACTTGTCCGCCGGGATCTGCTTGATGCGGCACTCAAGGTGGTCCCGACACAGTCCGGTCGCGATTTGCGATCCCTGGAAGGCGAAGAGGTTGCCCTGATCCTGTTCCAGTACCGCGACGGACTGCTCGGCGCCCTGTTCATGCTGTCGGGGTTGGCGCAGGGGTTCAGCGTCGCCGTCCAGTTGAAGGGCCGGTCCGCCCCCATCGCAACCCTTGGTGAGACACGCGACGAGCCGCGTTTTCCGCACTTCGCTTTCCTGCTCAAGGGGATCGAACAGATGATGCTCTGGGGCGAACCGGCCTATCCGGTCGAGCGCACTCTCCTGACCGGCGGCCTCATCGACCGCGCCCTCACGTCGCGTTCCCAGGGAGGCGGGCGCATCAAGACCCCCGAACTGGCCATCCGCTACCAACCGGCCGACTACCCCTACGCGAACGAAGTCGACCTGTCAGACCAGTACCTGCTCCCCGATCGCACGTGACAACGATCGCTCGCGGTTTCGCGAATGGGCCAGAGCGACGATGATACTACGCGTTGGTTAGTGGGAATCGGCAAGCCCCCCGTCGCGAATCAACTGGGAGGGGCCGGGGGCCGAGCCACTTGCAGCAAGGCGCCCGGAACGCGGAACGCGGATTCGGAAACGTTGGACGCCCAACGTTGCCCCATCGACATTCGACGTTCATCCCTCGGTCATCTCGAACGGAAACATCGGGCGGCGGCGGTGATGATAGTTGAGGGAACGCACATCGGCGGTCGTCGCGCCGGGGGTGTTGACGCGGATCAGGTGGGGACAGACCGCTTCATACGCGGCGATGGGGGCGTTGACCCCCTTCGCGACGATCACCTGGAAGTCTGCCGGGTCGATGCCGAAGTCGGTCAGTTGGTGCAGGCTGAACGGGACCATCCGCTGGGACGTCAGCATGACGGTCAACCCGGTGTCGGTTTTCACGACAGCGGTCCGTCCCTGGTCGAAGTGCCGCATCCCCCCATGACGCGGTTGCGGCTCTTCAAACTGTCCGTCAGCCATTGAGACAACGGTGAAATCGCTTTCGAACGGCGAACCATGCAAATCATCAGTCTTGCCGCCCACCGCAAGACGCACACGGCTGCCGGTGCCCGCCTGCTCCGCCTGTTGGACGGACGCGGGGTCGTTCAAGCAGATGAACGCGGGCACGCGGCGACGGTGCAGTTCGTGGGCGAGCGTCGTCCCGTCGGCTGCCGAGCCGCCGCCCACATTGTCACCCATGTCGAGCAGCAACACCGGTGCGTCCGGATTGTTAATCGCCTGTTGGATGGCGGTTTCGACGTCGATCAACTCGGGCAGGAACTCCAGACGGCGCTCCCACATGATCGCTGCGAACTCGTCGGCGGTGCGCTGGGCCAGTTCGCGGTCGCCGTCGGTGACGACCGCAAATGCCGACCCCATCTCCGGGACATCGGAATAGGGGAATCCCAGAAACAGGCTCGTCGACAGCACGCCGGGGCGGGTGCGCATTTGGGCGGCCAACGCGAGCAGCGACCGGCACGGCTCTTCCTCGCTGCATTGTCGGTCGATGTTGATCAACAACGCCGGAAACGCGGCTGCTGTCACCGGGTGAATTTCGCCGGCGAGTGTCCGCAGGAGCAGGTCCGCCGCTTCGGTGCCCCGCGCCCGTTGGTCGATGTGCGGGTTCGTCCGGTAGGCGGTGATCGCATCGACCGCCGCCACCATCTGCGGCGACAGGTTGCCGTGCGGGTCAGCCGTGCTGACAATCGGCACCTCCGGTCCGACGGCCTGGCGAACTCGCGTGAGCCAGTCGCCGTCAACATCCCGCACCGTTTGGCTCACCGTCGCGCCGTGCGGTGCGACCAAAACGCCATCAAGCGGCGCAGCAGCGGCGAGTGCCTCCAAAAGTCGTCTTAACAGGGCGTCATACGTGTTATCGGTGATCGTGCCGAACGGCAGTGCCCGGGCCGCGAACAAGGGGATGACGTCGCAGTCCGCAGCGTCCAACCGATCAAAGAAGCCGCCCACCTCGTGGTCCGTCCCGGCAAGACGGGAACGGACTTCGTCGCCGGTCACCAGCAGGTTGCGCTCGAAGTGGCCGAGAATCGTCGGTTCGCTGATGAACGTGTTCGTCTCGTGCAGGAAGGCGATGATTCCGATTCGCATGGAGGACCAGCCAGGTTAAAAGAGAACGGGGCACGTCGCTTGCCGTGCAAACGTATTGTTCAGGTTGGGGAGTCTCCCCGACGTCGGCCATCGGCGTCGCCTCCGGGCTCACTGGGATCATGGATTGGCGTTAGCCCGGAGCCAACGGCGACGGCGAACCGCCGCCCCCCCTATCGTGAAAAACATGCTCGCCCTGACGTCGCCTGTCAGCGAGGCGTTCGGCATCTCTGCGAATGCTACCACGTGCAGCCTCCCCGTTTGAACCGACGCCGGAAACTCTCCATCCGCAATCGAATCCGAGCCCGGAGAGCTTATGAGTTTTTCGGTCGAAACACCCGGTGTCTCATGGTATCGTGAAACGTTGATGACCTGAGCTGCAGAAATCTGGCTCATCGTACCCTTGCTGGTTCGAGACACCGGGTGTTTGATTGTGCATGGGAAGAATCAGAGCCCGGAGCGTTAGCGACAGGTCAGTCGCACGTTCGCTCTTGGCCCGATGAGAACATCGCCGACCGCAAGATGGCCGACGTTGAATCATTGAATGGCCCTGACGCCCAAAGGCATCACGTTGCAATTCGTCAACACGACGGCGCTCCCTGAGAACGGAGGCCGGATCAAGGCCGTCGGCTGCATGTCCAACTTGCCAAACGACATATCACCGTGGGCGTGTTGATTCCTCCGATGGACCTCCGTTACGGCATCCGGATTGCGGCAGTCGCAGGAACAAGGTTCTTTGCGTGTCTATCAACGATTGCAAACGAGCGCATTTTGGGAATGGCGGTGGGAAGTTCGCCACGCGATTCCCATCGACTCCCGGCATCCAATTCAACGAAACGAAGGGCGGCCCATGAATCTCCGGCAGACTGCAGAAGTCGCAGCACTGGCAGCGATCCGAGCGGACGAGATCATCGGCCGACCGGAGCCGGTCTCGACGGAGTCTCTGCATGGCTATTGGAAGTCGTCACGCGTGCGACTGCGGTGCTGGTTCGCCGGCCTGCGTTCCACGCCTGCTTCTTCGGAAGGAGACGGGACGCTGTCTCCGCATCATCTGCGTGAGCGCGTCGGCCTCGCGCGGTCGATCCTGGCGGCCGAACTGCTCACACGTGTTTGGTCGACAATCCTCGTCGCACGGGATGCGGCCCGGTCGGAAAACTCGGCCGGAGAGATGGTCCGAAACGTGTTTCTCGGACAACAGGAGGCGCGACGGGAAGTCATACAGATGCTCTCCGACGAAAACCGTCTCCCCACGCCCGAGGCCGCATCCGTCGAGCAACTCCGGCGACGCGTGGAACGCTGGACGGACCTGCTCCTGGGGCCGCTGGTTCTCAAGTATGATGTGACCGAATTCGTCTTCGATGAAGGATGTGCCCGGGGTTCGGTCCGGTCCACAGCCGAGCAGATTTTCGGAAAGCCGGCCGGGGCGGTTGACCGGCTCACGCTCATCGGATTATCGCAGGCGATTCCGCGCGATCCGAGTGACGATCACGTCGGCTCGGCGCTCGATTCGGCGGTCGCCCAAACGGTGCTGAGCGCCCTGCCGCGGACGCCGCTCGAAAAACAACAGCGAGCCACCCGCGGAACCGACAGCCGGCGTGACGATCCGTCGCCCCTGCCGGCACAACCGATGATGGACGCCTCCTCGTCCAAAGCCGCAGCAGGTCTCCAGTTCACCCAACTGCGCCGACGCACCGATCGCCGCCGCAGCGGTCCGAAGCAGTAACGTTCCGCTGTTTGTGAGAACGCTGGTTCCGACCAGTCGCATGTCCCGTCGCTAACGCTCCGGGCTCTGACTGGGCGAACCTCGCCGCACGTTCGATTGTCATGAGGTTTCGACGGGGTGCATCCGCTCACTGGTGGGGGGTGGCTGGGGCGATCTGACACCGATGATGAGTCAGCCGCTCGGAACTCGGGGGCTGTGGACAGTGAACGAGCCACGTGACGGCCCCAGTGTTCGGTCTCAAGACACGTTTCCGCTGCCTCAACAGCGCCCCAGCCACCCTGAAATGAGCGAGCACCACCATCGAACGGATACCCCCCGGGGGTTTCGACGGCCCGGCCGAATCGCCGATTGACGAGGGCGCGCTCACCGTTTATGATTGGGGTTTCAGTAAGTTGCCCTTTTCGAGAACTCAACGTCCATCTCATGCTCCCCGAACGATTCATTGGCCGGTTTTCGATTCGCTTTTGGTCGGATTCGGCCAAGAGGGGATTCCCGTGCCGGGGGACGGCCGACTGACACGTCGGCATCATCAAGAATGCCTCAGGCCCTGAAATCCCGGTGATTTCAGGGCCTGTTTCTTTTCGCAGACACCATTCGCCGCACCGGGCAACACAGGAGTTACTCAAATGATCGTGGTCATGAAGTCCGGCAGCGACGATGCGGCGGTCCAGCGGATGGTCAGCCGTATCGAGTCGATGGGGCTCAAGGCGCATGTCATCGTCGGCATCGAACGGACGGTCGTCGCCGCCATCGGAGAGAAGCGGAATGGGGAACGGCAAACGCTGGAGTCCTGCGAGGAGGTCGAGAAGGTCGTCCCGATCCTGGCTCCCTATAAAGTTGCCAGCCGTGAGGCCAAACCGGAGCCGACGACCGTGCAGGCGCTCGATCTGAAAATCGGCGGCGGATCGATCGGTGTGATTGCGGGGCCCTGTTCGGTGGAGAGCGAAGAGCAGATCCTCTCGTCCGCCGCTGAGGTGAAAGCCGCCGGAGCCAAGGGGCTGAGGGGCGGTGCGTTCAAGCCCCGGACGAGCCCCTACTCCTTCCAGGGACTCAAAGAGGAAGGACTCAAGCTGCTCGCTGCCGCCCGCGATGCGACCGGACTGGCCGTCGTCACGGAGGTGATGACGCCTCACCACGTCGAACTGGTCAGCCGCTACGCCGACGTACTGCAGATCGGGGCGCGCAACATGCAGAACTACCATCTGCTCCAGGCAGTTGGAGAGACCGGCAAGATTGTGCTCCTCAAACGGGGACCGTGCGCCACGATGGACGAGTTCCTGTTGGCCGCCGAGTACGTGCTCGATCAGGGGAACCAGCAGGTGGTCCTCTGCGAGCGGGGCATCCGCACATTCGAGACGCACACCCGCTTCACGCTGCCGTTGGCGACGGTCCCCTACCTGAAGGAACGCACCCATCTGCCGATCGTCGTCGACCCGAGCCACGGAACGGGAATCGCATCGCTGGTGCCTCCGATGTGTGCGGCTGCCATCGCTGCCGGGGCGGACGGGCTGATCGTCGAAGTCCACCCCGACCCCTCCAACGCCATGAGCGACGGCGCCCAGTCGCTGACCCCCGACGCCTTCGCCCAGGCGATGGACCTGTCCCGCAAAGTGGCCGTCGCGCTGGGGTACGAGATGTAAGGAAGGCAGAACGCACGGGCATCAAGTCTGGAGTGGTGTCGGCTCGGCGGGAGTCTCGCTCTTCCGGTTTGACGCAGCCGCTGAATCCCACATCACAGGGTTGAACCACCATGAACGGCATGTCAAGTCTTTGGCACGCGGGTGGCCCAGCCGGCACGGCTGGGCCACCCGCCGTTTGCAGGAATGTTCGAAGAGGCTTGGGAAGCCTGTGACGAACACAACGGTCTCTGTTTCTCTTGGCGTCTTGGCGGTTTCTTACGGCCTCGACGCGGCGCAGCAGTGCTGATCACGTTACCGGCTCGGGATCCATCGCGGGTACTCCGTGCCCCGGCCGTCACTGCCGGTGGCGATCTGCCGGGCATCGCTCCCGTCGGCGTCCATGACCCACAACGCGGGGACCTCGCCGGTCGCCGCGCGGCAGAAGGCGATCTGGCGTCCGTCCGCCGAGTTGACGGCTCGAAAGTCCCAGACCGGCGGGTCGCTGTGGGTCAGGGCGATAAACTCGCCGGTCTCCGGGTCGCAGCGACAGATTTCCGTGCCCCCGCGAGCCGCATCGGGTTTGTAGTCGCGATTGAAGTGGTCGACGTCCGGACGGTGCGGCTGAAACTCCCAGGCAACTTTCGATCCCGGCAGGCGACGCGAGAACAGGATCTTGCCGTCCGGCGTCCACACGGGCATGTTCGAGCCTCCGCCGCGCGCCTCGGGCGGACCGTAGGTCGCACCAAACCACTGTGATTGCCCGTTGGTCAGCACGCGATGCCGGCTGCCATCCGCTCGACCGACGCACAAGTCCGACCAGTCGTGGCCGGGATCGGTCTTGTTGTGACAATCGTGAAACACGATCCACTCTCCGTCCGGAGACCAACTCGTGCCGAAATACAAGTGGTCGGGATGGGCGGCAATCTTGATGCGATTCTTGCCTTCCAGGTCGCTGGTCCAGACTTGGTATCCCTGGGGACTGGCCAGATGAAAAGCCACGCGACGCCGGTCGGGACTCAAACTCAGCCCATACGGTAACCCTTCGCCCGCACGTGTAAACTCACGCGCATCGGTTCCATCCAGGTTCATGCTGAAAACCTGGCCGACACGGTCCTTGACGACCTGGACCAGCATCCGTTCATCACCGATCAGCAGGGAGGGCGTGTAAAACGGCGCCATCCGTTCCTGGGTCGCCAATTCCTCAAGCTGATTCGTGTTCAGATCGTAACGCCAGAGATGCGTGGGCGTTTGCGTGTAATACTCGGCGAACGGTTTGCCCGGCCCGTCGCGTCGCGGCTCCATGCTCAGCAGCAGCATTCGTCCATCCGAGAAAAACTGGGACGCCTGCCACGTCGCCTGATTGGGGACATCGAACCCCAGCCAGCGCAAGCCCGTACCATCCGCGGCGACAATGCCGGTCTTTCCGGCTGACGTGAACAACAGCCGACCGGCGGGAGCCCGCTGGGGTGTCGCCGCACTCGCGGGGCCCTCTGCTCCATGAACGCGTGAAATCAGAGTCAGCAGCAGCACCGATGACCACGTCATCGACGAGGTCGTTTGGCGGATGTTCACCATCAGGACAGTCCTTTCGATTCTCCTTCAGCACTCAAGAGTCTAATCGATACACCCACAGGGTATCAGCCGGTCACAAATGACGGTCATGGAAACTGGCCAGCGATCTGAAGTCGTGAACCCGCACAAACCGACGACGACGCTCCAAAGAGCAGACCATCAACAGGGATCACCGACGACTCGGTCCCGCGTCACTTGGCAGGCGTCATTTGGCCGGCAACGATCCGACGAATTCCTTCGCCAACTCCAACACCTTGCGGCGAGTTGCCTTGTCCTCGATCGCGGCGTGGCTCAGATCAACCATGCCTCCCATCCGCCGACCGGTGAACGAAAGCGGATCGATGCCGTCAAACTCCAGAGCCTTCGCCTCGTGTTCCTGGCCGACGCGCGCCATTCCGCCCCCTTTGTGGACGCCACAAAGCATGTTTCCGTTGAGCAGAAAACAGAGTCCGCCGAACATCCGTTTCTCGCTGACGCCCTCAAGTTCGCAGAGTTCGTCTCGCAGGATTTGAGCATGCTTTTCGCTGAATGCCATGCTATGCCTTCTTCGCCCGGGGACGTCTTCTCTCCGCCTCATCGGCTTCAGCCGACTCCTTGACTCGCAGGATTGTGTTCGTCCAGTACGCTTCGTACTTGCTGATCCAGCGTTCGAAGATCTGGCGAATGGGAGCCACGTTGAGGGAGTTGATGCGGCGGCGGCCTTCACTGCGCGTCCTCACGAGACCGGCCTCGCGGAGTACGTCGAGGTGCTTCATCACGCCGAACCGCGACAGGTGCGGAAACTGCTCAACAATCTCCGTCGTCTGCCGCGGCCCATCCCGGAGCAGGTCGAGAATCCGGCGGCGGGTGCTGTCCGCCAGCGCCTTCCAGATAGGGTTGAGGTCTTCTTCCATGCTCCGTTGGTCCTCTGTTCCATTGATCCGATTCGACCAATTCTCCGGGAATCGTGCCGTTCATTCGGCCATCCGTTTAACGTCTTCGGCATAGGCTTTCCAGCCAAGCGACACTCCCGCGCGATGGTCGGGCTCGACCATCCCGACGGCGCGATGCCGGAGTGCCAGTTCGGTCCCTCCGGCGACTTGTGTGAGCCGAAACTGAACGTGCCCGGCCACCGCGTAGGACATGAACATCGGCCCCTGAATCTCGATCAACGTCGGCGGTTTGATGACCTGCACGAATCCCCACAAGTGCCCCTGCCCGTTTCCCAGGTCACGAAACCAGCGACCGCCGGGCCACTCTTCGAGAACCATCGGCATTGGCTTGTTGTCCGGGGTCGAGCTTTCATCGGTGAGACGGCGGATGAGCGCCTTGTAAGCGTCACCAATGGCTGCGTCGATCTCGATGCTCTGTGAAACGTCGAGCGTCAGGTCTTGCGATTCAGGCATGCGATGGTCCTGTTCGATTTGTCAGGGAATGATCTATGATTCGCCATTGGCGAGGAAACTCATATGCATCTCGGCGTGCCGCAGATTGAAGTCGTTCCATCCCTTGAAACCGATGTTGCCGAAGGCGGGATGGGGAGCCCGCTTGGAGTCCTGTGCCTGTCGTGCGATTGCTGTTTCAAGGGACGCCAGCCCTGCTTCAACGGGCGTCTCACCGGGGATGAACTGGGCCGTCGACTTGAACCCGGCAGGCAGGTCTTTTGTGAGAAACTTTCGCTTCATCAACAGCGCCATGATCCAACGGACAGGAGCCGGTAACGAAAATCCGGCTCCGTCGATCGAGGAATCCAACGCTCGCGCGAGGTGTTCGTAGATTTGGCCCTGCGACCAGTTGCCGAGCGCGCGGACCTCAGCCTCCGAGAGATGCCGCGCGTCGGCGAGCAAGTCATCCAAAGACTCGTATCGCACCGTCCGGCGCCCCTGTACCTTTTTCGTGTTGATCTGCATCGGCCTTCCCATCGGTTGACAACTCAAATCGCCCCGATTAAGTTACCCACTTGTAACGTGCCTTAAATGTCACGTCAAGTGGATCTCAACATCAGACTCAGGAGCAACGCAATGCCTTCCCATGCCAATCCGGTCAATTGGTTCGAGATTCCCGTCAACGATCTGGCCCGAGCCAAGACATTTTATGAGTCCGTGCTTGGCGTTGAGATTACGGAGACGGAAATGGGGCCCAACAAGATGGGCTGGTTCCCGATGGAGATGGGCGCAGCCGGAGCGGCGGGTACGCTGATTCAGGGAGAGGGCTACGCGCCGTCTCACGACGGCTCACTGGTCTACATCAACGTCGACAAGATCGATCCCGCGTTGGAGGCCATCAACAGCCGTGGCGGAAAGACGCTCATGCCTCGGTTGGGCATCGGTGAGCACGGCTTCATCGCCCATTTCGAAGACACCGAAGGGAATCGTGTCGCCCTGCACGAGGCACCGTAACGCGGGGCCCGCCTGTGGGACCGGACGTGATGAACGGGCAGCATGTCCGTCGTCCGCCCTCAACTCTGAGAGCGGGTCTTCAACCTGGCTGAAGATGCGAGAAACCTACGGTTCCGTGGTTTCGGAAGGCCGTCCAACAAAAGGAGCCGTCCGCGTGAACCGCAACAGCAGATTCCCCACCGGTCGCTTCTCTGGCTCGGTTCGTTCCTCGTTCCCAAGCTCCGGCTGGGGAACGAACTTCCGAGAAACTCCGTTTCCCGTTCGTTGCACCACCGACCGCTTGAGAGAACGACCGAGCCTGCGTGACCGTTCGCGAAGCAGAGCGTCGGGAGGTGCGTTCCCAAACGGAGTTTGGGAACGAGAGCCACCCGGCAACTCTATGCTGCCTCGGATGCGGGAAGCCGGTCGTCGACTTCGTAGGCGAGGCCGAGGGTCCGCAAGAGCTTGATCGCGTACCACGTCATATCGAATTCCCACCACTTGTGGCCGGCACGCGCGAAGTGAGGATGGGCGTGATGGTTGTTGTGCCAGCCTTCGCCGTAGGCCAGCAGGGCGACCCACCACAGGTTGCGGGACTGGTCGGTCGTTTCATAGTTGCGGTATCCCCAGAGGTGCGTCGCCGAGTTGACGAACCAAGTGCTGTGATAGGCGAAGACCATGCGGGCACATCCGGCCCACAACAACAGCGGCCAACCACCGATCAGGAAGAGTACGCCCAACGACCCGAAGACCCAAAGCCCATAGGTCCGCTCGAACATTCGCAAGACAGGGTCCGACGCCAGATCGGGAACATACTGACGGTACATGGCTTCGCGATCCTTTTCGTCGTGGCTGACAAACAGCCACAGCAGATGCGACCACCAAGGGCCGTCCGTGGGCGAGTGAGGGTCTCCCGTCTGATCCGACCTGGCGTGATGCACACGATGAGTTGCCGCCCACATCAGCGGACTGCCTTCGCCCGACAGCACGCCACACAGATTGATCAGGAGCCGTGCGGGGGTCACCAGCTTCAACGAGCGATGGGCCAGAAAGCGATGATAGCCAAGACAGATGCCAATGCTGCAGGTGAGCCAATGCAGGGTGACCGCTGCGGCGACCGCCCTCCACGTGAAGAAGAACGGAGCCGCCAAGGCCCCGGCGTGCATGGCCGTCATCCAGCCGAGCACAACCCAATCGATGTTCTTCGCTTTCAAGTTCGACGGCGAAAAGCTGGCGATGACGTCGGCCCGCTCTTCGGCACGCGTTTTCGTTGCCGAAGCAGCGGCGTCAGAGTCGCGGGATGTTGTCGATGTGTCAAGAACGGGAGGATCGAGCAGTTGGGTCGTCATGGAGGTTAGTCTTTCGATCAGGCAAGCAAAGGTGATATCCCCAGTTGCCAGTTTCCATACCGGCAGCCGAGTGCCCGCGGCCCTCGGAGGGGGATCTTCAGCCACGACCGGCCTTGTCGTGTCCCTGAAGGCGCGGGACTGTACCACAAGCATCGGAGAAGGGGCGTCAGCGGGGCTTCAAAGTTGTGTCAAAATAATGTCACAAACCTAAGCCTCGTTGCTGTCGGCGGATGCGTCACGTTCACGGCTCACAAAGCGGTATCCCGTCCCTCTCACTGAGCGGAAGTAGCGGGGATTCGCAGGGTCATCACCCACATATCGCCGGAGCCGCATCACGAAGTTGTCGACCGTGCGGGTCGAAATCTCCGCCGTCTGCCCCCAGACGTCCCGGAGAAGTTGCTGCCGCGAGAGCACGGCCCCTTCGTGCTCGATAAAGTACTGCAGCAGCTGAACCTCGGTTGTCGTCAAGTGCTGGGTGTTGCCGTTGAGGGTGACTTCGAAGGTCCGAAAGTTGACATTTGCATCACCAATGTCCACTTCCTCCGGGACGGCCGCGACGGAGTGACGGCTTTGTTCTTGCCGGCGGCGGCGTTCGAGCAGATTCCGCGCGCGGCTGAGCAGCTCCGGCAGGGCGAACGGTTTGGTCATGTATTGGTCGACGCCGCAGTTGAAGGCGTGGGCCTTATCCTCGCTGAGCGTCCGCGCGCTGAGCACCATGATCGGCAACTCTGCGTCAGATTCCCGGATCTTCGCGCAAATCTCGTAACCGCTCATCCCCGGCAGCATCAAATCGAGGATGACAAGGTCGACATCCGCGCGATGCTCGTCGACGAACTCGAGCGCTGAGGGGCCGTCGCCGTGAAGTGTGACGTCGAACCCTTCCTGCTCGAAGTTGAATTTGAGCCCCTCGGCGATCGCCTGTTCGTCCTCGACAATCAAGATTTTCACGGCGACTCCCCCACCTGAACAGAGCCTCATGAGATCGGCTCAAAGCGAAGACAGCCGGTGTCTCCGCGGTTTTGCGACGAGCGTTGACAGAAAACGGCTGAAGTCATGTTGAAGGCTGATCGCGCGGTTGAGACACGGGGTGTTCGACCACGGAGTGTCTGACCACGGGGTGTCTGACCACGGGGTGTCTGACCATATTCTCGAATCTTGCCCCCTCATGATACCGATCCCTGGGCCGTCATTGCTGCCGCGTCCGTCGGCATTCCGGTTGTGGGGAGCTCCGCCTGTGAGACGGTTAGTTCGCCCGGAAGATCAAGAACGAAGACACTGCCCGAAGTCCCGTCAGCATGATCTTGGACGCTCACGCGTCCTTTCAGCTTCTTGACAAGAATGGACACAATATACAAACCGAGGCCGGTTCCGGTCCGCCGCCGATGCAACTCGCTCCCTCCGCGGTAGAAGATCGTAAAAATCTTCTTGCGGTCTTCATGGGGGACCCGGAGCCCGTTATTGGTGATCAGGATGCGGACTCGTCCGATCCCGGCTCCCTGCAGGCGGATGGAAACCTGCGGCGGGGACCCGGCGTATTTGACGGCATTGTCGATCAGGTTCGTGAAGATCATTTCGAGCAACATGCGGCGGGTGTGCACAATCGCCGGCTGCAGCTCCAGAGTGACGGTTTCCGGCTCTGGGCATTGGTGGTGCGTACAGGCGAGTTGCACACACTGGCGGATCAACGGTTCGAGCGGAACATCCTCCGCCTGTTCCTGATGCCCGATTGCATCGAGCCGCCCGACCTCCAGCAACTGATTGATCAGCCGGTCCAGACGGTGCAACTGCTGCTCCATCACCAGATGAAACTCGGCCCGCTTCTCCGGCTCCAACGATCGCATTTGCAGGGTTTCCAGATACAACTGAAGAGCCGCGATCGGAGATTTCAATTCGTGGGTCACACTGTCGACAAAATTGGCCTGCCGATGGTTCAGCCGGATTTCCTTGATCGTCAGCACGAGCCAGAAGGACAGGCCGATCAGGATCAGGGCGAACGCGATCACGCCCATCGTCAAAGCCCCCGGCGCATCCAGCCGCATGAACAACACGATCCAGCAAATCATCAGCGTCACGTTCAACGCCATCAGCGACGCGCTGAGCGTGATCGGCCAGCGAAAGCGGCTGCGTTTCCAGGGCGTTGACATTGGTTTCGGCCAGCGGTTCCGAATTGAGGAATCAGAGTATTCCCAAGCGCGGGGGCGTCGTCAAAGTCGCTTGCGGATTAGCACGTCCCTTACGCATTCGGGCAACGTCATGCATTCCGCCAAGTTCATGGGGTCTGCTAATCCGCAAACGGCGCCGCTCAGCGGCGAGGTCATCGGGAATCGAACGGCTCGCAGCATCTCCGGGCGACATGCTCCCTCTCGTTCGCCTCCCTCAGTATGATAAACCGCGACTTTGATATCCATCCCTGAGGGAGTGATGCCGATGCCGTCGCACGTTCTCGCCCTGGACCAGGGCACGACCTCCAGCCGGGCGATTCTGTTCCAGCACGACGGCCGCCCAGCCGGTAGCGCCCAACAGGAATTCGAACAGATCTATCCCAGTCCGGGACACGTCGAGCACGACGTCCAGGCAATCTGGGACACACAGCTCGCAACCGCGAAGCAGGCGCTCCAGTCCGGCGGCGTCGATGCGGCCGACGTCGCCGCCATCGGCATCACCAATCAACGGGAAACGACCCTGCTTTGGGACCGCGACACGGGCCGTCCCCTCGCCAACGCGATCGTGTGGCAGAGCCGCATCACCGCCCCCATTTGCGAACAACTCAAGTCGGACGGTCTCGAACCGACGTTCCGCGACAAAACGGGACTCGTGCTCGACGCGTACTTCTCCGGAACCAAAATCAAACATCTGCTCGACACCATCGGCGGGAGCCGCGCGCGGGCCGAGCGGGGCGAAGTGCTCTTCGGCACGGTCGACTCGTATCTCATCTGGCGGCTGACCGGCGGCCGCGTGCACGTCACCGATGTCAGCAACGCCAGCCGCACGTTGCTGTTCAACATCCATACGCTCGATTGGGACGACGAGCTGCTGTCACTGCTCGACGTGCCCCGCGCCATGCTGCCGGAGGTCAAAGCGTCCAGCGAGGTCTACGGAGAGACGGACGAGTCGCTGTTCGGGCGGCCGATCCCGATCGCCGGCTGCGCAGGGGACCAGCAGGCGGCGACGTTCGGCCAAGCCTGCTTTGAGCCGGGAGACGCCAAGAACACCTACGGCACCGGCTGCTTCCTGCTGCTCAACACGGGCGATCAACCGGTGGCGTCCGAAAACGGGATGCTCACCACCGTCGGCTGGAAGGTCGGCGACGAGGTGACCTACTGCCTGGAAGGGTCCGTGTTCATTGCCGGGGCCGTCGTCCAATGGTTGCGTGACGGATTGGGGATCATCGGGGAATCCGCAGACGTCGAACGTCTGGCGGCCGAAGTGCCCGACACGGAGGGTGTGTACTTTGTGCCGGCATTCGTCGGTCTCGGGGCTCCTCACTGGGACGCGAACGCCCGCGGGACGATCATTGGACTGACGCGCGGGACGACGAAGGCGCACATCGCTCGGGCCGCTGTCGAGTCGATGGCGTTTCAAACGCGGGACGTGCTCGCCGCCATGCAGAAAGATGCGGACGTCGGTCTGGGCACCTTGAAGGTCGACGGTGGGGCGTCCGCCAACAATGCGTTGATGCAGTTTCAGTCGGACCTGCTGGGCGTTCCGGTCCGCCGGCCGGTCGTGCAAGAGACAACTGCCCTCGGAGCGGCCTATCTGGCCGGATTGGCCGTCGGATTCTGGAAGGACCGCCAGGACATCGCCACCAACTGGGCCCTGGAGCAGGAGTTCACACCGGAGGCAGAGACCCCGGATGTCGAGGGCCGGTACGCCGACTGGCAGCGAGCCGTCGACCGCTCACGCAACTGGGTGCGGTCGACGTGATGGTGAACGTCTCACCGGGTGCCATGTCCGCCGCCACCGTTCATCATCTTTTCAGAGGAACCTCACCATGAACTGCCGCGCGTGTCTTATTGTCATCGGACTTGTCTTCGCGATGCTCTCGACGCGCTCGCCCGCAGCCGAGTTGAGTGCGGGAGTGTCGCGGGTTGATTTGACGCCGCCGCTCAGCATGCACGCGCCGGGTGCCATGTCCGCATCGCGAACCAGGGCGGACATGCCGACGCAATCACCCCGCCTGCTCATGCTGATTCGCGACATGAGCATGGTACCCGGCGAATCAGGGAATCGCATCCGGAGGGAACCTGTGATATCTTGATCGTGTGGGTGATGCGCCCACGCGGTCGTCACTCAGGGTTTTCGGAGATTGGTGCAGTGCGCTATCGTGTCTTGATCGAACAGGACGAAGACGGCGTCCATGTCGCCGAAGTGCCCGCGCTTCCTGGTTGCATTTCGCAGGGGAAAACGCGTTCCGAAGCGATCCACAATATCAAGGAAGCAATCGCGGGGTACTTGGAGAGTTTGCAGGCTCATGGTGAGCCGGTTCCGCCATCCATCAACGAAGAGGTTGTCGAGGTTTCAGCGTGAGTGCCCTGCCGGTCGTTTCGGGCCGCGAATTGGCCAACGCACTGGACAAGATTGGGTACGTGTTGGATCGGCAGCGGGGCAGCCACCTGATTCTGCGGCAAGAGGCCCCACCACACCGCCGATTGACTGTTCCCGACCACAAGGAGGTTGCCAAAGGAACGCTGCGTACGATCATTCGACAGGCCGGCCTGAGCGTTGAGGAATTTAAAGACCTTCTCTGAACGCTTACGTTTCAAGAGCATCCGCACCATGAACTGCCGCGCGTGTCTTATTGTCAGCGGACTTACCTTCGCGATGCTCTCAGCGCGTTCGCTTGCTGCCGAGTTGAGTGCGGGGGTGGCGCGGGTTGATTTGACGCCGCCGCTCAGCATGCACGCGCCGCTCGGTGGTTACGGGGCTCGCATGAACAAGCCGGCAGAGGGGGTGCATGACCGCATCTTCGCGAAGGCGTTGGTGCTGTCGGACGGCGAGCGGCGGTTCGCCCTCGTCACCTGCGACATGCTGGGCCTTGCGCCGCCGGTCAAGCCGGAGATCATCAAACGGTTGGGCGACGGCTGGACGGCGGAGCAGATTCTTATCCTGCCGAGCCATTCGCATGCGGCGATCGAGATGGCCGCCATCAATCCGAACAACGTCTTCGGTATCCCACAAATCGGGATCTATGACCCCGGCCTGTACGACTTCACCGTCAACAATTTTGTGGACGTGATTCGACGCGCAGCCGAGCGGTTGCAGCCGGTGAGGATCGGCACGGGCAGCCGGCAAATCGCCGGGTGGAACCGCAACCGCCGCGCGGCTGACGGCCTCACCGACAAGGAACTCACTCTCACGCGGATCGACGCCGTCGCCGGACAGCCGCTGGCGGTGCTCGTCAACTTCACGGCCCATCCCACTTTCATGTCGGAAAAGGAGATGCGGTTTTCTGCAGGCTGGCCCGGTGCGTTGCAGCACACGATGGAAGCAGCCATCGGTAAGGGGGTGACCGTCATGTACTACAACGGTGCCCAGGGTGACCAGACGACCGTCGGACGGCCGGCTGCGGCAGGCGGAAGCCGTTGGGAGAATGCCACCCAGTATGGCCTGGAGCTGGGACTGTTGGCCGCCGGTGCGTGGAAAGACATCCCCACGCAGCAAGACGCGCCGTTCGACTACCATTTGCAGACGATTCGCCTGCCGGAGCGGCGCTGGCATGCCGACTTCATGTCGACCGGCGGCAAAGAATACGGCCTCAGTGAGAGCCTGCTGCGGGACATGCTGCCGCGCATGTTCCCTGACGAAACCATCAGTGGCTCGCTCCGTCTGGGCAATCTGGTGATCGTCGGCATCCCCGGCGAGATGACGGCCGAACTGGGACTGAAGGTCAAAGCCGAGACGAAGCGGATCACCGGAGCGGCCCATCCGGTCATCGGCGGATTGGCGAATGAGTGGATCAGCTACATTCTCACCGCCGCCGCCTATCGCAAGGGCGGCTATGAAGCCAGCGTCAGCTTCTACGGCGAAACGCTCGGCCAAACTATCAGAGACGGTGCCCTCGCGGGCGTGAGCCAACTCGAGAAGTAGGTTTTCGCAGCCTTGTTGGCTCGCATGGGCATGCCAGCGGGCAGTTAGCCCAAGTTCCCCAGTGATTGACGTAAGTGCTTGCCGTGTAACGGTCGGGCTGTGAAAGTCGTCACTACATTTCGGTTGGCTTGAGTTGGCTGGGCAGGGTCATGCGGAGGTGTCCGAGCAGGATCGCTTGAT
>JAJDEI010000219.1 GCA_029259845.1 Planctomycetaceae bacterium | reverse complement strand
TTTCTGCTGGAGGTCTCCGAGCAGATCGATCTCTCGCCGCTGGTTGGCGACTACGCCAGTGGCCAAGGCGGGCAGCCGCCCGATCACCCGCGGATGATGCTGGTGCTGCTGCTGTACGCGTCCTGTGTGGGGGTGTTTTCGTCGCGGAAGATCATGGCCCGCTGCGAGACGGATGTGGCCGAATGGCCATCCAGCAGCATCTGCACTGCTTCCCACTTGAAATCGTCCGTGTAAACGCGACGAGCCCGCGTCCGCTGATTCGCGCTCTTTCTCGACATCGGACAACGCTCCTTCCGCCCTCCAGAATAAGGAGCTCGACTGTCCGAAAAAGGCGAAGCACCTCACTCTGCCACAACCGTTCGATGAACACATTATCCGCCAGGGTCGGCTTGATTCGTGGTCCCGTGTTGAGGAATGAGGACGTCTCCCTGCGCGACGGGCTTGTGACAGATGATCCGCTCACAGCGGGCCGTCCCCGACCGTCCATGCTGATGGCGATGCCGCACGACCCCAAGCGGCTCGTGAACTTCACCGCCGTAAACTCACTCCCCTGGTCGGTGTTGAAGATCTCCGGCCGTGAGATCGACAGCGGCTCCGCCAACGCCTCCCGGCAGAAAGTCCCTTCGAGCGTGTGGGAAAGTCGCCAGCTCAACACGTACCGGCTGAACCGATCCGTCAACGCCACGAGGTACAAAACCCATGCCGCAACGGGATGGAGGTGATGCCGCTGCACCAGACCTGGTCGGGCCGCAAGACCTCCAGCTTCCGCAGTCAATACGGGTAAGTCCGGTGTCCGGGATGAGGCTGGGTCGTGTGGCGTCTGCGACCGAGCGCCTCGATGCCCATCTTTCGCAAATAAGTGCCGACGCCGAGCAATGGCGAGGAGAAATCCTGGCGCTGGAGGAGTTCGAGAACCTGCCGACCACGCAGCGTCTCACAACGGCGTGGGCGGCCGAGTGCAACGACCACCGCCCGCACAGTTCGCTGGGGTGCCGCACCCCGAGCGAGTTGGCAGCGAGCCTCAGCTTTGCTCCAGCTCGGCAGACCGGGCTCTGCACAACCCGTTGGAAAACACCGTGTCCGTCACCCAACCAGAATTCTTGCAACCCCTGGTACAGAAATGGGGGGCATCCCACGTACGCCTGGGGTCTGGCCAAGAACATCGATGCGAGCGCCATCTGAAAGCCATCTTGTTGCGCATGTGTTGCGCCGATGGATATGAGAATGAACAAGGACTCATGCCGATTTGACATAGGTCCTTGACGTCAAGCGGAGAGGGAGGGATTCGAACCCGTGCAAATTTCCAAGCGACAACGGCAAATTCCGCGGTGCGCGCTGCAGAATCGCTGCATCTGACCGCGGAGGACGGCCCTACGGACGACGCCCGGCTGTTGGAACTCGCGCGGGCGATGGCTTCGCTGTCCGAGGTGGACCGGGAGCGGTTGGCGGAGATGCTGCGGGGTGAATGACGGCGACGCGAACGCTCAGGCATCCGCTGTGCGTCTCCGGGCGAGTGACACGGCTCAACCCTCACACGCGGGTTGAAGACGCTCAGCGGTCCGCTCTGGCGTTCCAGGCCAACCGGCCGGGGCTCGCCGAACTGCTATTTGGGGATGAGCGGGTAACTGATACTTACCCCGACATCCGATGAGTGGAGTTAACATCCGATGAGCGCCGGCGACAATTACGACCAGTCGATCGACTGCCCGTCCTGCGGTGAGCGAATCCGAATCCCAGACGAACTCGCACGGAAAATATATGACGAGTACCTGCAGCGGCAGCTCGACGAACTGAGCCGCGATGTCGATCGGCGTCTTGACGAACTCCGCGCAGAACTCGCTGTGACGCCCCAGTCGCCCGCCCCAGCGTCCGGGGAGCACAACAGCCGACCCGAACCTCATCTCGGCTGACCGGGGCCGCAGGGGGCAACCTCGCCGCTTGTGCCACGGCTGCGGAATCCTACCATGTGCGTCCGCAACGAAACGCTACATATTTGCCTCACGAAGACCGCCCGACCCTCCCCACTGCAAAAGGGGTACGGGGTCCGAGCGCGCCCGGTGATGTCAGCCGCCACTGTCTCACGCGACGGAGCCGCCCTATGCAGCGGATGAGCAGGGGAGCTTTGCCAACGCCCTACGTCGTCGAGTTGGAATCGCCCGGCGACCGGCGCTTTGCCGAAACCATTGCCGCGGCGACGCCCGGACTGGCGGTCAAGGCCGGGCAGAAGATGCACCCTGGCTCAACCGTCGTGCAAGTCTCGCGAACATGGGAGCCACTCGGCGCCTGCTGCACGGTTTGTGGTGTCGTTATCTTCAAGGGCGACTATCATCGGCTGCGCCGCAATGCGGTTGTCTGTTTTGATTGCTCCTGACAAGGAAAGCGAATATGCCCGGTAGTGGAATCCCCGAGAGGTTGCGTGAGTGGCCTTTGAATGAAGAGGGATCCCGGGACGTCGCCGGGATGACGAAATACTGCGCGGATCAAATTCAGCGGTTTGGGAGGGATTACGAAGCGCAGCGAGCCCGTGTCGATCAGGCGAAGCTCGATTCAATTCTGGAGCGTCTCGTCACTGACGGCATTCAGGGACTGCGGGACAACGATGTACCGCACCTCGCGAATGCGTGCGGTCTGACGATGGCGACTGACTCCATCAACGAAGCCCGCGCATGTCTCCAGATGATTGCAAAGTACACCGAGGGCCGGCGCGCCGAGTCAAATTGACCGCGTTATGCGGGCGAGCATAATAGCGGCCCCACGTCGATTCCCGGCGTGGGTTTACTCTCGCCCGCGACGAATCGCCACGATGCCGACCGCTATCCTGATGCCGGAAGCGTGGGGGTGGTCGCGAGCAACACCAAAGCAAGGAAGCAAGCACGATGCCAACAGCACAGAAAGCCAATGACGCCGCAGTCGAAGCCGAATACGGGCCGCTGCTCGATGCGATCGATGAGCGGGTTGACCAGGCACTGACGCCGGTCCGCGAGCAGAACCACGATCTACATCAGCGATTGAGTCAGCTCTCGAAACCGACGCGGGATTCGAAAGCAATGTTCGAGGGGCCGGCCGTCCGTCGCGGCGAAGATTCTATGAGCTCGCGCGGCTTTAGTTTCGCTCGGCTCGCCGCACTCCAGAACGGCTTAATCGGCCCGGAAGACGCGAAGGTCGAACTCTCGTTGTCCCGGCAGTTGCGACAACATTATGAAAACATGGGCTTCAAGGGAACGTCTTCGCACCAGTCGACGATGCTCATTCCTCTCGATGCGGCAATGATTCCTGAGGATGCTCAATTTTGTGGAGAGGACCGTTACTCGCAGGGCGATGTCCGTCAGATGATGGCCGTCGAACTTGGCGCGACATCCCCCGACGAAATCCGCCAGACCGGCAATCGGCTGGGCCTGCCTGCTGCGAGGATCAACCAAGCCCTCAGTCAGTTCGACGAAACCGGCATGGGGGTGTTTCTCGAGAACAACATCGGCTCGCTGATTGAACAAATTAAAGCGGTCGAAGTGCTTTCAAAAATCGGTGCCACGACCATCACCTTGCCGGAGAATGGATTCCTCAAATTTCCGCGGCAGACCGGTGCCGTCACGTCCTATTGGGTGGGCGAGAAATCGACCATCACGGCCAGCGAGCCGACGACGGGCAGCCTTGAACTGCGGGCGAAGAAGTGTGCTGCAATTTGCGTGTTGCCGAGCGAATTACTGAGATATGGCGGTCCAGCGGTGGAGGCATTTGTCCGGGCTGATTTGGCGAGCGAGTTGGCGCTGGCAGTCGACCTCGCAGGACTGGAAGGCGCTGGAACGACGACCGAGCCGAAAGGCGTCCTCAATTATGCGAACATCATCACGCACACCGCAGGCACCGTTGCGACAGACGGGAATACGTTCCAGCCAGAAGACCCGTCCCGCATGCTGGCAGAAATCGAGGAAGCGAACTTTGATCCGGACCGGGAAGGCTTCGCTTGGCTGATGCGCGGCAAAATGTGGCGCAACATCCTGAACCGCCGCTCCGGTGCACTCGACACGAGCGACAATCTTGTGGAAGGCGTCGGGCAGTGGCTGTTCGATGTCAATCGCGCCGACATCAGTGCCGGTCAACCATCAATGCTGTTGGGGCATCCGGTCGTTCGATCTTCGCAGGTGAGCAACACCCGTGCGAAAGGTTCGGCAACCGACCTGAGCTACATTCTCGGCATCGTCGGAAAGCATCTTCTGATCGGCCGGGTTGGGATACTTGAAATTTTGTCCAGCAACTCCGGGACCGTGAACGGAAGCAACTTGTTTGAAACCGATCAGGTTGCACTGCGAGCAATTCAGCATGTGGACGTCGGCTTACGTCACGAGAACGCCGTCGTTTTTTGCGATACCCTCGATATGGGCCTGCCTGCGTAATCGTGCGTGCCCGCTCGTCGCAGGGCTTCCTTGGCCGCCCCTCGTTTCCTTGGCGAGGGGCGGTTTTTTCATGCGCGACACGTAAATACTGAAGCATCGCCAAGGAATGCCCAGCCGTCTTGACCGGCCCCACCGCAACGCCTGACGCCGCTCCGCATCGTCAGACGGGCTATCAGCCGTCTTGACCGGCGAACGCACTGGCGGTCTGCTGTTGGCCCTGCAATCGCAGCGGGCGCGCGTGGCGCTTGAACTGCTGACTGCATACTGAACACGCACGGTTTGTGCAGCGCTTGGGCGAGCCGACCGCTCTCACGCTTGGAAAGCGGCAAAGGTTCGTGTCCGGGAAGGACTCGACTGGCATTGGCGGTGCGATTTCTCAGGGAAGCGTTCTTGACACGAATGTCATAGCTCCTGATACTTCAGCGATGGCGACTGTCACCGTCACGCCAGAAGCGCTGAAACAGGCAAACCGCTTGCCCGTGACGATCCGCACGCGCATTCGGCGCATCTTGATTCAACTGGCGGACTGGCCGGACGTCAGCGGAGCGAAACCGCTCTCCGGAAAGCTGGCCGGGCACTGGCGGAAGCGGACCGGAAAATACCGTGTGCAATTCCGCGTGGAAGGCGAGACGGTCATTGTTGAGAAGATCGGACACCGGGATCGGTTCTACGACGACTGATGGGGTGAATGCAGAATGAAGACTGAAACAGACGTTGTGAAACGGAACGGCCGGCGGTTCGTGTTGGTCCCCGAAGCGGAGTATCGGCGGCTCAAGCGGCTCGATGAATCGGAGTTGCCCCCGTTGCCGAAACCGGACGCCAGCGGCAACTATCCCGCCGTCGAAGCGATCACCGTGTCCATCGTCCGCGAGTTCATCGAGCGCCGCCGTAAGTTGGGCTGGTCGCAAGTCGAGTTGGCCCGCCGGGCCGACGTGCGAGCGGAAACGATCAACCGACTGGAAGCGGCGAAGAACGTTCCCAGCATCGCCACCGTGGACAAGATCGACCGGGCATTGAGCGAAGCCGAAGCGACCAACAGCAAGCGGACCGGCAAGCGCCGCGCGAAGAAACGGTAGCCGAGTCTCATTCACCCGAGCACGAAGGGGCAAGCGAATGCCAAAGCGAATACTGCGGTTCAACCTCAGTGAAATCGACGCGGTCCGATTTGCGACGAATCCGAACGGCGCAAGAATGTCCGCTCCGGCCGACGGGCTGCTCGCGGCATCCAACAGGGCCGTCGGAGAAGGCGTAGGGGAAGGTCTCCAACTATTGGCGAACGCCATTGAGAAGCTGAAAGGTTCCAATGTCGAATTGGAGTTCGCGGCCACGACCGATTGACGGTGCGGTCGATCGAGGTACGATCAACACGACGCGGGGATAGGCTGATCCCCGAACTCCGGCCGTCCTGACCGGCTTCCCCGCGCTCTCTCAATCTCAGGACGCCACGTTTCAGGACGGTGGCCATGTCGGACGTGCACGTCCATCTGCTGCAGAGCGAAATCGAATCGCTCAGCGAGACCGCAGATTGCGCCGAAGCGATCGTCGCATTGCTCCAATCGTTGCCGGTCGTTTGCAAGCGTGAGTACGGCTGCGAGCCTACAGCCATCATGCTCCGTCAGATTCGTGAAAGCGCGGAAAAGCTGGAATCACTGCTGCGACGAACAGAACATCTGCTCAAGGCGCGTGACGTGCCGCAGATCACGATGCCGCTCACCGGCAAGTCGATGACGTTCGTCGATGCGGCCTGGGAATTGGCATTCGATCTTGGGGTCAGGATTCCAGACGCTTCGACTGAGGCGCTTGAAGCAAATCGGGACGCCACGTGTGAGGCGATTGAATGCTTCGGTGATTCCTACTCACCGAAATTCCTGGAGCGGCTTGAACGACTGATTGTCGCGGAAGCCCAGGGAGCGAAGCTCCGGGCGAGGGCGGGTTATCTACCGGCGGCTCCATTGGCCGAAGGCAGTCTAAATGCATACAGAAATGCACAAACCGAAAAAGCTCCCAAATATTCTTGGGGCGCGGACGGTCAAGCCGCCGCAGATGAATTTAAGCGGCGTTTTCGCGATGCGATGGACAATGGTGACAAGCTCTCCCTGAAAGAATTTTGCGGAGATTACTCGACGGAAAACGCCCTGTCTGCTGGGACGCTCTACAACAAACTCCGCGAGCACCGCAAGAAGTGGGACCCGGAATCCAAGTTCGGTGCGCGACCGCGTCGGGCTCAGTGAATGCATAAGGAAATGCATAATCTCTGCGAGACACTCCGGCAGCGCCGCTAGTCTCCCTCTCAGTTGACTGGTCATCACGACCTGACCTGAGAGGGAGGCTTTTCTTATGGCTGTTGAACTGCCGGCGATCGACATCGAACACGATGACCTGTTCACCGTTTTCGAGTTGTGCCAAGCGTTGCCCAAGCCTCCCAGCGAAAACACCCGCTGGCGATGGGTACGCAAAGGCGTGTGCGGGGTGAAGCTCCCCGCCGCCAAGGTCAACGGCGTGTGGTGCACCACACGCCACGCGTTCGCGGCTTTTCTTCGTGCTCAATCAGACGCGCAGACGGAGAGAGTAAGCGCATGAACCGGATCCGGTGACCGCCCGCCCACGCCCGCAAACACGACACCACGTTGAGGCGGGGAACAGTGGCGGGCGAGTCACCGGATTTTACAACGCGGCGCTGGAGGCCGCATCGATGACCAAAAGTCTAATCACATCGACGAAGTCGGAATACCCAAAGCGGGAATCCCACTTCGCCTACAAGGCATTCCGCCTCGCAACCAAGGTTTGCCTCGCTCAAGAAATCGGGCCGGACGCTGTGCTCCTGCTGGCGGTCATCGCCTTCCAAGAGGACGCCAAGCGATACAGAGGGCCGGTGACGTTCTTCGATTCACAGCTTCAGCCGATACTCGGTTTTGCGAAGTGGGAGCGTCTGGACCGCGCTCGGAAGGCTGCTGTCGCATCCGGCTGGCTCCAGTACCACCGTCCCGGCCGACGCGAACCCGGACGGTACTTCGTCACGGTTCCGAGCGACCTCGACGGGGTTGAGGATGCCCCCATCGACGAAGGTTCATTTCCCGATTCACTTCCCTCTAAGGGAAGTCAGACACCCCACTCACTTCCCTTAGAGGGAACCAAAACGGGAAGTAACAGGGAACCAAAACGGGGCGCATTCTAACCCTACCCCTGACTCTAGCTCTAACTCTGTCTCCAAGCGCGCGCGCTCGACGGTCAGCGATGCTGAGATTGGGGCAATCTACGCGGCGTACCCACGCCACATCGCCAAGCCGTACGCCCTCAAAGCCATCCGCAAGGCCCTGGACAAGGTCGAAGCCGATGACCTGCTCTGCGCCGTCAAAGAGTTCGCGGACGCGATGAGCGGGGCCGAGAAGCGGTTCATCCCCCACTGCTCCACCTGGATGAATCAGGAACGATGGACAGACGACCGCTCGGAGTGGCGATCTCAATCAGGGGGCCGCCGCGCCGGACCCGGCGTGCGATTCGATCCGTCCGCCGCCAGTAACGGCCGCCCGGTTGCAACCGAGGGGTTCGAGTAAAAAAACCGCCGCCCGCGCTGTTGCCGCAGCGCGGCCGGCTCATCGAAAGGACTCTGCACGTGAACGCTACCGAAACCCCCACAACGCTGGAAGACCTGACCGAGGCCCAGCACGAGCATCAGAAGCGCGCCGGCACACACGCCCGGCGCGAACCCGCAAACATTGGCGACATCCTCGATCGATCACCGCACACGCGGGACCTCGCTGCGAGACTCGCTGACCCGGAGTACCAATCGCAGCAACGACTGAAGCGCGCCGAACGCGAGCGGAAGCAAGCCGAGCTGGCAAAAGCAAACCGCAGCGCCGAGTGGGCGCGGTTGGCATCGCAGATCGGAAAGCGCCACGCCAGTTGCACGCTGTCCAACTTCATTGCCGAGACGGACGCGCAGCGTGCGGCGCTCGCAGCCGCCGAGCGATTCCGCGAAGAGCTACCGCAGCGAATCGAGCGCGGCTCGAACCTGTTGATATTCGGTCCGGTTGGCAGCGGGAAGGATCATTTTATGGTGTCGCTGCTGCGGGATGCGGTTCTCAAGGCCAACGCTTCTGCCGATTGGGCCAGCGGCCTGGACCTGTGGGGCGACGTCCGAGACCTCATCGGTTCCAAGGGCAACAACGGATCGCCCCGTAAGGAAAAAACGTTCATCCGGCACTACAGCCGACCGGCCGTGCTCGCGCTATCCGATCCAACATCGGAGGGGGATGCACTCACGCCCTTCCAGCGCGGGTTCCTGCAACGTCTCATCGACGCGCGCTACCGAGAGTGCAAATCAACCTGGCTCACAATCAATGTCCCCACGCGAGATGCGATGGAGGCCGTGCTCGGAGCGCCAACCGTCGACCGGCTGGGGCAGGATTGTCTGGCCATCCATTGTGCCTGGGAATCGTACCGCAGACGTCCCCTCCTGAACCCACATCGCGCGTAACAGCATGAAATCCTATGCCCCCTACAAAACCCGGCCGGCGCAAGTACCGGCTGATCGTCCAAGCGGAGCACCACACGGTGCCGCCCATCATCCGCATAAGGCACGTTCTCAAGCGGCTGCTCAGAAGTTTCGGCTTTCGTTGCCTGGAAATCGTCGACATCACCCACGGAGAACTTGACCCATGCACTGTGACCGACGCGGCAGCGTCTACAGGCGACGCGGCGAGCCAACCGCCGTCCGATACGCCATCGGCGGGTTGACTGGTCCGATCAGGACGCGAACCTTTTGAACTTTCCCGTTGAAAACCGCAAATCCAGAACTGCAGCGCTGCAGTTTCCTTGGTTTGTTCACTATCCGCCCGGCCTGTTTTTGACCCTCACGCATCGACCATCGACCATGAATCCCAACTCGCAACCGACCATGCAACCCCTGCTGGTGACACCCCACGTCGCGGCGAAAATGCTCTCGGTCTCGGAGCGGACCTTGTGGTCCATCACAGCCCCCCGAGGCGACCTGGCATGCGTCCGAGTGGGTCGTTCCGTGCGGTACTCGCTCGCCGCACTACGGGTATGGATCGACGCTCAGCAGGCCGATTCCGTCGCGGCATCATCACCGACCGTTTCGCCTTCGACCGCCACGAACGGGCGATTCCGGGACGAGCCGGCCGGATGAATTGGCCCCTCTCGCTCGTTTCGTCTGGGCGGGGCGGGATCAGAAGACGGTTGCGGGGCAAGACGGCGCGGAGGATTGAAAATTGCGGCGACGTGGGACACAATGCGGGTGTCGAAAGCTCACGAGCGTGTTGAATGTCGAAATTCCTGTTGAAAACGAGAACCCCGGCACGGGGTGCAAAGCGTCACGGTGTCGAAATGCACCGGGCGGCTGCTCAACACAGCCGAGACAGCGCTTCCGCGTTCCGTGCTGGGGTTCCCTTTTGCGCGATGCAAATGGGTCAACCCCCGCGTGCCGGGGTTCGCTGCCGAGAGGCTGCTGCCATGACGACCGCGACAAAACTACCGAAATTGACCGTGCGCGACCGTGACGCCGACACGTATCCGACGTTCTGGGGAGTTGTTGAGCGGAGTGGCGCGTTGCTCGCGTGCGCCATCGACGGCGACGATTGGCAGACGAGCGAGGACAATCTCCGCAAACTCGCCGCGAGAGAGCACTGTATCGCGCGTGCGGTGGCCCGGTTCACTCATCCGGCCTACACCTATCCGATCGCCGCGCGGCAACACGCCGTCGACCTGATCCTTGAGGAAGCCGAGCGCGTGCTCTGCACGCCGGCCGCGATCGGCGAAGGGGACGACGCATGACCAACCCCGAACTCATCGCCCGACTGATCTCGATCGACGGCGCCCTGGCGAGCCGTCGCGGCTTGCATTTGGGCGAGATGGCCGATCAGTTCGGCGTGTCGCAGAAAACAATTCGCCGCGACGTCGCAACGCTGGCGGACATCAAGCCCGTCACGTGCCAGCAAGTCGACGCGGACAATCACGTCGGCCGTCGCATCGGTCGGCGTGTCACCGGGCGCATCACCGGCCGATGGCTCGGAAAACTCTTCGAGTGACCGCGCAACAAAACGCCGCCCCGTTGTCAGCAACGCAACGGGGCGGCTTTCCAAAAGCTTCAACACCGAAAGGATAGCACCGTGGCTTCCATCAGCAAAAGCAAGACCGGACGCCGATCGATTCAATTCGTTGGACTCGACGGCCGCCGCCGGACAATATCACTCGGCAAGGCGAGCCAGCGGATCTCCGAAAATGTCAAAGTCCGCATTGAACACATCATAAGCACGAAACAGAGCGGCGACGCCCTCGATGGCGAAACAGCCCGCTGGCTCGGCAGCCTGGAAGGCCCACTCCGCGCGAAGCTCGCCAAGGCCGGGCTGTGCGAATCAGCCGAGTCACGGGCGACGACAACGCTGCGGCCGTTCCTCGATTCGTACATCGCCAGCCGGACGGACGTCAAGCCGGCGTCGCGAGAGGTGTGGGGTCACACCCGCCGCAATCTCATCTCGTTTTTTGGTGCCGACCATGACGTCGCCCGCATCACGCCCGGCGACGCGGATTCGTTCAAGCTGTTTCTGCTCGCGGAAAAGCTGGCATCGACTACCGTCCACAAGCGGCTGCAATTTGCGCGCGGATTCTTTCGCACGATGCTGCGACGCAAGCTCATCTCAGAGAACCCATTCGACGGCGTGACGTGCGCCGCGTCGGGCACTCAGGAGCGGCAACGGTTCGTCACGCGCGATGAGTTTGATTTGCTGATTGACGTCTGCCCGGATCATCACTGGCGGACGATCATCGCTCTCTCACGCTACGGAGGGCTGCGCTGCCCGTCTGAAGTGCTCTCGCTTCGGTGGCAAGACATCAATTGGGAGCGAGGCCGGATCAACGTCCCCAGCCCCAAAACGGAGCACCACGAGGGTGGAGCGTCTCGCACGATCCCGCTGTTCGCCGAGTTGCGGCCGTTCCTCGCCGACGCATTTGATCTCGCCGCAGATGGTGCGGAGTTCGTGGTTGACGAGCGCTTCCGAAAGTCAGCAATGCAACCTGCGGGATGGAAAGCCTGCAATCTACGGACCACATTCGGCAAGCTCGTCTCTAGGGCCGGGCTGACTCCCTGGCCACGCCCATTCCACAACATGCGCGCGAGCCGAGAAACCGAACTGGTCGAAACCTATCCCGTTCAGGTGGTCACAAGCTGGCTCGGAAACTCGCCGCGGATCGCGATGAAGCATTACCTCATGACGACCGACACCCACTTCCAGACGGCCATCGACGGCGACGTGCAGCGCGCTGCAGCACAGTGCCGCACCGGGCCGTAATTCGCCGCAAAGTAGTGTACACGCCCAACAGGAAAGCCCCGGTTTTGCCGGGGTTTGCGACACCTTGCGGGACGATGCAGTGTACAAAGACGGAGAGGGAGGGATTCGAACCCTCGGTGAGCTTGCACCCACACTGGTTTTCGAGACCAGCACATTCGGCCACTCTGTCACCTCTCCGATGCCTGTTTTGTAGTGTTATTCAACTTTCCGGTGACTGGCGATCAAGGTAACGACACCCGTTGCGACACCCGCTGCCTGTCTTTCGCCGGAGAATCCAGTATGTCAAAGAGCAAGAAACTGCCGAAGAAACCGCGTCCGGACTTCCCGCTGTACAGTCACCGGAATGGACAGTGGGCCAAGAAGATATGCGGAAAAACTCACTTCTTCGGCAAATGGATCGACCCGCAGGCCGCGCTGGAGGAATATCTCAGAATCAAGGA
>JAJDEI010000218.1 GCA_029259845.1 Planctomycetaceae bacterium | reverse complement strand
GGTGGCCCAGCGGCCACCGCGGGGTCGCGAACCCCCAAGACGACACACACTCCGCCCCCGGACCTCCCGACCGGATCGACCGTGTCGGGTCAAACATCCGGGGCCCGCGGCAATCAGCCGTGCCGGCTGGGCCACCCACGTGGGACACTCCGCTCCTGTACGCATTGCCAAAGCGATCGGTCGCGAAGTTTCGTTTGCCCTGCTACGCTGCACGGAACGAATTTCCCACGTTGACTCTTGAAAGCCGACATGATTCAGCCGATTCAATTCACTGGCGAAGACCGGTCGAACGCCACACGTCAGACACTCGCCGAGAAAGAACCGGTCGCCCTCCGCACATTTACGCCGTCGCAGGCTGTGCTTGCCAAATCGGCCGGCGCTTTCCATTTCACCCCCGAAGGCCGGCGGCTGTATGACTTTTCCAGCGGCGTCCTCGTTGCCAATTTGGGGCACAACCCGCGCCGATGGATGCAGCGGTTTTGCGGCTACATGGGTTGGAAGCCGGAGCACGTCGCCGGTGGGGACGCTTCGGGATACTTTGAGGCGATCACGCTGTCTGCCTACAACGCGATGACGGAGCTCGAATCAAACGCGGTCGAACGACTGCTGCGCAACCTGCAAGCCTCACCCGGCGGCAGCCGTTGTGAGCAGGTGATGTGGGCCGCGTCCGGCTCCGAGGCCATTCAAAAGGCGCTCTGGGCCTGCCTGCACCGGGACGAAGACCGCGACATGATCGTCGCCACCCGGCACGGATTCCACGGCAAAAAGGGCCTCGCCGGAGCAGTCACCGGCTGCGAGACCGACAGCGATCGTGACCCTCGCGTGCGCTTCATCAGCTTTCCGATGCAGGAGTGCGACGATCTCAGCAAGGGGAATGATCCCTTTGACCCGGCACCCTACCGGGCCGAGTTGGACGCCCTTTTGCGGGAGTACGGCAGCCGCATGAACTGCCTGATCACCGAGCCGTATCTGGGCGGCGGTGGCAGCTATCATCCGCCGGCGGCGTATCACCAGATGCTCCAGGATTGGTGCCGCGCGAATGATGTTGTGTTCATTCTGGACGAAGTGCAGGCGAACTTTGGCCGCACCGGAAAGATGTACGCCTTTGAGAAATACGGCATCGAGCCGGACATCGTCTGTCTGGGGAAAGGGCTCGGCAACGGCGTGCCGGTCAGCGCGGCAGTCGGCCGGGCGGACCTGATGGCGACCCTCAAGTACGGCGAAGCCTCAGATACCTGGAGCGCCAATCCGCTCGCCTGTGCGGGAGTGCTTGCCACGCTCGATGAATTCGAATCCGAAAACATCATCGGACAGACGGCCCGTTTGAACGAGCTGTTCGTTAACGGCTTGATGCGGCTCAAGGAGACCGGCCTCATCAGCAAAGTCCGCGGCGAGGGGATGGTGTTCGGCATCGAGTGTGCGGACGTCGGCGGTCTCTCCTCTCACGATGTCGCCAACAGAATCGTGGAGGCCTGTTACCTCGGCAACGGCGACACGGGCATTCACCTGCTCGGCCCGTTGGCGGGCAACGTGATTCGCGTGAGCCCCCCCATGACGATGACCCAGAGGGAAGCGACTGACTCACTCAACCTGCTGCAGTCGTTGCTCGGCGACCTTGCGCAGAAGCTGTGATCGACGCGAGGCGGCTACGATCGGCGGCCATCTCTGCTGCGCGGCGAATCCGTCCCCGGCGTGGACAATCCGCTCGCGGTCCCGTGGCCGATTCAGAGCCGGCTCCACCATCTAACGAGCCGCAGCCAGGCTTCGCGGACGGCTGAGTTGACGAATGAGTTCTCTTGTTGCGCGGCTGCGTCGGATGTCAACGGACGCCCACAATGCGGACAAACGGCCGCATGGGGTGACAGTTTTCGACCGCAGTCCGGACAGAGATGCAAGACCGGACCGGCCACACGAAAGGTGTTCCCACAACGACTGCACGCAATGGTCGCCCCCGGATCGATCGATTCCATCTCGTACGTCGCCCGGCAAAACGGGCAGTCGCATCGGACCATGACACATGCCTCGGACGGTTTCGCTGTGCCCTTTCGTTATCCGGAACTCCGTCATCTTGGGAAACCGGGCCGTGAAAAACCAGTCCGCGTCCGTGCCCGATCCTGCAGCAGTGCATCCGGCAGCATTCCGCCCCACCGGCAGTGCGTTTCCCCCGAAAACCCGACGTAACCGGTGCTTTCCCGGTTGAATCCTCCATTTTGGCAAGAGCGAACGACCGTGACATTCCGATGATTCTCTCTGAAGGAGTGCGTATTCGGCGACGGACTGACGCCGGCAGGAGAGATTCTCCCTCGATGTCCCTCAGCCCGACAGATAATGACTCATGCGGGAAACAACCTCCTCCCTCACGCGAGCCGCAGTCCTGGTACTGGTGACTTGCTCCTTTGCCGCCGCGTGGAGCAACGACCGCCAGACGCAGACGACCTTCGCCCTGGCACGCAAAGAGGACTGGCAACGTCGGACGCAGTTAGCGGTCACTGCGGGTTCTCACGTTGAGTGCAGCCGTTCTGCGGGTTCCGGCGACGCGTGTTCCGGTTCTGAATCCGAATCCGTCTGCGCCGCCGCTGCGAAGTCCACTGCCGCACGCTCCGCCGGGCGAATCACCGTCGAAATGGAGCTCCCGGCTGACATCGCTCCCGGACGATATCACGTCGTCGATTCAGTCGGTCGGACCGTTACGATTGTCGTCCGCATGCCGTCGGAGCGCGGAGCAAGCTCCGCGGCTAAATCGGTTTCCGTCGGGATCATTGCCGATGGTGAAACGAGTCGTCTGACGCCCCGCTAAGGAGGGCATGCCACGACGAAACGTGTGTCACCGCTGCTCCAACCGTGACCATGCGCGATTCTGCCGCGAAACATCAAATGCAGAACATCACGCGCCGTCAACAACCTCGAATTGTGCGGTGGACGATGGCACGCGGAACAGTTCCAGGCGAAGCGTCGAAACAGGCCGCACGCGGGTGTCGACTTGCAGCATGACGGCGTGCCGGCCGCGCGGCAGAGTGAGCGTGAATTCCGGGTCGGCCGACGAAAACGAACCGAGCGAGATCACGGCTCCCTCGGCGGAATCGAGGCGAACGCCGATTTCGCCCGGCTGTGTGACGTCGACTTCCCCCACGAGATACAGCACCGGCCCCCACTTCGTTGCGAGATCGTCGAGCGGCAAGTCGCCGTTGACGCGCGCGTAGGCGGGGGCCTGCTCCGTCGGTCCGGAGAGATACGCGTCCTGTTCGGCCTCGTCGCCCGTTCCGTTTCGGAGCGATTCGGGGACATCCGTGAGCACCCGCCATCGCTGCATGCGTGGTGTTTGCCGAATGGCGTAATCCGTCCCCGGTTTGCCCAGCATCGAGAGGAACTTCACGAGGTCGACGAACTCCGCCTCGGTCATGAACTTCATCAGCCCCTTGGGCATGAGCGATTTGCCTTCGACTTCCTCGTCGATGTCGGCCGTGGGGACTGTCACCTGCTCCCCCTTGGCGTCCTTGAGCACGAGCCGCTCGTCGTTGCGATCGACGACGATCCCCTGAAAGACGAGCCCGTCGACGGTGACGACCACGCGGGTCGTAAACGCCTCTTTGATCTGTTGGTCGGGGTTCGAGATCGAATTGATGATGTAATCGGCCGGCGAGCTCGCACCGAGCGGACTCAGATCGGGACCGACCTGTCCGCCCGCCTTACTGAGGGCGTGACATTTCGTGCAGGACAGATCGGCGCGGCGAAACACGTCCTCGCCGCGGACCGCATTGCCGTGGGCGGCAACCTGTTTGATCTTTTCAGCGACTTGCTGTTTGGTGAGTGGCTGCGGGTTCGCATCGATTCCCGCGATTCGGCCGAGCACTCCGGCCAGTTCCTCGTCGCTACGGCCGACTGAGTACATGTGCCGCATCGCGAGCATGGCCATGTCTTTGGAGGGCGGGGCTTTCTCCACAGCAGCCGCCAGTTTGCGGCTTCCGCCCTCCCGGTCGAGAAACGCGCCCACGATTACGGTCGGATCACCGTCGTCGCCCAGTTCCTGCAGAAGGGTGGCCGCACGCTCTGCGGCGAAGTCGACGTCCAGATTGGCCAGCGCGGCAACCGCCTGCGAGCGGACGTCGATGGAATTCGTTTCACGGGTGAGCTGCACGAGTGCCTTGCGGGCGGATGGCCCGCCGATAGCTGTCAGCGCGTCCAGCGCGGCCTGCCGTTCTTGGGGAGAGGTTGCGTTGTCCTCCAGAATCATCTGCAGCGGTTCGAGAGCGGAGGAAACCTTCCAGAGCCCGGCCAGTCGGATCGCAAGGAGCCGCAACTCCGGCGTGTCGGACGGGCCCGTGGTGATGATCTGCGTGATGCGGCTGAGGTCTCCGGCGGGGATCACCTTCCGGTTGGCCGCCGCATCAACAAGGAGCCGATAGGCTTCCAGGCGAAGCGCAGCATCATAGCCTAGTGACGCCGACGCCTGATCGAACAAATAGGCGAGATCGTGCTCGTTGCCTCGCCGCGCGATCTGTTTGATCACCGTCCCGAGCCTCGCGCTGGGAACGCGACCGCTCTTGAGCAGTCTCATCACTGAGGCGACTGCACTCGCCGGCTCCTCCGCCGATGCGTGTGTGGGCGGCCTCAGCACGGGCACGAACAACACCGCGACGAAAGCCATCCTTGCCAACTGGCCGGCGTGCTGAAAGAGGCACACGTGACGGCAGTGGTGCACGTATTCTCCGCGAAGCTGTCGAAGGACTCGGAACACAGGCGGGACTCAACCAACGGTGACAGGAGAACGGACCGGCGTGCACACGTTGTCCGGGTTCTCGTCGAGTGTCCGGCACCGGCGCCCGTCCGTCAAGCGGAGTCGGCAACCGTGGAGGGGTGCCGGTCAAAGGCCGGGACGACGTCCTCTTCTTCGATGCCGACGAGGCCCAGCACGGTCGACCGGTAGTGGTCCAGGAAGCCGCGAATGGAACTCGGCGCCAAGACCCGTCCCTCGCATCGCGTGGTGAAGTGCAGCCGTCCGCCGTAACGCATGACGACCATCGCGAGATGCGTCTGCGGCCGGGTCGGTGGAGCACAAACGATTCGCTCGACCGTCAGGTCTCCGAATGTCCAGCATCCGTCCCGTTTGGTCACCAACGGACCAAACAAACGGCTCACGTCCCCCACGTTGGAGAAGATTACCGTTGCGAACGATTTCGCCCAGTTCTGCGCAATGAAAGGAAAGAGCCGCGAGTAGACCTTGGAAACTCGCAGTAGCTTCATAAACGACGACGTGCGGAGTTTCCGTACCGGCCCCATACAGCGGGCGATCTCTCGGCTCAGCGCGTCGAAGTCCTTGCCGGCGTCGATGGGATTCGAGAGGACCTCGTAGCCAATCTGATTCGATGCCGGGCTGTAAGTGCTATCATCGGTCCGCATGTTGTACGGCACGGTCACACGGAACATCTTACGAAGCGGCTCCGGACCATGAATTGCGGTCCATTCGGCAAGCGCGATGTGGAGCGCCGTGAGCATCCAATCGTTCACCGAGACACACAGCTTGTGGGCCTCGTGGCGAATTCGCTGAAAGACATCGTCGCTCACGCTGACCCCATACAACCCCGAAAACGGAGCTTCCTCACCGGACTGTTCAAAGGGGATTCCCGGCAATCGGACCGTGGGACGATGAAAAAACCGCACGAGGTCATGCAGGAGTCCGGGCGGACGGGCACTTCGCCGCACTTCCCGGGATACCGGCGCAGTTTGGGTGCGGCGACGGAAGGCCTCCCAATTCGGCTCCGGGAGCGGTGACGCGGACTCATTTCCCGCGAGTTGCGTGTAAATCTGCAGCCAGTCTGCCAGAAACGTCAGTTTCCCCAACGCATCACTGCAGGCATGATGCACTTGAATGGTGATCCGCGTCCGTCCCGGCGCGTCGCGGATCCAGGTCCGCATTCCCGTGCCGGCCGTCAAATCCAGCCGCTCCCCTTCCGCGCATGTGAGGGGGGTGCCCCAATCGGCGATGTCGGGCTGACGCGGTGCGGTCAGGTCCCAATAGGGCAGTCCCAGCCAGTTGTATCCGACACACGCCCTGAGCAAAGGATGCCGATCCAAGGCCAACGGGAAGGCACGCACGAGCACGTCCGGATCGATCGCTCCCCGGACATCGATCTCCATGAACGCGGCCATCGGATGACTCTCGCGGTCATCCCCCAGCATGTACCGTTCAAACGAGTTGGACGGCAGCGGAAACATTTCTTGGAGCTGTTCGGTCAAGTGCCTTCCCTCGCGTTCTTGCGCCCGTGGGTTGATGTGCACGTGGCGTTTCGTGCTCGCGGTGCATCGGAATTATTGGGGAAGACGACCCTCCAAGGTCGCCATGGTTTCGTCCAGAGTGTACTGCAAGTAGTCGTCCATCTCCGAGAGCAATGCTTCGGCGGCGATATCCAACGCCGCCTGTGCCTCGGGACCGTGGAAAAAGCTCAATGCCCGCACCGCCTCCAGACGGACGCGGGGATGTTCATCGTTGACCTGCTGTTGCAACAGGCTGAGTGGGTCGTCAATCCGGTCGAGCCAGTAGCCGAGCACGCGGGTCGCCGCCGCGCGAACCCGCGCGTCGCCGCACGTCAATAGTTCGTTCAACAGCACGCCGTCAACGGCGTTGTGATGCTGCTTGACCCAGAGAGCTTCGAGCTTGAGGTGCGGCGCCTCGGCATCGTCGGCCTTGAGCCGGCCAACCCACGCATCAACGGCGGCGATGACCTCATCGGTCGGACGATTGCGCAACTCACGCCGCGCCCGGTACCGTGTGCGGTCTTCGTACGTCTTCAATTGGCCGAGCAGTGCGTTGACCGGCTGACCGGCAATCAACGCCGGTTCGACGAGAGGCTTTTTCTTGTTCACGATCCGCCAGATGCGCCCGTGAGAATAGTCGCGGTTCGGATCCCGTACCGAGTGTTGCATGTGGCCGATGAGAGGATTAAACCAGTCGATCAAATAGAGCGCTCCGTCCGGCCCGAACTGCAGATCGACCGGTCGGAAGTTCAAATCGCTCGACCGCAAGAGCGGCTCGACCGGCTCAGCCGCAAACCCCGACCCGTCGTCCTGGAAGTGGTACTGCAACACTCCCTGAAATCCGATGCAGTTGTTGAGCAGGTAGTCTCCTTGCATCTCTTCGGGAAAGTTGCGGCTGGAGACGATCTCGCAGCCGGCGGTCGGCCGCCATTGTTTGACGAGGAACTGTTTGAGACCCGGATGCTTGCGAGGAAAATCGACATCACCAGAGAAGGCGGCACCGACGTAATTCGCTCCCCCGGATGCATCCGCCACGAAGTCTTGTCCCCAGCGGTCGAACACGTGTCCCCACGGATTGGCAAAGGGGTAACTCACGAAGATGCCGAGTTTTTCGGTCCGCGGCTCGTAACGAAACACTCCGGCGTTCACAAGCCGCTGCGGTCCGTAGGGCGTTTCGATCTGCGATTGATGGAACGTCCCTTCCTGAAAATAGAGTGCCCCTCCGGGTCCCCATTCGAAGGCACTGATGGAATGGTGGGAGTCCGCCGTGTCGAACCCGTGCAGGACCAGGCGGTGTTCGTCCGCCCGGTCGTCGCCGTCCTCATCCGGGAGAAACATCAGGTTCGGCTGAGCGGAGACATAGGCACCGCCGTCGCCCAGTTCGATTCCGGTCGGCACATGCAGCCCGTCAGCGAAAACCGTCTGCTTGTCCATCGCGCCGTCGCCGTCGGTGTCTTCAAAAATGAGGACCTTGTCATTGACGGGCGTGCCGGGGAGATACATGGGGTACGAGGCCATCGTGGTGACCCACAGCCGCCCTTTTCCGTCGAACGCCATCTGCACCGGGTTCTCAAGATCGGGGAAGTCGGCTTCCGAGGCGACAAGTTGCACCTCGAATCCGTCGCGGACCGTAAAGAGTTGAACCGCCTCCTCCGGCGGAGTGATGACGATCTCGTTCTTGAAGTTGGTCTCGATGTGGGCGAACTCGCCGGTGTTGGAGTCATCGATTTGCTCCGGAACGTCCTGTCCCTGAGCCAGTGCCCAGATACGTTGGTCCCGGTTCGCGACCATCTTGCGGAGCTTGGCGAACTCCGCCGGGAAATTGACGACACCAAACGGCTCCTTCCGGTCGCCGTAGATGTAGAACCCGTTGACAGCCCGGTAGTCGTACCAGTGCTGCAGGTTTTTCTCCTGAACCGCCGCTTGGAGCGCATCCCTCTGGGACTCCGTGAGCGTCTCCTGGGGACGGTTGCCGAACAGCCCGGCATCCAAAACCGCCGCCAGTCGGGCGTTACCCGCCTCGTTCAAGTGACAGCCATTGATCGTCAGCGGGGCTTCGCTGGCGGCCATCAACACTTGCGTGGGAGCGAACAGGTCGACGAATGGCACCTTCTCCACCGCAGCAACTTCCCGCATCGCCTCGGTGTACAGGCGGAGGTTTTCGTTGTTCCAGTCCGCCGCCATAATTCCGCGGTCAGCGAGGTTCTCGTTGGCAATGGGGGAAATCAGCACCAGTTGCGGCGTCTTGCTCACCTCTCCGGAACCGTCTCGGTCCTCCGGGGTTCCGCCGCGACGAATGGTATGGATCGGATACTTCAACTGTCGGACATCCGCGATGAACGCCGCCAGGTCCTGCTTGAAAGAATCTAACCCCTCCGGACCGGCGAATGATTCATTCGCCCCGAAGAACGCCAGGATGATGTCCGGCTGGTGATCGAACAGCGTATGGCCGTGATCCTGGTAGTTGAGAGACCGCAAACGCAGCGTGATCGTGTCCGCCGACCAGCCGAGGTCCCTCACCACAAGTTGCCGCTGCGGAAACCGGCTGTGCAGCAGGGTTTCCCAGTCGCCCCCGTTCTGCATCCGCTCGGCAAGCGTGTTCCCGATGAGGACGATCTTGTCGCCCTGTTGAGGTTCAACTTTCGGTGCCAATTCGGCACCTCGGACTGTTGAAAAACTGCAGATCAGACTAGCCAGGAGCAGAGGACGGACCATTCGCACAATCATGGGTCGGGCGTTTTCTCGGCGGGAGAGAGGGGTCAGGGAAGAGAAACGACGGGGGCGGGTGGTTTGGGACAAGACGAATCCAGCATACCAGCAGCGAGACGCGTACCTCCACCCCGTTTTGAGTGCTTTCTCACCATTCTGCCACTCGGCGAAACGCTTGTAAACGGCGAGGGACGTTTGTTCGGTGACTCACGAGGGAATGCCCGGGAGGATTACCGACTCCCCCGATGACCCGCAGGGGCAGCATTATCCGATAACGGCAACGAATCGGCTCAATCAAAGCCCAAAGCGTCAGCGGCGGCTCAGCCGTTGATTGAGTGGTCGCCCCGATGCTCGCGACGGGTGGCGGGGGCTCGTTGGGGTGCGGGACCATGATTCCTGATCCGAACCGGGGGCGACGAACGATCTCCACGACGGCCTCGTCGCCCCCGTGATCGACGCGGCACGACGGTCGGACAACCTTGCCGAGCCCCCGCCACCCGCCGGGGTCAAACGCGCAGGTCATCGTCGGTTGCTTCAAGCGCGCAGGAACAACGGGCGCGGATCGGGTTGACGACTTCTGTCAGGAAGGCGTCGACTTGCTCCGCGGCGCGGCCGATGTAGCGGTGCGGGTTGAGCGTGTCGGTGAGGTCGACACTGTCAAAAGCCGCGTCGGCTGCAAGCCGGGCGATGAGGTCGTTCGGAAGGCCCTGTTCCTTAACTCCGGCGGCGGCTGCCTGACTGTGCTGCCGGATGACTTCGTGCAATTCCTGACGGTCCCCGCCCGCCTGGACCGCGGCCATCAGAATCTCTTCGGTCGCCATGAAGGGAAGTTCCTCCATGAGATGCTTCCCGATGACCTGCGGATAGACGACCAACCCGTCCGTCACGTTGGCGTAGATCAGCAACGACGCATCGACCGCCAGGAACGACTGCGGCAGCGAGAGGCGTCGATTCGCGCTGTCGTCGAGCGTGCGTTCCATCCACTGCGTCGCCATCGTCTGGTCGGCGTTGTTGGTGAGCGACATGGCGAAGCGGGACAGCGCGCACATGCGTTCGGCCCGCATGGGGTTTCGCTTGTAGGCCATCGCGGAGGAGCCGATTTGTTTTTCGCCGAACGGCTCCTCGATCTCCTTGCGGCTTTGCAGCAGTCGCAGATCGCTGCCCGCCTTGTGGCACGACTGCCCAATGCCGGACAGCGTGCTGAGCACCTGCGCGTCAATCTTGCGAGAGTAAGTCTGTCCGGTGACCGGATAGGCGGCGGCGAAGCCCATCTTCTCGGTGACCAACCGGTCGAGTGCCTCGACTTTGTTGTGATCGCCGTCGAACAGGGAGAGAAACGACGCCTGCGTGCCGGTCGTCCCTTTCACGCCACGGAACTTGAGCGTCGCCAGTCGGTGTTCGACTTCTTCGAGATCGAGCACGAGGTCGTGGCACCACAGCGCGGCGCGCTTGCCGACCGTCGTCGGCTGCGCCGGTTGCAGATGAGTAAAACCGAGACAGGGCAGGTCCCGGTACTCCTCAGCGAACGTCGCCAGCCGGTCGATGACGCGGACAAGCCGATGGCGGATGAGTTGCAGGCTTTCGCGAAGCTGGATGAGTTCGGTGTTGTCGGTAACGAAGCAACTGGTCGCCCCCAGATGAATAATGCCGCCGGCGGTGGGGCATTGGTCGCGGTAAGCATGCACGTGAGCCATGACATCGTGTCGCAACTCGCGTTCGTAGTTGGCGGCTGCTGCAAAGTCGATGTCCTCGACGTGCGACCGTAGTTCGTTGATTTGGGATTCGCTGATGTCGAGACCGAGCTCGCGTTCGGATTCGGCGAGCGCGACCCACAGCTTGCGCCACGTGGAGTGCTTTCGTTGGGCCGACCAGATGCCGCTCATCTCGCGTGAGGCGTAACGGGTGATGAGCGGGTTCTCGTAAGTGTCGTGTTTCACGCGGAGGGTTTCCCAGCTTGGGCAGTTGTTAAAGTCGGCAGTTGTTTGTTGTTCAGGACGGGGAAGGCGGAACGAATGTGTGCAGCGGGGGTTTGCAGCCGCACGGTGCTGCGGTATCATCGCGTCCCCGTCTTCTGCACGATGGGCGGGCAAGGTTCAGGCGGCGAAAGACACCCGGTGTCTCGTCGTTTTGAATCGTTCCCCAATGAGATTCGACGTTACATCCGCCGAGGATGGTCAGTCGGGATTGGAGACACCGGGTGTCTGGGCACATCCTCAACGTCTGCCCTCACACAATTATAGCGAGTCGCGGAGCACGCCGGCACAGTCCGGCAGAACAACCGCGAGGAACAACAGCAGTCCGGCTGATCATTCGGAACAACCCCAAGGACGCGTTGATGACGACCCCTTTGCAGTCCCTGATCGACACCGGCACCAAACTCTGGTTGGACAGCGTCGACCCCGCAGCCGTCGAAGCCAGTCGAAAGCTCGGCGCGACCGGCGCAACGTCGAACCCGGTCATCATCACCAACCTGATCAAGACCGGCCGCTTCGACGAGGAACTCGTCCGGCTGATGAGCGAGGGGCTCGACGACGGCGCGGTCGCCTGGAAGATCACCGATGAACTGGTCTCACGAGCCGAGGCGGTCTTCGCTCCCGTGCACGAGGAATCGAAAGGCAATGATGGTTACGTGAGCTTCGAGCTCGACCCGCTGATCGACGATGTCGATTCGCCGCTGAGCGCAGCCGAGCGCACCGCTGAGTACATCAAGTTGGGCCAGTCGTGGTCGTCTGGACATGCCAACCGGATGATCAAAGTCCCCGCAACCCCGGCCGGCATCGGGGCGTTGGAGGAACTGGTGGCGGGCGGTGTCACGGTGAATGTGACACTCGTGTTCTCGGAGCGTCAGTATCAGGCGGCTCGCGACGCCGTCTGGAAGGGGGCCCAACAGCGGGCAAACCTCGACGGGTTCAAGTCGGTGTACAGCATCTTCATCAGCCGGATCGACGTTTACACCGAACAGCACGTACCCGATTTGTCCGACGCCGCCCAGGGGCAGGTGGGGATCGTCAACGCGAAACGGATCTGGAAGAAAAACCGGGACCTTTGGAAAAATCAGGGGACCCCGCTGGCCCAGGAGATCATCTTCGCCAGCACGGGCACCAAGAAGCCGGAAGACCCGCCCGACAAGTACGTCGCCGCGCTCGCCGGCTCCGATATCCAAACCAATCCTCCGGCGACAAACGACGCCATCCAGAAGATGGCCGGCAAGACGTTCACCCGCCAGGTCGGCCAATTGCCGCCGCAGGAGGTGCTCGCGGAGATCGGCCAGAAGGTCGACTTCACGCAGATGGAAACCGTCCTGATGGAAGAAGGCCTCAAGAAGTTTTGCGATCCTCAGCGGGCTCTGCTGGATCTCATCCGGGAGAAGCGGTCGGCGCTGGCGTCACCGGGCGAATGAACCGGCAAAAAGACAACATGGTTGACTGGGACGATGCCCATGAGATGACGATTCGCGTCCGTTATTGCGAGACGGATGCGATGGGTCTGGTCCATCACGGGACGTATGTCAATTACTTCGAAATGGGGCGGACGGAGCTGTTCCGGTCGAAGGGGGGAAACTATCGCGAGTTCGAATCGCGCGGACTTTTTTTCGTCGTGGTCTCTCTGGAGTGTCACTACAAGGCCCCCGCACGGTACGATGACGTGCTCACTCTGCGGACACAATTGCTGCGGATGACGCCGGCGAAAATGGAACACCAATACACATTGTTTCGCGACCAACAACTGTTAACGACGGGCAAGACGGTGCTTGCCTGTGTCGACCAGGAAGGACAAGTGCAGCGGCTCTCCGACGCACTGCTCTTTGGTGAGGCGGGACCGGACGGCGCCCTCGGCGAATGAGGACGACGACCGGCATCACGACATCGGGATTCTGGCGTGGCACTTCAAGCCGTCTTCAGGGTAGCCGTCTTCAGGGAAACTGAACTTACGAGCGTTTTTCAAACCTGCGTTCCAGTAGCGATATTTGCATGACGACCGATAACAGTTCCCCGTTGCCAGCCGACACTTCGGTTTCCGATCTCCCCTCCGCCGGGAACGATGCGCAGCCACCCGAAGACGCACAGTCTCCCCGGTCAATGCCGGAACAGGCAGCTGCTCCGACCGCGGCAGGGGACAGCACGGCGGCCGGGTCGTCGCCTGAGGCAACAGCGGGAGAACCGGCAGCCGGGACGGCTCCCCCGTCAGTTGATTCCCCATCAACCGATCCTCCGTCATGCGATGTTTCGCCAAGCGATTCGTCGGCAACCAACGCGGGCGAATCAACCGAATGCAACACAGCTTCGGAACAAGTCGCGACATCAGCCGGAGAGAACACGCCCCCAACAGCGGAAGCAGCTCCGTCCGCTGGCCAGCCGACCCTGGCTGGCGAGAGTGGGACTGGCGAGAACGCGACAGAAGAAAACGCGGCACCGGAGTCGGCAGAGCGGCCCCCGGAAAAAACACGACGCCGTGTGGAGTTGAGGCCCACGTACTCCCCGGACATCGCCAAGCCGGTCCCCTCAATCGTCACACCGACTCCACCGACGCCGGTGGAGCCCGCTTCGGCCGCCGCATCCGACCAAGCACAGCAGTCGCCAGGCACCAACGAGCCGTCGGCGGCGGGAGAATTGTCCGGCGGTGCGCAGCCGGAGGCAACCGATCAGACGAACGCGGCGGCAGGTGACAGTCCGGCAGCGGAGGAATCGGCGGCGGACCAGCCGTCTGAAGGTGCCGAGGGAGCTTCTGCTCCGCCGCCCCGGCCCCCTGCCGCAGACCCGGTCGCCCTGCCGCCGAAAAACGAACAACTTGACGCCGACATTGAGGCCGAACTCAACGCGGCCCTTTCCGGGGACACGGGTGAAGTCCCCGACACGGAAGTCGCCGATCTGGACAAAGTCGCCGAGGCGATCACCGTTCCCGCCGATGAAGACGTGACCCGCGGGGCGCGGCTCAGTGGAACCGTCCAGTCCATCCACGGCGACGACATGTTCGTCGACTTCGGCCTGCGGATGCCGGGCGTCCTCTCCCGTCGGCAATTCGGTCTGCGAAAGCAGCCGATGCAGGGAGAATCAATCACCGTCATCGTTGGCCGCATCGACGAGAAGGAAGGGTTGATTCACGTCAACCTGCCGAGCGGTGCCTCCCGCGTACGGGGCAATTGGGATGAGCTCAGCGTCGACCAGACCGTCGAATGCCAAGTCAACCAAACCAATAAGGGCGGCCTGGAAGTCAGCGTCGGCAGCCTGCGGGGCTTCATGCCGGCCTCTCAGGTGGAACTCGGCTACGTGGCCGACCTGAATGCATACGTCGGGCAGAAGCTGCGTGCCCGGGTCACCGAGGTGAATCCCAAGCGGCGGAAGCTCGTACTCAGCCGCCGCAGTCTCCTCGAAGCCGAGCGGGAGGTCACCGAGAAAGACTTCTTCGAGAAAGTCGCCCCCGGCCAAACCTACCAGGGCCGCGTGAAGACGATCAAGGACTACGGGGCGTTTGTCGACATCGGCGGGGTCGACGGGTTGCTGCACGTCGGGCAGATCAGTTGGAGCCGCATCAACCATCCCAGCGATGTGCTCACCCAGGGACAGGAAATCGAAGTCAAGGTGCTGTCGGTCGACACGGAAAAAAAGAAGATCGGCCTGGGCATGCGGCAACTGTCGGCCAATCCCTGGCAGACCGCTGAGGAGAAATATCCGTCCGGCATGGTCATCAAAGGCAAAGTCACGCGGATCGAATCCTTCGGCGGGTTCGTCGAATTGGAGCCGGGCATCGAAGGACTCGTGCACATCAGCCAGTTGGACCATCAACGGATCAAGTCGGTGCAGGAGGTGCTCCGCGTCGGCCAGGAACTCGACGTGCAGGTCTTGGAAGCCGACCCGTCGCGCAAACGCATCAGCCTGTCGGTCAAAGCCCTCAAAGAAAAGCCGGAGGAAGCTCCCGAGCCGGACGCCCCCCCCGTGCAACGGGCCGACCCGGCGTCTCTCAGGGGCGGCATCGGTGATCCGACCGGCGGCCAACTATTCGGCGACCCCAACCGTTTCGGGGGATAACCAGTCGCCGGAGTTCAGATTTTGGCCTGCCGTCCGAAGGCCGGGCACCGACGTATTGGCCGGCCCACCCACCGGCTCAATTCGCCCGATGTGTTGGTTAACCATCCCCACCGCGACCGACGATGACGAAACGAGTCCCCCTCACTGACGAAGAACGGGCCACCTACGAGTGGCAAATCTGGGTGGACGACTTTCGCGAAGCGGGGCAGGAGGCGCTCAAAGGTGCTGCGGTCCTCATCTCGCGGGTCGGCGGTTTGGGCAGCGTCGTCGCCTACGAACTGGCCGCGGCGGGCGTCGGGAAACTGGTCCTCGCCCATGCGGGGAATGTCAAGCCGAGCGACCTCAACCGCCAACTATTGATGACCCACGACTGGCTCGGCAAGCCGCGCGTCGAATCGGCTGCGAGACGATTGGCGGAACTCAACCCGCGGCTTGAAATCGTCACCGTCGGCGAAAACCTCTCCGAACAAAACGCGGCTGCGCTCTGCGAACAAGTCGATCTGATCGTCGACTGCGCTCCGTTGTTTGAAGAGCGTTTCGCCATGAATCGGCAGGCGGTCGAGCAACGCAAGCCGCTGGTCGAATGTGCCATGTTCGACCTGGAGGCGAGCATCACCACGATCCTTCCCGGCCGAACGCCCTGTCTGGCCTGTCTCACGCCGGAGAAGCCAACTGCCTGGACGCGCGAGTTTCCCGTGTTCGGCGCGGTCTCCGGCACGGTCGGCTGCCTGGCGGCGATGGAGGCCGTCAAAGTCCTCGCCAGCTTCGGAGAACCTCTCGGTGGCCAACTGCTGGCCTTCGACCTCCGCGACATGGCCTTCTCGAAACGTCGCATCTTCCGAAATCCGGACTGCCCCGTCTGCCGCGGCGTCACGGCTTGATCACACAGTGCCGTCCGAATGGGCATGCCGCGGCACACGTGGCCAACAGACTTCCGGGACGGTTGGCACAGCCGGCACGCGAAGCGACAAGATGACTCACACTCTGCCTCCGGGCGTTCCAGATGGATTGCGAACCGAGTGTCAGGCATCCTGTGCCTGCGGCACCCGGCTGGGCCGCCCGTCCTCGTCTCCGTCAATCCGTACTACAGAAGCTTCAATGTGTTGTCTCGTGCGCAAGTTTTTGCCGGGTGATGGGCCGCGGTCTCTCCCCTTTGGTTGCGGCTCTGCCGCGCTGGGAGAATTCGTAAAAACCAGTGCTTCTTTCCTTCTTGTCACTTGTAGGCTCGTCAGCTGCGTTTCAGAGGACGCGCGATGGAGTATCCGTGGTTCGATCGATCGTTCCCGTTACGGTCGGGCGAGTGTCTCGTCGAGATTGAGGACCACGTTGGCGAGCACGGTCCACGCTGCCAGTTCGGCGATGTCGGTTCCTTCCGGCGCGGGACCGATCGGGTCGGTTGCCATCTGCTTGGCACGAGGGAGGTCGGTTCGAAACTGGGACGCCGCATCTGCGAGCGTTGCTTTCAGCAGTTCGCTCTCGGTTGTCGTCGGCGGACGCACGAGCACGCAGCGGAACAGCCGCTCCAGCCTGTCGTGCATGTCCGTTCCTTCGCCACTGAGGACGCGTCGGGCCAGTCCCTGAGCCGCTTCAATCGACACGGGATCGTTGAGCGTGACCAGTGCCTGCAGTGGCGTGTTTGTGCGAATGCGGCGAATTGTGCAGAACTCGCGGCTCGGTGCATCGAACGTCACCAACGACGGGTACGGAGCGGTCCGTCTCCATTTGGTGTACAACCCGCGCCGGTACTGGTCTTCGCCTGCACTCGTGTCCCAGTCAGTCGTGCCTCCAAAGGCGGCACGCAACCCGAGCTTGGGCCTGCGCGGCTGCACGGGCGGGCCGAACATCTTGTCGCTCAACAGTCCGCCGACCGCCAGCATCTGGTCGCGAATCATCTCCGCCGGCAACCGGAAGCGTGGCCCCCGCGACAACAGCCGGTTCTCAGGATCACGCTCCTTCAACTCGGGAGACGTCCGCGACGACTGGCGGTACGTGGCGCTGGTGACGATTTCCCGCAGCAGCCATTTGGTGTCCCAACCGTTCCGGGCGAGCTCGACCGCCAGATGGTCGAGCAGTTGTGGATGTGACGGCGGCTCCCCCTGCGTGCCGAAATCTTCGCTCGTCTTCACAATGCCCACGCCGAAGAGTTGCTCCCAGTAGCGATTCACCACGACACGCGGCGAGAGCGGATTGTCCTCCGCGACAAGCCATCGCGCCAAATCGAGCCGCGTGGGACGCTCGACGCCGGGCAGCGGGTGAAAAGACGCCGGGAACCCCGGCACAACTTCTTCGCCGAGCACGCGATAGTTGCCCCGCAACTGAATGTTGGTCGTTCGTCGTTTGTCTTCGGGCTGTTCTTTCATGATGGGCGTTTTGATGGCGGGGACGATCTTCGCCAGTTGGTCCTTGAGGTCGCGCAACTGACGCTCCTCCGGGGACAGACCGGCCCCCGTTTCCTTGAGATAGGCGAGCAGTGCGTCCCGGTGCTCGTCGGTTCGTTCGTCGCCGTGCCGCGGGAAGGCGATCGTCCGGTCCACTTTGGGGGCATCGTGGAAACGGGCGACTGACAGGGCTTTTCGGTCCGCATCCAGCAGGACGGCCCGCCAATCGGACAACCGTGCGTGCAGCCCGTTGTCGGTGCGGTTCCAGATGACCACCCGATCGATCGCTGTCGGCTCGGCCAACTCGACTTCCCACCAGGGGTTGTCCTCCGTCGCCGTGTGGCTGACCGAGCCGGCGGCGTAGTCACCGTTCGTATCGCCATCGATGGCCCGCGCGGCGTCCCCGCCGGATCCCGTGCTCGACTGCCGCGCCTGTCCCTTGAGAGCCACATTCTCGTCTCCGACGAACGCCTGCACCTCGGCGAGATGTAGCACGATCTTTGTGCCGAGCGATTCTACGCGGACAAAGCGGGCCGCCAGCGGACCGGCTGGCAGCGAATCGGCCGACGGCGACTCGCTCCCCTCCGGCCCGGCATCCGGTTGTTTGGCTGCAGCCAGTTCCGCGACCGTTGCTTCGAGTGCCGAGATCTCTTCCTGCAGCCTCGAACGTTCGGCGAGCTGCTCATCGGAGTACTCGGGAAGAAACGGCGACTCATCCGGCCGGTCGGCGTCCTGCGTCTGATTGAGGATTGCGAAGAAGCGAAAGAACTCCTCCTGCGAAATCGGATCGTACTTGTGCGAATGGCACTGGGCACACCCCATCGTCATCCCCATCCAGACTTCCATGGTCGTGTTCACGCGATCGATGATCGCCGCGTTGCGGAACTCTTCGTCGTTCGTCCCCCCTTCGCTGTTGGTCATCGTGTTGCGATGAAACGCCGTCGCGATCAGTTGTTCCGTTGACGGATTGGGGAGCAAGTCGCCGGCGATCTGTTCGGTCGTGAATTGATCGAACGTTATCCCGTCGTTGATGGCTCGGATGACCCAGTCGCGGTAACGCCAGATGGTGCGCCCGGAGTCCTGGGCGTAACCTTGCGAGTCGGCATAGCGGGCCAGATCGAGCCACACCCGCGCCCATCGCTCGCCGAACCGGGGCGACGCCAGCAACCGGCCGACCAACTTCTGGTAGGCTGCCGGATCCGGGTCGTTGACGAATGCGTCCGCCTCGGCAATCGTCGGCGGCACTCCTGTCAAATCGAGGGAGACGCGACGGCAGAGGCGATACTTGTCCGCCGGCTCCGTCGGTGTGAGTCCCTCGGCTTCCAGACGTGCCAGCACGAACCGATCGATCGCGTTTCGCGCCCATTGCCCCGTCTTGACGGACGGAGGCGTGACCGGTTGCGGTCGCATGAAGGACCAGTGCTGTTCAAACGAGGCCCCTTCGGCGATCCACCGGCGTAGCACGGACTTCTCGGAATCGCTCAGCCCCGGACCCTCATCGCCGGGCGGCATCCGCTCGCTTTCGTCGTCCGAAAAGAGGCGATGAATGAGCGAACTTGCCTCCGGATCTCCCGGGATAACCGCCCGGTTCCCGCTCTCCAGCGTCGCCAGGGCCGAGTCACGTTGGTCCAGACGGAGCCCCGCCTCCCGCTGTTCCGCGTCGGGACCGTGACAGGCGAGGCAGTGCAACGTCAGCACAGGCCGGACGTCGCGGTTAAAATCGACCGGACCGTTCCCCTCGGCCCTGCGACAAAACGCGATGCCCGTCAACAGAAGGAGTCCCGCGACGATTTGCAAGGTATGTCTGATCTCTGAGGTATGTCTGATCTCTGTCGTTCTCATTGCGCAACCTGAAAAGTGTGCAGCTTGAAAACCGTTTGCGGGTTTGCAGAAGACGAGAGCAACATCCTCTGCCGTCGCCGCGCGCTTAACGAGTGGCACCTCGATTATAAGCGAACCTTGCGGCGGGGCGGTAAGGACTCGGCAGGAATGGAGAGCATGGCACGTCGATGTTTTCCTGCCGAGTGCAAAAGCGCACACCCTCGTCCCGTTGAATTCACCAATCCGAGGAGCTTGTTCGCTGCCCAGCAGGCAGAAAAGAATTCCAGGACAACGATTGACACGGGTCAGAGTCGAAGTATCCTACCTAGAGCGTGTGTTTTCCCCACTTCATTGTGTGTCGTGTGGAGATTGCAAGCTCAGGCGTTTGAAACAACTTCGAGTGAAAACAGAGGAACGAACGATGAAACGTGCGGGTGTCTTCACAATCCTTGTGGCCCTCGTGGCCCTGTTGAGCCTTGGTGATTCGGCCGATGCCGGCCATCGTGGCTGCGGACGACGGACCGGATGCCGGATGCACTCTGTCCGTCACCACGGCCATCGTCACCATCAATCCTGCCAGGTGACCTGCAATACGTGCTGCGAGTCGGCTTGCAGCTCATGCGGCGAAGCCCCGTGCAGCGCGTGCGGCGAAGCACCGTGCAGCTCATGCGGCGAAGGCGCTCCGGCGCCTGATGCCGATGCTGCTCCCGCTCCCGCCCCGGAAGCTGCTCCCGCACCGGCACCCGAAGGTGCGGTTCCCCCGCCGCCGGCGGAAGCCGGAGCCTGAGGCGACTGAGCCGTTGCTGGCTTGGGTGAGTTGTCAGGCCCATTGGCAGGCGACCCACCCGCGGCATGGCGACAGGAAACAGACACCCGGTCTCTGTTGGAGAGGCCGGGTGTTTTGCGTTTCGGCGGAGGCCGTCTTGCGCCGGCCATCCTCGCCAAGCGGCCCGGACGCGGCCCGGCAGGGATTGATGGGGGCTCTGGAATTCAAGCTTCAGCTTGTTGACGCGGCATCATCATGAGGTGGTGTTGACATTCAACAAGGATAGCACGGGTTGCCTCAACCCGTGTCGCCCCGCGGCAAGAAGCCTTTGCGTGAATCGTCCGGTGAAGGATACGCTTCCCGCTGCTGCGCGGCACCGGTTGGGACAACCGGTGCTCCCCTGAGTTCCCCTGAAAACGGGCCGTCAAATGTCAGCACGACCTGCAAACCCCGACGGTGATTTCTCAAGACCACACTGCCCGTCCGACGCCACTCGTGCGACGCAGCAATTACGACGGCTCGGTTTCCGTCGTGGGGCGACGCCAGGAGCGGCCGTTACCACGAAGCAGTTGCTCGGAGGCCCGGGGGCCCCAGGTTCCCGAAGCGTACAGTTCCGGAGGCTCATCGCCATTCTCCCAGGCTTCGAGCACGGGCGTGACGAATTGCCAGGCGGCTTCCAGTTCGTCGCTACGGGTAAACAGCGTCGAATCGCCTCGCATGACATCGAGCAGCAGACGCTCATACGCCTCCGGCAGTTCAACAGCAAAGGTGTCGTGGTACTCGAAGTCCATCTCGACCGGATGAACCTGGTACTGCATGCCGGGCCGCTTCGTGGAAATCGCCAGTGAGATTGCCTCCTGCGGTTGAATACGAAAAACAAGCGTATTCGGCCGGGTCTCGACCATCTGACAGAGGTCCCCTTCGCATTCGACCGTTGTAAACAGATTGAGCGGCGGGCGTTTGAATTGGATCGCGATCTCTGTCACGCGGTGTGGGAGGCGTTTTCCGGTCCGCAAATAAAACGGCACGCCCGCCCAGCGCCAGTTGTCGATCTGCACTTCCATCGCGACGAATGTTTCGCGGCGAGAACCGGCGGGAACGCGGTCCTCCTCGACATAAGCGACGGCCCGCTCGCCGTTGACTTCCCCGGTCGCATACTGCCCGGCGACCGCCCAGTTGTCGATCGCCCCGCCGGATCCGCCGGGACGGAGTGCCTGCAGGACCTTCAGCTTTTCGTCACGAATGTAGTCCCCCTGAAACAGCGCGGGCGGCTCCATGGCCACCAGGCAGAGGAGCTGCAACACGTGATTCTGCAGCACGTCCCGCAAAGCACCGGACCGGTCATAGTAGGCACCCCGCCCGCGCTCCATGCCCTGCGATTCGGCCACGGTGATCTGGACGTGGTCCACGTGCGTGCGGTTGAACAACGGCTCAAAAATGGCATTGCCGAAGCGAAACAGCAGGATGTTCTGAACCGTTTCCTTTCCGAGGTAATGGTCAATCCGGTAAATCTGTTGCTCGCTGAGCAACCGGCTGAGCGACTCTGTCAACGCGCGGGCCGACTCCAGATCGTGGCCGAAGGGTTTTTCGAAAACGACCCGCAACCGTTCCTTCTCCGGCCCGCGTGGGATCATGCCCGCCGCGTCGAGCGCCTCGACCGACGGCTGGAAGAGATCCGGCGCGGTGGCGAGGTAGACGACGCGCGATCCCGATCGGTTTCGCTGCGTCTCGATTCCCTCGACCGACTCTTTGAGCCGCTCAATCTGCTCGTGATCCGACAGATCGGCCCGGCGGTAGAACAACAATTGGGCGAACCGCTCCCAACGGGCGGCACCGTCGCCCTCCTGGTCCTCAATGGCGGCAGCACGCATCTCCGCGCGGAACTCCTCGTCCGTTTTCTCCCGCCGCGCAACCCCAATGATGGCCGCCCGGTCGGAAAGAAACCCTTTGTTCCACAACTGAAACAACGCGGGAATCAGCTTGCGTGCCGTCAAGTCGCCCGACGCGCCGAAAATGAGCAGCGTCACATCCTCCAATGCGGAGCCTTCTGCGGGGGCGTGCTGGGGGGCATGAACAGGGGACATGGGACGCTCGCAAGGGAGACAGGGGGACGGTTCCGCACTGCGAGAGTCTATTTTGAGAACCGGAACTCAACAAGCGGGGGACATGTGCCAGCTGGTGGTGGTCCGGACGGGATCGTCGTGACGAGTGTCGGAGTGGCCGAGTGACGGCGGAATCGGATCCCACGACCATCAGAGCCCGAAGCGTTAGCGCCGGGGCGGTGCCGGAAGCACTTCCCAAGGACGAATGGGGCCTCGGAACGCACCGCGCCCACCTGTCAGCGTCGGAGTCGGGGGTCCCGCACCCACCGTCGGTCACGCTTGCTGTCGCTCACATGTCCCGTTGCTCACATGTCCCGTTGCTCACGCTCCGGGTCTGATTCGCACGGCGGCACCGACGCGGCGATCACGGTCAACGCTCCCCCGGTCACGGAAAAACGCCGCCACTCCCCGCGACTCTCGGTCTTACTCACCAGCAAACAGACTCACTAGCAAACTTGCTTACTCGCCGGCGAACTTGAAATCACGCCGCGACGCCCCTTGTCCGCTGGAGTGCAATTCTTCAAAACGAAAGGAGAGACTTCCCAAGAGAGACGCCGGTCGGAAAAAGTAGGCCGACAGTGTCGTCTGAAGTGACGGACCGACCGGGCTTGCCGAATCTGCCGCACGATGACGGGAGATCACCAGCAAGTGATAGTCGCCTGCCGCTGGGACGCTGAGCTGATAACGGCCATCCTCTCCCGCCATGGCAACGTCGCCTCCCAAGGCGCGCATGGCAGCACGGGCCACATCCGCGTCGACCGGCTCGGCACCCGCAAGACAACCGGCGACGTCCAGCTTCACGGTTCCCGGTTTCGACTTGGGCAGCAGCAGAATCCGTGCTCCGCTGTCCGGCAATGTCTCCCCGCCGTCGGAAACGTAGGTCACCTGCCCGGCCACGGCGGCTGATGATGCCTCCGCCGTCGACGTTGCGGCAGCGGTTGCACCGTCGGCGGGACCGACTGCGGCAATGAGATCCCCGTTCGAATCGGCGGGCGGGGACGGCTTGTCGGCTGCGGCTTCTAACGCAGGCGGTTGCGTGTCATTCCCTCCCCGGAACCAAATGGCCGCCAGCAAGCCGATGAAAACCGCGCCCGCCATGCCCATGATCCAGGCGGATTGGTTGTTTGCAGACCGCCTTGGCCTTGTTTCCGCAAGAAGCCTGCGGGGCGATTCCGCGGCCAAGGCTCGCAGCGGATCCTCGCCGTCGATGACTGTGCCGTCATCCGCTCCCGACTGGATGATCGTGTCCGCGTCATGAGGGGCGGCAACGACGACCGCTTGGGGGGGGACCGCTTGTGGAGGGACCGCTTCGAGAGGCACGACCGGTTCCGCCGCCGGCACGATCACCGTTGCATCACGGGTCTCGGCGACCTGTGGGGGAGACGTCACCTCGGCCGGGGAGGGACTCGTGCCGATGTCCGCCAGTTCGCCAAGGGCCTCGACCAGTTGGGAGTCGTCCAGGTCCAACTCCGGCGAGGGGATCGGTTTGATCCTTCCGTCCAGGTTGGGAACCCGGATTGATTTGCCGCACATGGGACAGTCTGTGATCTCTCCCGCCCGGGTTCGCGAGATTCCCAGAAATTGGCGGCAGTGACGGCAGCGGAATTTAATTGGCATGACAGCTCGACAACCAACCTAAAGGCCCAGAGGCTGTTTTCGTGTCCGGTCTTCCTTCCATGTTCCTCTGTAGAAACGCGAGCGCCAAGAGCGTAACGAGCAGAATGTGCAACAGGACGAAACTCGCCGCCGCCACACCGGCGACTCCCAGCGCTGCTCTCGCTCCAACCTCATCCCCCAAATGATGCAAAGCCGCCCCCAGCCCGCCGGATAAACCCGACACGGCCAGCAGCGCACCGCTGCCAATCACCGCACCGAGAACGGCTCGTCTCAACTCCCACACGTGTCCACTCCTTTACCACGATGATGGCCGATGTCAGTCCCTGTTCTGCCGCGCGGACGCCACCGTGTCAAGACCGGCTCTTCCGAGCCCCGGGCCGCTTGACAGTCCGAGGGGGCGTTTGTACAACAGCGATCCAACTCATTCTGATGGTTCGGGTTACCGCTGCAAAGCCGGTCGGAGATCGTCGTTTTTCGGCCTGATGGGCGAGTCGGGAGCGGAAAAGCGGGGTGGGGAGGCTCGAACGTCAGGATGACGTCTGTCGTTGGGAACCGTGCAGCTGAGAGCAGGCCGCTGATGGCAAAAAAGCGATCGACGAAACACGCCGGCAAACGCCCCACGAAGAAGGCCGCGCGCAAAACAACCGTCAAAAAGGCGACTCGCCCCACCAAGAATCCGGTGCCGAAGAAGGCGAAGGCCGCTCGGACGACGGTGCGGAAAAAGCCCGTCGCCAAGACGGCCCGCCGCCCCAGGTCGCTGACGCTTGAGCAACGGGCAGCGGCCCTCGACAAACAGATTCTCAAGGCGATCAACGAACGGACCGACTTGGCCGTCAAGCAGTTGCAGCAGCAAGCGACTGACGGTTCGAGTGTGTTCGACGCACCGATTGAGACGGAACTGTGGAGCAGTCTGGACGTGGCCAATTCCGGTCCGTTGCCGACGGCGGCTGTCCGCTCCATTTACCGTGAGGTCCTGAGCGCGGCGAGAAACCGGGTGAAGACCGTCCGCGTGGCGTATTTGGGGCCGAAGTTCAGCTTCACCCATCTGGCGGCCATTCAACGCTTTGGCAAGAGCGCGGATTTGATTCCGGTCAATACGATCGCAGCCGTGTTTGAAGAAGTGAACCGGGGGCATTCCGATTACGGGATTGTTCCGATCGAAAACAGTACGGACGGCCGGATCGTCGACACGCTGGACATGTTCACCCGGCTGCCGATTCGCATCTGTGGGGAAGTGCAAATGAGCGTGCATCATAACCTGATGTCGCGGTCGCCCCGGAGTGAGGTCGTTGAGATTTACAGCAAGCCGCAGGCGCTCTCCCAATGCCGGGACTGGCTCGCCCGCAATATGCCGATGGCGCACTTGCACGAAGTGACGAGCACCTCGACGGCGGCGACGCTGGCACGGGACAAGCCGGGCGCAGGAGCGATTGCCAGTGCCCAGGCGGCGGTCGAATACGGGTTGGACATCCTCGCAGAGCGGATCGAGGACAACTCCCACAACATCACCCGTTTCGCGGTGATCGGCGACCGCGAAACGAAACCGACCGGCAAGGACCGGACCGCTCTGCTGTTGCAGATTTCACATCAGCCGGGGTCCCTGTCCGAAGCACTCGCCGGTTTTAAGAAGTCGAAAATCAACTTGACCTGGATCGAGTCATTTCCGCTCCGTGGACCGGAGGTTGGCTATCTGTTCTTCCTGGACTTTGAGGGACATATGCGGGACGCCCGGATCAAGCGGGCGTTGGCGGGACTGGAAAAGAAAGCGGTCCGCCTCGAAGTGCTCGGCTCCTACCCCCGCAGCGAACCCGTGGATTGACGGAGCCTCGTGCGGGTGAGCGGACTGGCGTCTGCTGGGTCGTGGGGTTCCGCGGGGCAGCAGGGCCAATCTCGAATTTGCCGCCGGTTCCGATAGCGAAGCGGCTGGCAACCTGCCCCCTCCCCGTCCTCCCCCCCACAATGCGAACAGGCCGAGCATTGCGCTCGGCCTGTTCGTCATTCGGAGGACTGTCGCTGCCGCCGGACTACTTCCCACCCGATGCCCGCCGTGCGGTCGATCGGGTCGCACCGGTGCGCGATTTGGCCGACTTGCCGGCGGTTGCCCGCTTGGTGGTCCGTTTCGCCGTGCTCTTGCGAGTGGTCGACTTCTTCGCGGCCCCCGCCTTCGCGGTCCCTGTCCGTGTTTTGGCCGACTTGCTGGCGGTTGCCCGCTTGGTCGCTTTTTTCGCCGTGGTCCGTTTGGCGGTCGTTTTCTTCGCCGCCGTTCCCGCTCGTTTCTTGGTCGACTTGGTGGCGGTTGCCCGCTTGGTGCTGCTCTTGGCCGCTTTTCCGGCCGTCGTCTTTTTGGCGGACGGCTTCTTCGCCGCTCCTGTTCGAGACTTGGTCGACTTGGTCGACGCCTTACGAGTGGTTGGGCGTGTGGTGGCCGACTTCTTCGCGGTCCGTTTTTTCGTCGTGCTGGCTGCCATATCCGTTGGCTCCTTCAGTTGGGACGATCTGGAATGCCTTGTTCGAGTAGCCATTCGTCCCGACGGCACCCGGGCCGGAACACATGTCCGAAATTTCGATTCGACGATTGCGCCGAGTCTGCAGCCCGATGGAAATCAGACTTGCCGCATTTCGACTAGCGCGACTTATAGCCCTTTCCGTCGTGTCGGTCAATTGGAAATTGTTTCGTATCAACCTTTTGCTGAGATCGCGTGGTCCGTAACCACCAGCCGGTCGCCGGCCGGGCGTGTCGTAACTCATCCTGTGTCCCGGCAACATGCGCCCGCGGTCCCTGTTTCGCGCGGCGGGAAAGCCTCCCTCGCGCATCCGTCACGGCCCTGCCCATTCAGCCCGCTTCCCCATCACGCCCGCACCCGATTACTTCGACGCAGCCATCACGACCGGGGCAACCTGCGGAGAAACCGCTTCAACGCCTGATAGTAGTCGCGCGACTGCGGGTCGTTGTGATTGGCACGGGGGATGCGGATGAACCGCTTCGGTTTGTTGGCCGCCTCGAACAGTTTTTTCCCGGAGCGAAACGGAATCAGCGTGTCGGCATCACCGTGGCTTTGCAGGTAGGGACCGTGGTACTTCTTAATCGTGGCGGTCGAATTGAGTTTGTCGACGGGCACGACCCAGGCGAGGTTTGGAAAATGGAGGTTGGCCATCTCCTTAAGCGACGAGAAGGAGCTCTCGACGACCAAACCGCGCGGGGCGGCGGCGGCGGCGAGTTGAATGGCAATGGCACCGCCCAGCGAACGGCCCATGAGGACAACCTCATCCGTGCTGATGTCCGCCAACCGAGCCAGTTCCCGGCGGGCGGCAGTCGCGTCCTGTAGAGCACCTTTCACGCTCGGCACTCCCTCGGACCGGCCATAGCCCCGATAGTCGAAGATGAACACAGACAGCCGCAGTTCCGTCTGTAACGACTTAATCAGGAATCGCCGGTCGCTCAGGTTTCCGCCCGTGCCGTGAATGTACAGAACGGCAGCCACCGGATCGTTATGGGGGCAGTACCAACCGTGCAGCTTAACTTCGTCCGTCGCTTCAAACCACACGTCTTTGTACGTCAGGATCTGCGGCTCCCATTCTCCCTGCGGGTATTTGGTCGGTTGAAACAGCAACAATTCGTCCAAAGTGGGTGACGCCGGCGTTGACGGCTCCTCGGATTCGGCCCCCAGCAAAACGCCGGCCAGAACCACGCTGCACACAGCGGCCAGTGGCAACCGCATTCGGAGAGTGATTGGGCACCGCGACATGGCATTGTCCCTCCGAGGGTGTGATCCTTTGTCAACGCGGGCCCAAACATCCGGTGTCTCGAATCAACGAGGACGCGAGATGCCTGATGTCAGCGGCTAGAGTCCGCAACGTTTTCCGAGATGATGAGACACCGGGTGTTTCCACCGAAAAACTCACAAGCTCTCCGCGTCGTCGGAGTGCTTGTTTGGCCGCAACCGGATTATATCACCGAACGCCCAACGTTCTCGGGCCGAATCTCCCGACTTCCCGTCGGCCTCTCCCAACGGACAATTCGAGGTTGCCGAACCATCGGGCCGCGCGGCTGGTGTCCCCTCTGCCGCAGGAACGTTGCCGCCTGACAGGTTAACGATATGCCCCACAATGTGGCCTTCAAACGAACGCACAACCGGATAGAATAATGGCTCGTCAGGGTGACACGCCTTCGCCCACGCAGACTGTCAGCCCCCCATTCCTGGAAACGCTCCCGTGATCGCCAAATTGCTGATGCGGTTCTTCAGTGGGCTGCGGTTTCCGTGGTTGTTCGTGGCGACGGCGGTTCTGTTCGTCATTGACCTGATCGTCCCCGATTTCGTCCCGCTCGCCGACGAACTGCTGCTGGGGCTGACGACGCTGTTGCTTGCGTCATGGCGAGCGAAGAAATTCAGTGATTCGCCGTCGGATTGACATTCGCGCATCGTCATTGCCTCCCAAGCCGTCAGCAGGGACCGGGAAACCGCGAGAGCATCCATCCGGCTGTCAGTCGCCGAGGAGCGTGTTTCGCGCCGGCCATGGGCGAATTGGTTTCTCGTCGCCGCGGAGAATCCGACGCACCCGACTCAGCGTCATTTTCAGAACGACCCGTTTCGTCGGTGTCGGGAAGCTGCCAGCTCCGTCGGCTGTTTCCATCGGGCCGTCCCGCTTCTCAGCCGTAGGCTATTCTCCCACTGCAGCCGTCCGGTTCATACGGCTCACTCGGTCGGCCGATGAGTTGGAACGGTTTCAGAATGATCGGTTTTCAGGCTATGGATCAGCCGGTCCCCGGCGCCGCGCGAGTCCAATGGCTCGTCCGCCGGACGTCGCCTGGCACGTGGCAGACGATTGATCCGAAACCGTCGGTTGGAGCCGATCCGCAGGCGGCTTCGAGAACGGATCGGGGTCTCCGGCCGTTTGTGATTCATGGACTTCTCTTTTTCGTTTTCATTCACCGTTTGGTGCAGAATCATGGGCATCGACTGGGACGCTGTTTGCTGCGAGGCGCTCGCATCACACCCCTTTCCGGGACTTCCGGATGGTGTCAGCCTGCCGGCGCTGCCCGGTGCGGTCAATACGTTTATCGAGCGGTCCGCCGACCCGGAAGCCTCCGCACGAGAACTCGGCTCGATCGTCGAATCGGATTCCGGCTTGACAGTCGAGTTGCTCAAGTTCGTCAACTCCGCGTCGTTCGCCGGACGCCGCACGATCGGGAGTGTCTCGCAGGCAATTTCCTCGCTGGGGATTCGGCAGGCGAAGATGTTCGTGATCTCCGCCGGCACGAAAGCCGCCATGCTCTCGACGGCGACGAGAGTGATCAACCTCAACAGTTTCTGGAACGAAGTGCTGCAACGGGCCCTGTTCTCCCGCGAAGTGGCTCAGGCGGGGAAGATCGCCGGAGATATCGCCTTTGGTGGCTCGCTGTTGCAGGACTTTCTGCTCCCCGTGCTCACGTCGGTCTTCCCGGACGAGTACTACGAGTTCCTCAAACTGGCTCGTGAAGAACCGACCGACTTGTGCGAATACGAACGGCAGGTGTTTGGTTGGGACCATGCGACGGCGGCGGCGCACGTCTCGCATGACTGGCACCTCCCCTGTGAACTGACCTGCTGCGTGCTGCACCATCACCAGATTCCGACAGTCGTGACGAACCCCCAATTGGGCGATTCCCCTTGCTTGCCGGTCGCCATCTCGGCACTGCTCGCCGGACAAATGCAGCAGGAACCCAACGGCGAAGCGCGGATCGTGCAAATCGCCAAGTCGACCGGCGCCTTCGACCTCGCGGCGATCTGTGAAACGGTCGACGAGCAACAGGAGGAGATGGCCAACGGCATCCGCATCGAGTTCCCGTTGACCCGGCGGTTCGAGAAATTCCTGAGTCCGGAGGACTCGCCGGAGGAGACGGCTGCCCAGACCGCTTGAAGCTCACCACCGGACCGCACCGCCCGAGTAACCTGCTGACACCAGCACCAGGGCTTCGCCGACCGACGCCAGGCGTGGGCACCTTCTATCCGTGCCCATCGGTGCCCATCCGTGGTTCCCCAATGATCACGGATCACACGGATGCGCACGGATCCATCGAAAGTCTCGTGTTCCGTTTCTCGCGGGTGGCCCGTTGCGGCTTGGTGGTGAATCCGCTGAGACATTGTCCGGCTGACCGCTGCGCGATGGCTGGGCAGACGTGTTTTTCACGACGGCGGAGATTGTCGGTGATCCGCCGTCGGCGATGCCTCTGGGCTAACCGGAATCGTGGATTGGTGTTAGCCCAGAGCCAACGGCGACGGCCGCCGTTGGCGCGACGCCTCAACTTCAACAAAACGTTCTCCCGGTGCGCGATGGCAATTCCTGTCGCCCTATGTTACTTCAATCTGTTGGTATGAGCTGCGTGTGAACCAACAGGCGGGGGGGATTGCATGAGGAATCGTGCTGGACGGAGCTTGCTTCTTGTGTGTCTGATCACAGGCTGTGGGAACATCGCCGCGTGGGGACAGGGATATCCGCCCGAGGAAGCAGCTGCGCGGATGACCGTCGCTGACGGCTTTGCGGTCGGCCTGGCCGCCGCCGAACCGCTCGTGCGGCAGCCGGTGGCAATTGACTTCGATGACCAGGGCCGGCTGTGGGTCATGCAGTACCTGCAGTATCCCAATCCGGCCGGACTGGAGCGAGTGGCCGTCGACCGGTATTCGCGGACGACCTACGACCGAGTCCCTGAGCCCCCGCCGCACGGTCCGGTGGGAGCGGACCGCCTCACCATTCTCGAAGACACCGACGGCGATGGCCGCGCGGACCGGGCGAAGGACTTCATGACCGGGTTGAATCTGGCGACCGGTTTCGCGTTCGGATACGGCGGCGTGTTCGTGCTGCAAGCGCCCTATCTGCTGTTCTACCCGGACCGCGACCGCAACGACGTCCCCGATGCGGATCCGGAGGTGCTGCTCAAGGGGTTCGGCATGGAGGATTCGAGTTCGCTCGCCAACTCGCTGGTGTGGGGGCCGGACGGTTGGCTGTACGGCACCCAGGGGACCAACATCATGGCCCACATCCGGGGTGTTGAGTTCGAACAGGGGTTGTGGCGGTATCACCCGGTCACGCACGAGTTCGAGCTGTTCGCCGAAGGGGGCAGCAACATGTGGGGCCTCGGTTTCGACGCGCGCGGCGAGCTGTTCGCCGGGACGAACTACGGCGGTTACATCGTGTTTCACGGCGTGCAGGGAGCCTACTACCAGAAGTCCTTCGAAAAGCATGGGGAACTGCACAACCCGTTCGCCTTCGGATATTTCAAGCATGTGCCCCACAAGAATTTTCAGGGGGGACATGTGACCGTCGGCGGCTTCGTCTACCAGGGGGACGCCTTCCCGCCGGAATTTCGAGGGACGTACGTCGCCACCGATACGCTCGGCCATGCCGTGCGCTGGCACACGCTGCACCGCGACGGGTCGACGTTTCGATCGGCCAACGGCGGCGTGTTGCTGACCGCCAACGACAACTGGTTCGCCCCCAGCGACGCGGTCATGGGACCGGACGGAGCCGTCTATATTGCCGACTGGTACGACCAGCGGACGGCCCATCCGGACCCAGACGCGGAGTGGGACCGCCGCAACGGCCGTATCTTCCGCCTACGATGGAAGGACGCCCCGGTCACACCGCATGTCGACCCGCAATCGCGATCAAACAAGGAGCTCCTTTCGTGGCTCGGCAGCCGGAACGGTTGGAAAGCCGCACGGGCCAGGCGAGTCATCGCCGAACGCAGCGATCCGGGAGTCGTCTCCAACCTCAAGGAAATGCTTGCCGCCACAGACGACGAGCAACTCACGCTGCAGACTCTCTGGACGCTGCACACGCTGGGCGCGTTCGACGAATCGCTTGCGGCAACATTGCTCGACCACAACAGTGAGGCGGTCCGGTCGTGGGCGATTCGGCTGCAAGGGGACGAACGGCAGGTTTCTGACACATTCGGGCAACGGCTGCTCGAAGTCGCCGCCCAGGATGCCAGTCCGGTCGTGATCGCCCAGCTGGCAAGCACCGCCGGACGACTGCCGGCGAGGCTGTCGGTGCCGCTCGCATGGGCGATCGCCGGTCGTTCCGAGTTCGCAGACGATCCGCACATCCCGCTACTCGTCTGGTGGACAGTCGAAAAGCATGCGACCGATGCGGTCGGCCCGATTGTCGAGACCTTCAGCACTGCTGCCGCGTGGGACACGCCGATCGTTCGAGACGTCCTGCTGGGACGTTTGATGCGTCGGTATGCCGGCGAAGGGAGCCGCGCCGGCTATCAAGCCTGTGCGAGGTTGTTCACCAGCGCCCCCAATGACAAAGAGCGGCGGCGGCTGATGGAAGAATTGGACGCCGGCTTGAAGATGCTCGGTCGCAAACGTCTGCCCGGACTGCCCCCCGGATCGAGCTTCGCGGACATCGCGGTTGTGCGGGCCGACCGCACGCCGAAGCCGGCCCGTCTCGAATCGATGCCGCCCGAACTGGCCGGCATCCTCGCGAACCAGGGGGAGAACGAGACGACCGATCCGCTGCTGCTGCGGTTGGCGACCCGGTTGGGGAGTGCGGACGCCTACGCACGGACCATCGAACTGGCGACAGATCCGACCGAGCCGCAGTCGGTCCGTTTGTCGGCGTTGGAGATTCTTCGGGAGCTGGCCGACGCAACAGGCATCGAGCGATTGCTGGGGCTGATCGGGACCGACGAAGAGCCTGACGTCCAGACGGCCGCCCTCCGCGTTCTGGGACGGTTCGCCGACGAACGAATCACCGGGCACCTGCTGCAGGTTTATCCTCAGTTGAACGCGGAATTGAAAGCGCTGGCAAGGGACGTCCTGCTGGGCCGTCCGGACTCGGCGCTCGCGTTTCTCCGCGAGGTCGACCGGGGCAAGTATCCGCCACAGGAGGTGACCGTCGACCAACTCCGCCGGGTCGCCCTGCACAACAACGACGACGTCAACGGGCTGGTCCGCAAGCATTGGGGGGAGATTCGACCGGGAACGCCGGAGGAGAAACTTGCTGAGATCCGACGGATTCAAAACGACCTGCGCGCCGCCCCGGGCCATGCCGCGTCCGGTCGCCGCGTCTTCGAGAAACAGTGTGCGACGTGCCACAAACTCTACGGGGAGGGGAAGGAGATCGGCCCCGATTTGACGAAGGCGAATCGCAGTGATCTCAGCTTCCTCCTCGTGAGTATGGTCGATCCCAGTGCCCAAATTCGCAAGGAGTACCTGAGCTACACGGTCATCACCACCGATGGCCGGATCGTCACCGGATTGCTCATCGCCCAAACAGCCGCCGATGTCACCTTGGTGACCGCCAAAAACGAGCGAACGACGGTTCCGCGTGACGATATCGAACAGATGCAACCGATGGGCGTCTCCCTGATGCCGGAGAACATTCTCAAGCCGCTCCAGCCGCAGGAACTCCGAGACCTGTTCGCCTATCTGCAAAGTGACCCACGCTGAGCGGATGCCGCTTGCGTCAAGGCGTCTCCCGCCACAGCATTCGCCTGAGTCCGGGAAACAACTTGAGTGCGTTGTCGCGCATGATCTGGCGGCCGATGCGGTTGGCATGCTCCTCCCGGAGTTCGCCGCGCTCGACCTTTTCGGCGAGTGCTTCGGCCAGGCAGCGGCGGGTGAACTCGGTCGCGGAGTAGATGCCCTCTGCGTTGACGGTGTCGGCGCCCCACATGATGCGGTCTGAGGGGACCGCCTCCAACCATTCTTGATAGGCCCGTTTGGCCATCGTGTAACTCAGCGTGGGGAGCCAGACCGAATCGATCCATACATTCTTATGACGCATGGCAATCACACCAGTCTCCCCGACCCACGGATAGCCGCCGTGAAACAGGATGAACTTGGTCTCCGGGTTCGCCTCGATCACATCGGCCAACAATATCGGGTTGGACCCCTGAACGCGGGCTTGCCCCGTATGGACCTGAAACGGCAGGTCGTACTTGGCGCTCAGTTTGCACACGTGCCAGAACATGAAGTCCTCGAAGTCCTGCTGCTCCTGATCGGTCGTCTCCTCCGGTGGTTTGCCGTAGACATCTTCGGCGCGGGTCCTCGAAATGTTCGCGTAGCGGAGCGTCCGCTGATAGGCCTGTGTCGATTTGAGGCAGACACAATTGGCGGCGACCGCTTCAGAAAAAATTCTGTCGACAACTTGGAGGAAGCCGGCAAACGACTCGGTGGACAGGCCACGGTCCCGGGCAAACACGAATGGACTATCCAGCGGTGCGTCAAATCGATCCGGATGGCTCCCTCGCATGAGGGTCGTGACGTTGAGCAACGGCACCGCAAACTTGTACTCACGGGAAAACTTGAGTCGTTGCCAATACGGATCAATGAACATCAACTCAATGTTGGCCCGGTTGGTGATGACGTCCTTCAACCATCGATCGTCACGGTAGTTCTCGAAGATGGACTGGTTGAGTTGCTGCGCCTGTTCCGGTGTGATGGTGTCAAAATCAACACCGTACAGATCAGAGAACCCCGGCAGCAAATAGCGGTAAAAGCTGGTCGCCCGAGCATTGTCGAAGTCGTGCTGTGCTGTCCGCCACCATTCTTCGAACTCTCCGTTGGCCGGCCAGGGAGACAACGGGTTGGTCCATCGGTAGTAGCTGCCCGCAAAAATGCTATGCAACGTCATCCCCACACCCTGCGGGGTTTCGACCCGATTCGGGAGTGCGTCGAAAGCCCGCAAATGATCGTGCGTATCGATTGCCGGGACTGCGTCGATGGACGCTTTGACGCGCCGGAACAGGCCGGTCTGTTTGATGTCATCGGCGCGGACGGGAGATCCGGCCATCGCGAGCAGAATCGGCAGCAACCAAAACGGACGCATGGTGGGGACCTCGCCAACGGAACGTGGAAGTGGAAACAACGACCAGTCGCACCCGAGAATCGCTTGTGCATCAGCATGTCCGGCACGACGTGCGGTGACAAGTCTGCTCGTGCCTCCCGGGGAACGACGCTGGATTTCGCCGACGTTTCGCGCGACACTGGGAAGCTCACCAGATGTCGTGAAATGCGATCAGAACGGCCGGCGCGGCGACAGTTGGAACCACGCGCCGGAAACGCATCGCATCTGAAAGAAGGCCGCCTCGCCCCTCATGGGAAACTTCTTACCCAGTTTCGAGAAGAGGGTTGTCCGGACAAGACACGTGGGGCAGCGGCGGTCCACCCGCCCAGCGTGTACAATTTCCACAAACACCATTCTGCCCCAGGAGATTCCATGTCCGGACTGTCCCATCAAACGCTGTCCATTCAAGTCGCCAAGGCGAATGCCGGGGAACTGCCCGACATGCCGATCGAGCCTTCCTGGATTCTCGAAGGCACCCCCGAAGCGCGCGGCACCATCCTCGTGCAGTCGGCCGACAAACTGATTTCCAGCGGCCTTTGGAGTTGCACGACCGGCAAGTTCCGCTGGGAGTTCGGCTGGGACGAATTCGTGCAGGTGCTGGAAGGAGAGGTCTTCATCAGCGAACAAGGGGGCGACACCCACCACCTGCAACCGGGCGACATCGCCCACTTCCCGATCGGCCTCAAAACCGAGTGGCACGTGCCCACGTTCGTCAAGAAGGTATTCACCCTCCGCACCCCGGAGCCGTTCGAGCTTTGATTTCTCATGCCATACGGCCCGTGCATTGGCCGTGTGGATTCGTGTATTGAACAGCGTCGTTCGGCAGGGCCGTTCAAAGATTGAAGCTGGGGAACCTCGTAACCCGAAGCGTCAGCGAGGGACGAATCGCTCACTCACGTTCGCTTCCTCGCTGACGCTTCGGGTTCCCATTGAGCTTGTCCCGGTCGGTCCTCTCCAAAGTGAAACTTTGAATGGCCCTGCGTCGTCCGGTGTGTCAGTTGACATCGGGGGGGGGGGGGGGGGGGGGGGAAGGTGGGGTTGCCCGTGGGGCGGGGTAGGGGGGGTGGTGAGGAAACAACCAATAGGGGTT
>JAJDEI010000217.1 GCA_029259845.1 Planctomycetaceae bacterium | reverse complement strand
GATCGAGCGGACCAACGCCTGGCTGCAGGACTACGGCCGCATCGGCCAACGCAAAGACCGCCTCGCCATTCTGTTTCTCGGCTGGACTCAACTTGCCTGCCTGTTCACTATCCTTAAAAGGTTTTGACGGAGCTTCTCGTTGCATCGTCGGAGTGGTCACCGAACGGTTCCGCACGGCCGTCGCCGCCGTGAACGAAGGGGGCGACGTTGAAACAGTGATCATTGTACCAGCGGGACGCCCGTTGAACAAAGAGCGAAGGCGATCCCGAAGGGACTTGGCGGATGTTCAGTGTTAGGCGACGACGCGGCGGAAACAACGTCCGCTAATGATTACGTTGTCACTATCGACGAGAACGGATTCCGTGCTGTTAATTGTGAATTCTGCATCTGGTTGTATCAACCCAAAGGCAGCAAACGCATCGCGGTCGAGAAAAGTCTCGATGGTGTCAATCGCCAACTCAGACATCGTCAGCAGTTCTTCAAGCGATGGCCATCCGGCCGCCGCAAGATCCGATTCTTCGCCGGTCACGTCATCATCATGTTTGAGTTCGTCGACGCATTTGGCGTACGTGTCGGCGAGACGACGAACGAACTCCCTATGTGGGAAAGACGCCGAGTACGGATGAACCGTTAGACTTGTGAAGTCGAAGCGACCGTAATTTAGGCCGTGATTGCAAGTCACCAAGGAAGCATCAACATCGGTGCTGTCAACGGTAAGTCTCACAGTTGATTCCGACGTCCAACGGATCCGCACAGCCGACGCCGCTCGTCGTGGCAGATTGCGGCTGATGCTTGAGGTTCAGTCTACCACGTTCTCGGCGGCCGAGTCAGGGCGAAGGCGATTCGGCAGGAGGCCGAACTCTGCGGCTTCGCCGTGTTGGACTGTCCTTCGATTCCTTGTAGCCGATCTCATCGAGTTTCGTCGTCAATGAATCACCAAACCAACGCAAGCGATACACTCGCAGCAAGTCATGGTCGATTGCCGTGTACTGCAACTCTGACACCCTTTCGCCGTGGTGTATATAGAGCGCGAACGAGCCGCGTGTGATCGCTCTCACGTCCCACTTGTCCGTCTTGTGCTGGTCACCAAAATAGGCAGGGCCGCTTAGGATGAAATCGAAAGTCGGCTGCTCCCAGTCCACGAGATCATACCTCGGCTGCTCCCAAGCCCTGAAGTCCTCGGGGGGAGCGACGGCCGCCTTGCAATCATCCATCGACTCACACTTGAACGACCAAAACGTTGTGTGGTCGCTGAGAAAGCCCTCGTCCCAGTAGTAGAAGTCCGACGCGGACGCAGGAATCGTACCGTTTCTGTCCTCGCGTGCGATGTCGTCGCGCGCATCCTGACCGGTAGCAACGGATACGAAATCGTCTTCGCGGGAGCCGCAACCAACCACCATGGCGAGTAGCAGAAGCAGGCAGAGAGAGTACCGCATTGCACGTCCAACGGTTTTCTGGTCGCCAATGTGTCAACAAGCCTGGCGGCCGTCTCAGAGAGTGAGCACACGCGCTCTCACTCACGCCTTGAATTGTCAGCGATCAGCGTAAAGGCCGCAAGCTCAGGTCGTCGGAAGAGCGATCGTGGCCATCACTGTAGACGGCGGTGAGAAAGTGGAGCGCCCGGCGGCCGAAAATCGGAGCGCTGTTGTCTTGCGCCTCCGTTGAGGTCGAATGGAATCGAGATCCAGTCCGACCGTGAGGGATCCGAGCGCAAACGCCTCATCACCGTGACCCGGAAAGGGCTGTAAAACACCGTCCGCACCGTCAGCTCCGTCCGCAGTCATCCTTTGGGGCGTTGTTTCTTGACTCTCAGGGGCGAGTGTTTCGCCGGTTTGCGGACGATGCGGACGGTGCGGACGATGGTTTTCAGGGTCTCCTCCCGTTCCGTCAGCCTGAAAAGAGGGATCCATGGACAGGGAAATCACAGAGCGGACTATCCCAATCGTCGATCACCCTCGGGTACAGTCGGGCACGTCCGGGAGGCATCTGGGAGGGCAAATGCGATTAGCGGGAACTTCAGGCGGATACACGGGCAACATGCGGCGGGCCATATACGGAGGCCGACTTTTCCGCCACCCAAGGCCACTGGAGCACAGTGGAAGCGGTCTTGTGCGGCTGGCACGTCTCCGGGGGGGCGATCTCCCAGCGGACCATCGGGTGGACGGTGTTGTACTCAACTCGACATCGGTGGCTCGCGGGTAGCTTCCCGGATGCCTGTCGATCGAGGTTGTGACTCCGTCCACAGTCACCCGTGGTACCACCACGCGAAGATGCGACCGAGGCAGGAGACGAGCAGCCCCAGCAGCAACAGGAAGAATCCGCCGAGTTTCCTTCCGTCGCCCTCAGCGAAAAACATGACCACGGCTGCCACGCAGGCGAAGAAACCCGCCAACTGCATCTTCTTCCACTTCCGATCGGTCTGTTCGGTCACAATCATCTTCACAGGCCTTGTGAATTGTAACCAGTGGACGTGAGTGGTATCAGTTGAGGTAACCTCGCCAGGCAACCTGCCGAAGGCCGGTTCAAGTTCACCTCGAAGGGAGTGTGGTGACACTTGTGAGACACGTCATCCACGGAGTCGCTTTGACATGGCCATCCGAATGAGAGACAAGGACAAGCCTCCGGCCGACGACGCGGCAATTCGCGAGACTTGTCGTCGACTGTTTCCAGACGCCGACGAAAAGATGATACGCGCCTATTGCAAGACTCGGAAACTGGCGATCGCGGCCGCCTCAGAAATTGAAGCGTACTGCAATGATCCGGAGTCCTACTGTGATCCTGCGAAGTTTGGACTGGCGATTGAGGACGATAGCCATCCGGTGTATGCGGCGGTCAATGAGTGGTTGGGGTGCTTCAGGTTTCGTGGACAGCCCCGTCTCTTAATTCTCGGTGGCCCGTTCTGCTTCAAAGTCTGCCGGGGACACGTACCCCAGCGCGGAATGACGACGCTCCACGTTGTGGTAATGCACGTAATCCGACAGCTCGCGCACCGCTTCCACGCTGTCGGCAAACTCAGTCATATCTCCAGCTCCGTCTTGATCGTTCCGAAGCACGATTCCATGAAGGCGTT
>JAJDEI010000216.1 GCA_029259845.1 Planctomycetaceae bacterium | reverse complement strand
ATGGGGGAACTCCTTCCTGGAGAACTGTTCTTCACAAAACAATTCCGACCAGCAAGCCCCCCCGCGGCTGCCTCGGCCAATCGCGTCGGCCAATCGCGTCGGCGCAGCACCTCATCGCACTCTCGAGATGTCCGAAAGTGCCGGGAATTGAAACGACGTTCAAATGCAGCTGTCACCGCTTCTTGAGTGATTCCGAAGTGACACCGTCGGCATTCCCGAGCTCGCGGTCTCCTCTTCGACCGGCTCGTTCAGCAGGCCACGCCGGTCGCCCCCGTGCCCTATCGCCAGATCGTCGGTCGGGAACCCCAAAAAGCAGACGCTACGAGAGAGACGTGGATACCCCCTTTCCTTCGAATGCTGCGTCCCGCACAGGCTCGTGCCGCGGCCGTCGACCGTTCCGCGTCGGCTCGCAGGAAACGTACGGAGTTCTCGGAACATCAGTCGGGTGTCGGCAAACGTACGGGAACTCAGGACGGGACCACTGGGCGGATAAAGAACCGGTCGTCTTCTGGCATGACTCACTGTTCACAAGTTTTTGGGATAAATTGCCCGTGAAAGTGCGTCGGTCGCGATCACCTTGGTCATCTCGGCAACGCGCGTTCGTGACATTGGACGGTTCGACCTGGTCGTTTCGCGGCGAGCGTGGCAACCCAGATTCAGTCCACCGTCCTACTCGCTCATTTTGATGACAGAACGCAACCCGACGAACCAATCATTGCTGAAATCGTCCCATGTGACGGACACGTGTTGGGGGGCTGGGCAGATTCTCGCAAAGAATGCCGGCTATTCGGGGATCCGAATGTAGATCTGGTCAAATTCGTCCTGGACCGAGGGAATCGGCGCATTGGGAGTCAGCTTCATCACCAGATCTTTCTCCAAGACTTTCACGCGGTACTTCCACCCCTGAGGAAGTTGTTCAAACCGTTCGCCCAGAGTCGCTATCGACTCCTTCGGCACTTTTTGTCCTTGCAAGACATAGACGTCGCCATCCGGGTCCACGAGTTGATACACGGGCTTGCCAGCCTTCCAGGCCAGGTTTTGAAATTTGGCTGGGCTGAAAACTGTGTATTTCGCAATCTTCAACGTGCCGGGCGGAAGGTGTGCGCCGAACACCATGTCGACGCCTGCGACTGGAACAGGCTTGGACGCCATGACGCCGACTTCATCCATCGACCACCACTGCGGCCCGTTCTTGTAAACCGATTCAGCACCCAACTCCTTCGCGAGGGCTTCAACGTCGAGCTTGTCCCACCAATCGAGGTTGGCCTTGGCCAACGGCGACGTGCTGTAGATGTCAGATCCTTTATCGCCGTAATTGAAGACCAGCTCACAATACTGATAGCCCCGTGAATTGGGCAGCGTCTGCACGGTGAGGATCATCGTCTTACCCTGTCCGGTGGTCATCGTGATCGATGGCACATTCGATTTCCCAGATGTGCGGTCTTGCCCCTGGGCAAAAGCCCGGTTCCAGACGCCCAATCCAATGAGGGTCCAACAGGCGGTTGCAATCAGGATCGTTTCTTTCAGTTTGCTCATGGCCATTTAGCTCCATTCATCTCGAAACCTGACTTGGTGGCGTAGTATCCCTTGGGAAAGTACGGCCCCATCACCGCTTCGCCCGTCCCCGGCTTGGTGATTTTGTCGGGACGTTCTGTCCAATTGGGGTTGTTCGCCATGATCCGCATGATCAGCATGCCGAAGTCGGGGCGGTTTCTTGGATCGTTGATGCCGTCAGCGACCTGGCCGCTGGGAACTGCCTCGCAACTGACTAAAGACCAGTACTGGGTTTGGGCCTCCGGCATGATGGCCAGCCCCCTGCCGTGTTTGCCCCCGTACGTGTTGGGGAATGTTGGCATCTTGCCGCGCAGCACATAGACCGGGCCGAACTTCCGTGACAGATAGGTGACGAGGTACGGTCCTTCCCCGCCCCCTTCCATCGCTCCTTGGTAGTGAATTCTGGCGCGCTCTGCGGGCGGCTTGAAAGCGCCGACCAGTGTGTACGCGTTGGTCCAGTATTTTTCCCATTGCGGAGGATTGCGCGCTGGTGCCGTCTCCAGCGTTAGTGTCGGATCATTATCCCTGCTGCCCACCAGCGCCACCCATTGATCGGCCGTCATCGGCTGCTTGGTCGCACCCGTAAACGGTTTGCCGAACTGCTCGACGACTTGCTCGGCCGTGAGCTTGGTCCCGTCCGCGAGAGTCGCCTCGTAGGTCGGGAAGCCGGTCTCCGGAAATGACGCGTCACCCGGTCCCCAGCCCGCGCCGTCTTTATCCTGGTCTGCCAGGTAGATTCGAATCACCCCTTCCAGGTCCGAGCCGTCGCGACCCACGTACAGGGTGTTCTTTGCCCGCTGCTTCGCGTCTTGGGGCGCCTCATCAGCGAGGATTCGGATCGCGTAATCCCGCTGCGCCGCCAACCGATCGGCGCCAACACGATATGGATTGAGAGAGCCGGGATCGGGCTCGAAGTCAGGGCCGCGGAGCGATTCGCCAATCGCAACGAAAGTCCCTCGCTCAAATTTGTAGAGCGCGAACTGGAAAAAGCGTGCGTAGGGAAAGCGGCCGCGCAGCGTCATGGTGCTGCCAGGCGGCATGGCAAATCGGCCAATGAAATACGTTGACTGCATGTCGGGCCAGAGATTGGGGTTCTGGATGGGCTTGGGGCGTTCCAGAGAATTCCAGTAGACCCAACCCCGAGGGCCCTCGAATAAGCCGTCGTGGCCGTAACGGTCGTCCGTTCGAATGACGTTTCCCAACGACTTGTCGGCGTGCAGACTCACACTCCGGCCAGCTTCCCGGATTTCGGGGGACGAGGAACCGTCCGCCCAGACCGGCGCGGTGCCCGCAGCAGCGCATACGGCGAGCGCTACCAGGACTCCACCCAGCACGATGGAATACCGGGTGCATTGCTGCATTTTCATGTCAGCAATCTCCTCTTAAGGCTCATTTAACTATGTCGTCACAAGCTCACCGACTGCAGGTTCCAACGCCGGTCGATGACATCCACGCAGCATTCAGTCGACCGGTTGAGGCGCCGGCGGCGTCCAGTTGCCCTCAATGATCTGCCAGCCCGGCAGGTAGCAGCGGACGATGTAGTTCCAGCCGTCGGCGATCGGCAGGTAGTTGGTTGGCTTGGGGTCGCCGCCGAAATGGATTGTCACCGTTCCGTCATCGTTGCGCTTGGCGGTGACGCTGTTGAACGAATAGGCGTTGAGGTCGTTGGGCGTGATGAAGCCATCCCCGTTGTAGACGGTGACCGACCAGAAAGCCTCCACAGGCACGTCCATGGGCATCGTCAGCGTGTAGGCGGCCTTGCCGTCGTTCTTCTCCGGAGTAATATTGAAGTACATTGCCCCACGCTGCGGATTGCCACCCCAGCCGAACGCGCTTCCCATCAGGTGCTGGATCGGGTCGGCCTCGCCTTTGCGCCCGAAGGCATCGGGATAATTCTTCACCTTCATCGCGAGCAAATTGAGCTGCTTCCGCGTTTCGGCCAACGACACCTCGTCCCAGTCGGGTAGCTCCAGCTTGCCCGGTGACGCTTGTTTGATCTGGATCGCGTCCTGCAATGCGTGAGCTTTCTCCATGTCCTCCGGGTCGTTGGGGTCAGCGAACGTACGGAACAACACCATCGCGTACTGTGTGCCGACGGTGTCGATACTCAGCGTCACCTCGCCTCCGCCATTCTTGAGCACGGGATTGTACTCGTCCTGGCTGATTACCAACAGCGATTGGAACCGGTCCGGCGAGTCGGGCTTCACGATCTTCACTGGCTCGGTCAGGTCGTACACCCCCACCGAATAGAGTGTGTCGCGATTGCCGCGGATCGTCGTCTGGTGCTCGACCGAATACGGCTCTCGCATGTTCAGCAGCTTGCCTACGCCTCCGGCCTTGGCGGCGTAGGCCTTGAACTGCATGTCGCTCTCGGCGCGGATATAGTTCAGCGCGTTGACCGGCTCGCTGCCATCAGCGGCGGCCAGCATGATGCAGAGAACCAGAGCAGTTGCAAGTCGTGCGGAGGCCATGGGATACTCCCGAGTAGAAGGAATCTCGACAAGGTGAAAAACGAAACTTTCATCTGGTTGTCTCGATCTCTCGATCATAGTGGCAGCCATGAGAGTCTTTCCAGTAGCTAGTTCGTCCCACCCGTGACAGCGGAACCAAAACTGTGGGCGCGGCTCGAAGAACCTTCGCTCCTCGGCACAACTCGTCGGCTCGCTGAAGATTGCCTGAATCCACGACAACGGCAATCCGACGAAGTCATGTTGACATTCGAAACGCCGTGAACCCGTGAGACCAGTAAGCGTCCGGGGAATCCGTACTGGCGGGGGTGCTGACGTGGGGGCTTTGCAAATCCAATCGCTAACGGAGGCCAGTCGGGGGTCGGCCACCAAGGGGGCTGGATGAGTATCTGGAGTGGCCGGAGCGGTTGAAGAATCA
>JAJDEI010000215.1 GCA_029259845.1 Planctomycetaceae bacterium | reverse complement strand
CGCGCTGAGGAACGCCGGCCTCAACTGCCTACGGCAACTCAAAATCGATAACATCACCGCCACCCTCCGCAGCTTCACACGGAATCCTCAACGCCTCTTCGCTATCCTTGGCTATCGGAACTAAACGTTTGCCCTGCCCCGTCTGTCAGGGCCATTCAAAGTTTCATTTGGGAGAGGACCGACCGGGACAAGCTCAATGGTCACCCGAAGCGTCAGCGAGGAAGCGCACGTGAGTGAGCGATTCGTCCCTCGCTGACGCTTCGGGTGACGAGGTTGCCCAGCTTCAATCTTTGAACGGCCCTGCCCCGTCTGTCAGCCTCTTTCAATAAGCGACAACAACCATGCCAAGCGACAGCGACGCATTCACGCGTTTGGGACGCCGCGCCTTTCTAAAAAACGGCGTGCTGGTGTTGACGACGGCAGCGACGGTTGATTGCCCATCGCTGCTGGCCGATGAGCCGCCTGCGTCTCCAACCGTCAAGGTCGGTCTGGTGACCGATCTCCACTACGCCGACAAGCCGCCCTCCGGCTCACGCCATTACCGGGAAACCCCCGGCAAGCTGGCGGAAGCGGCGGAGCAGTTCGGCGAGGACCAACCGGCGTTCGTCGTGGAACTCGGAGACTTCATCGACGCGGCCGATTCGGTCGATGCCGAGCTCGGCTACCTCAAGCGAATCAATCGGGACTTCGGAGCGATCTGTCCGCAGCGGCACTATGTCCTGGGCAATCATTGCGTCTACACGCTGAAAAAACCCGAGTTCCTCGACGGGGTGGAACAGAAGAAGTCCTACTATTCGTTCGACTCCGGCGGGTTCCATTTCATCGTGCTCGATGCGTGCTTTCGCAGCGATGGCGAGCCGTATGGCCGCAAAAACTTCGAATGGACCGACCCCAATATCCCGCCTGCGGAACTCGAATGGCTCCGGGCGGATCTGGCGGCGACGGCGAAGAGCACCGTTGTGTTCGTCCACCAACGGCTTGACGTCAGCAATCATTATGGCATCAAGAATGCCGCTGTGGTTCGCAGCATGTTTGAAGAATCGGGGCGGGTTTTGGCGGTTTTTCAGGGCCACAGCCACCAGAACGACCACAACGACATCAACGGCATTCACTACTGCACGATGGTCGCGATGGTTGAGGGCACGGGAGCGGCCAACAACGGATACTCGGTCATGCACCTCGCCGAAAGCGGGACGATCCACATCCAGGGGTTTCGCCAGCAAAGCGGGTACGACTGGCCAGCCTGACCGCACGAGCACTGCGGGTCTGTGAATTCCTTGTGGAAACCCGCGGTGTCTCATGCTTTCGCGAATCGTTGACGACATCCGTGACGCTCGGACTGGCCTTTTCGCAGCGTCAACGCCCCCAAGCCGGCGGCTTCGCCGTCGAGCAGCCGCGAACCCGCTTCGCACAGATCACGCCACCAGCCGACGCAAACGTCCCCGTGATCGTCCGACGGCGCGATCGAAGACGCGCCTTTCACTCCCCTTGCCGGTTGCCGTAGAATAGCGGCGGGTGACGGCGGCATGTGATATCCCTCTGGAGCCCAGTCTGATTGGGTTCTTCACATTTCTCCCCTGCGACTTGCCCGTAGCAGCCGATGACTCCAGCCACCGAAGTTCCTCCGCAGCCGGTATCGGTACCCCCGGCGTCTTCTGTTGAGGACGTGTCATCACAGCGGCGGGGTCCCTGGTGGCGGCGGGCCCTGCTGACGGCCGTCCTGTGTGGCGTCGCCCTGTTAACGGGGATGTCGGCCTTCGACTGGTTGTCGTCCTTCAAGACGGAACCGCCACGCCAGGAAGAGTCGGCCATTCGCAAGACCTACGGCGTGGTCGTCTTTGAAGTGCAGCCGGCCCATTTGCAGCGAGTGATCACCGCCTTCGGCACCACGCGGGCGGACCGGCAGGTCACGGTTGCCGCGGAGGTCTCCGGACGAGTTGTCGAGGCGGATCGCTTGGAGGTGGGACGTGCTGTCGAAGCGCCCCGTGTTTCGGTGGGACAGGACGGCCAGTCTGTCCGTTCCGGCGGGGACCTGCTCGTGCGGATCGACCCGCTGACCTATGAGGAGCGGGTCATTCAAGCGAAGAAACTGCTCGCCCAGGATGACGTCGAGCTCACGCGGCTCAATCAGGAGCACGAAAACAATCAGCGGCTGCTCAAAACCGATCAGGCGAATCTCAAGACGGCAACCGTCGAGTTTGAGAACGCCAAGAACCTGCGAAAACAGAAGGTGGGCACCGACAGTGCCGTCCGCCGCGCTGAGCAGGAGATGAGGCGGTACCAGAGTGCGGTGATCCGGCTGGAGAATGAGATCGGGCTGTTCGACGTCCGCAAGCAGCAGCTTTTCAGCCGCCGGGATGCCCACGAGTCGGACCTGGAGCTGGCACAACTGGACCTGGACCGGACGGAAGTGCGGCCTCCGTTTTCGGGGGTGCTCAGCGAGGTTTTCGTGGAGCAGGGGCAATTCGTGCGTCCGGGAGAATCGCTGGTGCGGCTCACCGATCCGGCGCGCGTGGAGATTCCGCTCTCCTTGCAGCTTTCGGACTACCTCGAGATCAGTGTGCTGCGTGAGCAGGGGACCCCGATCCACGTGGCTCTCGCCGAGAACGAGACGGCCGCGCCGCGTTGGTTCAGCGACCCGCTGGACGAACTGCGGCAGGCTCCCGAAGCGGACGAACGGACGCGAACCGTCAAGATTTATACAGAAGTCGACAACACCGAACAGGAGGTGCCGCTGTTGCCCGGCACGTTCGTCCACGGACGCATTCTGGGGACCGTTCGCAGGGACACCATCGCCATCCCCCGCGACGCGGTCATCGACGGAATGGTGTTTGTCGCCGTCCCCGACGAGCCGGATGCCGATTCCGATTCGTCCCCATCCTCGGCGGCGATCTCCGCTCGCGTCGAACGGCGGCCGGTCAAAGTCAGCCGCACGTTGCAGTCACTCGTCATGGTTGAAGCGGGCCTTGCTCCAGGTGACTGGGTGGTGTTGACCAATCTCGATGTCATCTTCGAGGGGGCCCAACTGAAGATCATCAACGATTCGGGTATCCGGCGGCTGGCCGATGAACTCGCCCGCCTGCGGACGCCACAGGTCCGCATCGTCGAAGAGATCGTCCGCATGCGACCGCCTCAGCCGTAAGGGAACCGCTAACGTTACCGCCGCGCGTCGATCGGGTGTCCCGTCTCCCAAGCCGACGGCTCTGCCGTCGCCGTGATGCCGAAGCCGCCGGTTCGGAAATCTTGGGCGCCAACAGAACCCCCGGAGGACATCATGCAGCGTTTGGTCGTCAGTTGCAGTCTTGATCCGCAGAGTCGCAGCCGGTTGATGGCGCGGCGAGCGGTCGCCTCGCTCGAGGAGACGGGACAATCGGTCGACTGGCTCGACCTGCAAGAGACCCCGTTGCCGCTCTGCGACGGATCGGCCGTGTATGAAGAGGACCGGGTCACCGCGGTGGCTGACCGGGTCCAGACTGCCCGGGGGATTCTCCTGGCTGCCCCGGTCTACAACTTCGACATCAACGCGGCCGCCAAGAACCTGTTGGAGCTGACCGGGAAAGCATGGGAAGGGCAGACCGTCGGATTTCTCCTCGCAGCCGGCGGACAGGGCAGCTACATGTCGGTGATGGGCTTTGCGAACAGCCTCATGCTCGATTTTCGCTGCCTGATTCTCCCCCGCTTCGTCTACGCAACCGGGCAGGCATTCGAGGGCAAGGACATTTCCGACCCAGCCGTTGAGGCTCGTATCTCCGAACTGACCGAGACACTCGTCACGGTTGCCGACGCCGTGTCCGGGCAATGCACGCCCTGAACCCGGTTCGCGGCCTGAACCTAATCGGCGACAAGGCCTCTCGACATCAACCGATCCGTGCCCTTCCGCGCTCCGACCTCGGCAGCGCAGGGCCGAAGTCATAAATAACCGCCAAGACGCCAAGGCAAATCTTTGACAAGCCCCACGGAATACGGTGCCGTTCTCTGGCCAATCAACTCCGTGTCGGGAAGGATTTGCCCGAATGCTCGTGTCGATTTGCGAAGCCTGTGGCAGGCACAAGCCGGCTCTGCTTTTCTTGGCGTCTTGGCGGTTCACCCCTGCGCCGCCGTACGAACTGCGAAAGCTTTTGCTTCTGGCGCAACAAGCTGGCGTCGGCGGCATCCCGTTGGGCCGGCTACAACGCAGCACTGGTTCTCAACCGTCATCGGGGAGACGTGCCCTCTTCCCGCTGGCCAGGGACCCAACGACCGACGGTCCGCGGGTTTCTTCCAGGCTCCGCTGGTGTGGGCAAAGAGAAGCGAAACCGGAGACCGATTGAGCTGTGCCGTGAGCGATTTACCGGACCGGCGTTTGCGAGTAGACTGAGCCCTCGTTGAACATCCGACCGGCAAGGTTCCGGTGTCCGACTGCCTGCGCGGAAGCCCCTCGCCAGGGGCAGTGTTTCCCTGAAAGCGGTCGAGAAAGCAACACACACTGAACAGGCGAGCCCACAAGTCCCGGAGAGAACGACACAACAGATTCGGAGAGGTGGCAGAGTGGCCGAATGCACCGGTCTTGAAAACCGGCGTTGGGTAACACCAACCGGGGGTTCGAATCCCCCCCTCTCCGCTTATCATGGTCCCGCAATGACGCGCAACCCCGCTCAATGCTTGCGGGTTCCGACTCGTCATCGTGACCGGTGCCATCCTCGTCGCTGGTCTCAATCGCTCGCAGCGAATCGCATGTTTTAGCAGCCGGACCGGCAACCATTCCGGCAACCATTTTTGAGCCTTCATGGGTCGGCCGAATGGGCGCAACATCATCGGTCCCGGTCGCTCGCAGCACCTGCCGCTCGGATTCGTTGGTCGGATTCGTTGGTCGGGGCGATCGGTAAGCGGGGGAGCCGATCGACCGCAGCCGGCAGGTCGAACAATCCGGCATGGTCGTACCGGCCCGATGGCCAGTTCCACAGTCGAATGGCGGGCCGGTTCCGATGGACCGTTTCGAACTTGAACGCCTGATTAGAGACGCGTGCCGGTCCATCAACAATCGCACCGATGGTGCGACGCAGGATCAACTGCTGGATCTCTGCGATCGGCTGGAAGCCGCGGAAGAATGAAGAAAACGGAGACGGCATCTTGGACGTGCTTTAAACCAGCTGCTCTCGGTGGCTGCATCCGTCAAAACTGACGACCGAGTGATGCCTGACTGGTGGGATAGGAAAGAAACGATGGAATTCGTTTGGCAAACCGATTCGGCATTCACCATCAGTGATGCCGAATCCGCGCAGCGGAAATGACCGCAGGATCTGCCTCCCGAAGTATGTGGAGAAGCCGTGGTCCTTCACGTCGATCCGATTCCGATTGTGACAAACCAGGTTCGGAATGGCATTAGGCCGTAAACTCCGAGGCCCGTTACCCCGAGAGCCTCGCCGTTTTCAGACTGGCGGCTCGGGCCGCCGTGGCGAAACGTCCTGCTAACCTACAGGCGCTGTGAACCAGAGAGTCCGAGAGTTTTGGCACGTTTGGAGCGGACGCCTTCGCGAAACGTGGCATTTCGGAACGGCACCCCGCAACCGCAGGTCGAACCAGAGAGTCGACTGCCGGGGTGCAGGCGATCGCGGGAGACGCCACAAACCCCTTGAATTCCTGTGGGTTCGGCGATGCGCACGAAAAAACGCCGGACACACTCGCGCTCGGCGTTTCATGTCAACCAGTGGGTCGCGAAAGCTCGCTCCCGATTGAAAGGCTCCCCCGGTAGGACTCGAACCTACGACCTAGCGGTTAACAGCCGCTCGCTCTACCAATTGAGCTACAGGGGAAGATCCCGAATAAATCCTGATGCCGATGACGGGCAGAGACGGTGTCTGTCGCTCATCGTTGGGGCCGGGAAGGGGGATTATGGCGTGTGACGAGACTCGTTTCAAGGGGAATGCGACTGACAATCGTGATGGGGTGCACGCGCGGATTTCGGTGGCAATGCCTGGCCGTCTGAGTTCGACGCGGAAACGACTCTCGCACTGCTTCGGACGAACAAGCAGTGCCCGTGATCAGACGAAAACCGCTCGTGTCCGACCAAAGCATTGGCACGGCTTTCCCCAGATTCGCTATCAAATCAAAACGGAGTGCCCCCAATCGTGATGGGGTACAGGAGCGGACTGTTGCACGCTGGGGTCAGGCTCCGATTGGAGGTGGTCCGCTTGTCCCCAGGAATGGACCGCCGCCGCGTGCCGGCATTGGTGTGCCCGTGATGAGTGCACCCTCTGATGAGAGTGCGGCTGTCACGGGGCCGGCGGGGCCGGTTTCGCGAGCCGTTCGACGCCGACGCAGCATGTGTCGTCCCGCGAGTGCATGTTTCCTCCAAAGGTTTCGACGTCTGAGATGATGGCCTTGATCTGAGAGACGATTCCGCCTGTGGTGTTGGTGACGCAAGAGGTGAGCCGCTCCCGCCCATAGATTTCACGAGCATGGTTCATAGCCTCGGTCACGCCATCGGTAAACGCGAGCATCGTGTCTCCTTCGTTCAACGTGGCGGTGATGGATTCGTACTGCTGGTCCGGGACGATGCCCAGCGGCAGCCCTGATTCTTTTTTTGCCACCGACTCGACGCTTCCATCCGCCCGACGTAGCAGAGGAGGAAGGTGGCCCGCGTTGGCGATGGTGACCAGTCCGGTCGGCGGATCGAGGACCATCAAAACGAGTGTGATAAAGCGGTGTCCCAGGCCGCTGCCGGCGATGTCTTTGTTGAGTCCCTCGAGTGCGTCTCCGGGCGTGTCGGCGGTGAACAGTTGCAGCCGCGCGGAGGAATACAGGCGGGCCATCAGCAGGGCGGCCGGCATGCCTTTGCCCGCCACGTCCCCCAGAGCGATCGCCAGGCGCCCATCGGGCAGGGTGATGTAGTCGAAATAGTCGCCTCCGACCCGAAGGGCCGCTTCGTAGTAGTCGGCGAACGCATATCCCAACACCTTCGGCCGTTCCTTGGGGAGGAAGCCGAGTTGGACCTGTGTGGCGAAATCCAGGTCCTGCTCCATCTCTTGCTGGCGGAGGGCCGCTTCGTGCAGCCGCGCGTTTTCGAGGGCCATTTCCGCCTGAGCGGCGACGCTGACGAGCAGGTCGAGATCGCTTTCATCGAAGCCCATGTCACCGTCGAGGGTGTTAATCTGGATCACGCCCACGGCCTGTTCGTCGGCGTCGACGAGAGGCACACACATCATCGAGCGAACGTCGAACTGTGAAAGGCTGGTGGTTTCCCGGAAGCGGGAGTCATCCAGCACGTCGCGGCTGAGGACCGCTTTGCGTGAACTGAGGACCTGCCGTACGACGGTCATGCTGACGGCGACTTCGTCCGGGCGATGCTTCCCTCGGGAGCGAGTCGCCTTCACGCGAAGTTTTTCGGAGTTGGGTTCCTTCAGGAGAATGAACCCCTGGGCCGCTTGCGGAAAGATGCTGAACAGCGTGACCAGGATTTTCGGCAGGACGGCATCCAGCTCCAACTCCCGGCGAAGGGCGCGGCTGATCTCAAGGACGGCTTTGAGCTTCAAATCCGGATCGGGGGCGACGCGGAAACTGTCTGATGGCAACCGCCGTCCCTGGGGCGAGACGATCGATGAGGCATCGTCGCTCAGTTCGAACGTCTCCAGTTCGCCGCCGCCGAATGCGTCCTCGCCCGTGGAGAACGATTCCAATTCCGACGTTGCCGCATCGCTTGGGTGCAGATGGGAGCCGCGGGGGCCCGTGGGGCCGTTTGTGAAGATATCGTCCGCATCATCGGCTTCGGCCGGCTGCGTGGGGGCAACTGGTTGCGTGAAGGCAACCGGTTCGTTCCTTAACTGGAAGCCCATGACGACGTCGCAGACCCGAATCTGATCGCCATCGTTCAGTTGGGCACGGCTTTCCAGGACCGCTCCATTGAGGTAGGTCCCGTTCCGGCTGCGCAAATCTTCCAGATAGAACGTCCCGTGGCTCTCGAGGATCTGGGCGTGATGCCGGCTGACGGAGTCGTTGTCGAAGACGATCTGGCAATGCGGGTGCCGTCCGACTACGGTCCGCTCGCCGTCGAGCTTCATCACACGGCCGTCCTCATCGCCGCTGAGCACCTTGAGGATCGCCACGGTTTAACCTTTGGGAGGGATGAATGTCACGCTTCGCCGGTGCCACTCTGACGATCCGGGGTTGTGGCGGCGGCCGAACTTGACGACACGTTGCGATTCTGGAGGGACGCGCCTGGCACACCGTCCGATTTTACCCTCGGCACCGGCGACCGGTCAAATCGGTCCTCCGGCAACGTCGACAGCGCGTGCAGCGACAGACCCTGCCCGGCATCCTGGCTCTTTCCGGTGGTGGAGAGGGCGGGCGCAGATTCGTCGTGGTCTGTTTGTCCACGAAAACGAACCGCGGATCGGGAGAATCGCCGCGGACGAAGCAGAGCCCGGCAGTCATTGGCCCGTCGCTAACGCTCCGAGGTTGTGGTTTTTTTTACCGCGCGGCCAAACACCCGGAGTCTCGAATCATCAAGGACGCGCATTCCCTCGTTTTCGCGGCTCATGTCCTCAACGTTTCTCGATCGCATGAAACACCGGGTGTTTCCCCGGAAAACTCACAAGCTCTCGGGGCTCTGATTGGTCTTGTGACTCCAGCACCCTTCCACTCCGACACCCGTCACGTAGGCCCCTCTCCCTGAACAGACGCACCATGACCGGTCAGCACCTGCACCCGAACGGGAAATGCCGCGGGATCGGGGTTGCAATCTGAGGGCGTCTCGTGGAACTTGACAGGCAACGCTCGACACTCTGCAGCACCGGTCCCGATGACGTCCGAATCTCTGTCCACCTCTCCCGATGATTTTTTCCGCATTGCGGAAGATCTCGTCATGCTCACGCGGGACGAGGCACTGATTGTCGCGGAGGCGGTCCGCAAGTCCGGCCAGTCTCCGGAGCAAGTCGCTCTGCAAAAGGGCTTCCTCAGCGCAGCGCAGGTCGACATCATCGAGACGCTGCGAAATCCGCGCGACACCGTGCCGGGGTATGAGATCCTGGACGTACTGGGGCAGGGGGGCATGGGGGTCGTTTACCGGGCGCGGCAGATCAACCTGAACCGCATTGTCGCGCTCAAGGCGATCCTGCTCTCCCGCATGTCGGACAAGTCGGCGGTCGGACGGTTCGAACAGGAGGCACAGACGGTCGGCAAGCTGCGGCATCCCAACATCGTCGCCGCCTATGATTTCGGCCGGCACGAGGGACGGTTGTTCCTCGCCATGGAACTGGTCGATGGGGAGGATGTCGACGCATTGCTCAAGGACGAAGGACGGTTCGACGAGCCGACCGCCTGGGGCCTCGCGCGGCAAACAGCCGCCGGACTGGCCCATGCCCATCGCCTGGGCGTCGTGCATCGGGACATCAAACCGGCCAACCTGCTGCTGGTGGAGCCGCCGGAAGGCTTTCCGCTGCCTCACGGCCTGCCGATGGTGAAGATCGCGGATTTCGGACTCGCTTTTCTGGCCGACGACCAACAGGTCCATACGCGGCTAACGAGCGACAACTCGGCCGTCGGCAGCCCGCACTACATGGCTCCGGAGCAATTGACCGACATGGATGTCGATTTTCGAGCCGACATCTACGCCCTCGGCGCCACCGTGTACCACATGCTGTCGGGCCGTCCGCCGTATGGAGGGCTCAACCTGTCGCAAATCATCGCCCAGAAACTGGCAGGCGATACCAAGCCGCTGAGAGAACGCTGCCCGGACGTCTCAGACGCCACTTGCCGGCTGGTCGAACGGATGCTGGCTCGCGACCCGGAGGACCGTCCAGCCGACTATCAATCCCTGATGACGGAGATTGACCAACTCGGAACCGCGGGCGAGACCACCTCCACCGCCCATCCAACCGCATCTCCCGCCATGTCTCCGACGGAAATCTCATCCGACGCCCAGGGAGTGAATACCGACATCGTGTCCACACAGGACACACAGACCATGCCGACCGGGAACCCCGCGGCCGACATGCGGTCCGCACCGTCGGTCGCGCATCCCGCGAGACAGCACCGTCTGCTCAAGATGGCGGTCGCGGCGGCAGTTCTCATCGCAGTTGGGGCCGGGGTGTGGCGATTCGGCTTCGCTCCCTCTGCCCCTTCTGCCGCCACACCGCCGCAACCGGTTGCCATGCGGAGAAGTGGCTGGCCAACGGCTCTTTTCAACGGCAAATCGATCAGCGAATGGATTCCCGGACACGGGAACTGGATCGTCGATGCGGGCGAAGAGGGGGCGCATGTCATCGCCGGAACTGACGGCGAGATCGCGCAAACACTCTTCCATCGCAGCGCAGACGGCAAGCCGGTCCCGATTCGGTTCTACCGGCTGGAGTTGATTGTCCATCCGCATCAGGCGACTGCCGTCGAAGTCCGATTCGGCTTCCGCGACATCCCGACCCGAGACGGTCCCGGATACGCTGTCCGCTTCGCGCCTAACGGCGTCAGACTTGGCGAACGGCCCTCGCCCGGGGACGGGTTCGTCCCGCTCAGCGAGCCACAGTCGTTGAGCCGCAACTTTCAAAGCCGGCACTCGATCGTGATCGAACGTCAGCCCACGGGGTGGTTCGTCACCGTCGACGGAGAGCCACTGCCCGGACTCCCTCGTCGGCCGGAAGGAGAACTGCCCGAGTTCCGGCTCGCCGCCGAGTCAGGCCCGGCCTGGTTCTCGGACCTCTTCGTCGACGAACTCATGCCGGTCGCCAACGAAACGGGCACAGCGCCGGAAGAATGATCTTCGGGGCTACCCAGCGGTGCCGGTCAGGCTCCCGCCTGTCGCCGATGAAGTTTGGATGTCGAAGAAGCGTGCGTGTCAGGCGGGAGCCTGACCTACGGAACTCATCCCTTCACTTTGCGAATCTGTCCGGCCAGGAACTGGTGCTGCCGGTTGAACAGACAACGGTATCCCAGGAGGACCGCTGTCGTGGTGCCGAGAGCCGTGCCGGCCGCGATCAGGAACATGATGACAATTTGGTAGCGGACAGCCGCCATCGGTTGGGCACCGGCCAGGATTTGTCCGGTCATCATGCCCGGCAGGCTCACCAGTCCGACGACCATCATGGAGTTGATGATGGGGACCATGCCGGTCCGCACCGCGTTGGTGACGAATGGCCGCGCCGCCTCCCAGCGGGTCGCCCCCAGACAGAGCCGCAGCTCGACCTCACCGCGACGTGCCGTCAGTTCCTCCGTCAGGCGGTCCAGTCCGAGGGAGACGCCGTTCAAGGTGTTGCCGAGAATCATTCCCATCAGCGGAATGGCATACTGGGCCGGGTTCGCCGACCAGGCTTCCGGAGAGATCACCCCGGTCAGGGCGACGGCAAGGACGAACCACGAACTGGCCATCACGGCGGTCACACTGGTCGACCAGACACCCGGGTACCTGCGTTCCGTGCGACGGATGGCCGAGACGCCGGCGATCGCCGACATCACCAGCATCAGTCCGACGACGGTCGACCACTGGCTGGCCGCGAAGATCCACTTGAGCACCCATCCCAGCAGCAGCAGTTGCACGACGGTCCGCACCGCTGCAATCGCCAGCCGGCGTTCCATGCCCAGTCCGAGCGCGAGGGAGATCGCCCCATTGATGAGAATCAACGAGGCCGCGACCGCGACGTCGAATGCGGACAGGTCGTGATAGCTCATGCTTCCTGCTCCCGCGCCTGTTCCTGCGAGTCCTCGCCGACGACGCGGCCTCCGGCCAGTCTCACGCGCCGATGGCACATCCGCTTCGCTTGCGCCGCATCGTGCGTGATGATCACCACGCACCTCGGCATCGTCTGCGAAGCGGGAGGGCGAGGCTCCGCCTGAGCTTCGAGAGCGAGTGACCGAATCGACGTCGGCTCGGCAGGAGCCTCACCCTCCCAAGGGTGCAGCAACCAATCCGAGAGCAGCGACTCCGCCCGCATCCGCGTCCGGTCGTCGAGTGACGATGTCGGCTCGTCGAGCAAAAGCACAGCGGGATCGAGCTGCAGCGCCCGCAGCAGCGAGACGATCTGCGACTCGCCCCCCGAGAGGTCGGCGACCGAGCGATCCAGGAATTGGCCGCCGCGGCCCAATGCCTCAAACCAACGCCCGATCCGTGCCTCGTCGAATGAGCCGGATCCCGCACTCTCAAACGAGAACGGCAACAGGAGGTTGTCACGGACCGTTCCCTCCACCAGTATCGGCCGTTGCTGCACGTAGAGCACCTTCCGTCGAAACGCCGGCACCGCGTCCGCAACAACCGGGCGTCCCTGGAATCGCACCTCGCCGCCATCCAGCGGATCCAGCAGCGCGATTGCTCGCAAGAGCAGCGTCTTCCCGGCTCCGGGAGGGCCGGTGATCCCGACCGCTTCTCCCTCATCGACGCGGAGCGAGACGTCGTCCAGCAGAACCGTCCCCTCATCGGCGACGCGCCGCAAGTGATTCGCTTCCAGAACGGGCGAGTGTGCGCCTCCGGAAAGGGAATCGGTGCGGGGGCCCGGGTTCGTCACTTGATCTGACCGTCACCGTGCGCGACGTATTTGTAGGTCGTTAGCTCATTGAGACCGCACGGGCCGCGGGCGTGGAAACGGTCGGTACTGATGCCGATCTCCGCCCCCAATCCGAACTCGCCGCCATCATTGAAGCGCGTGCTCGCGTTGACGATCACCGCTGCCGAATCGACCACCACTGTAAACCGGTTCGCCGCCTGCAGGTTGGTCGTGATGATCGCGTCCGTGTGATGGGAGCCGTAGTCGTCAATGTGCCGCATGGCCGCTTCGATGTCATCGACAACCTTCACCGAAATGATCAGATCCAGGTACTCCGTGCGGTAATCCTCGTCCGTCGCCTGTTTGGCGAAGGGCACCAGTTCCCGGGTCCGTGCGTCGCCACGAATCTCGACACCCGCCTGTTGCAGTGCCCGGCCCATGCGGGGGAGGAACGACTCCGCACAATTGGCATGCACCAACAGGCACTCCGCCGCGTTGCATACACCGGGGCGTTGGCATTTGCTGTTAATCACCAGACGCTCGGCCATGTCGAAGTCGGCCGACTCGTCGACATAAACATGGCACACGCCGTCGAAGTGCTTGATGACCGGCATGCGGGCTTCCTGAGTGACCCGTTCGATCAACGATTTTCCGCCGCGCGGAATGGTGACGTCGATCTTGTCGGCCATCTGCAGGAACTGGCCGACCGCTTCCCGGTCGGTCGTCTCAACCAATTGGACGGCATGTCGCGGAAGGCCGGTCTCGTCCAGCGCCTCGACGAGCAGTCCGTACAAGGCCTGATTGCTGAGCAGGGCTTCTTTTCCGCCCCGGAGGATGACCGCGTTGCCGCTCTTCACGCAGATCGCGGCGGCGTCGACGGTGACGTTGGGACGCGATTCATAGATGAAGAAAACCACTCCCAGCGGCACCCGGACCCGAGTGACCAACAGCCCGTTGGGGCGGACATTGCTGTTGATGATCTCGCCGATGGGGTTCGGCAGCAGAGCGATCTCCTCCAATGCCCGGGCCATGCCCTCCAGGCGTTCCTCCGTCAGCCGCAACCGGTCGACGGCGGCCGCATTGAGCCCGTACTCCGGTGCCCGTTCGATGTCCTTCGCATTGGCGGCGACGAGGTCGCTGTGCCGCTGGCGGATAAGTTGGGCCGAGCGGTGCAGCCAGTCGTTCTTGCGACCGCCGGTGGAGGCAGCAAGTGTGCGCGATGCAGCTTGCGCCTGTTCGGCGAGCGTGCGCGTGTATTGGGCCAAGTCTGTCATGCGTCCATCATCGCCCTGTCTGTGCGAAGCCGCAAGCGTGATTCGCTCAAGACGACGGATGGGGGGCATCCCCTCAATGGTTGGAGGGGGTGGCTGGGACGATCGGAAATCGATGATCGGCCATCCGCGCGGAACTCTGGGGCTGTGGGCATCGAACGAACCACGCCACGGCCCCAGTGATCGGTCAGAGGACATGTCTCTGTTGCCTCAACAGCGTCCCAGGCACCCTCGCCCCAGGCACCCTCGTTCGTGATGCAGCCTCAATCCGCGAGATACGTTTCCAGCCACTCGGCCAATCGCTCAAACGTTTCGTCCGAGATGGTGTGCCCCTGCCGGTGGTTGTGCATGCCGATCCGAACCGGCTCGCCGTACAGACGGCAGACGGGATGGGCCGCTTCCAGGTAGGGCCACGAGCGGTCTCCGTCGGACACCGCGCGGCTGCCCGCTTCGCCCGCCAACAGGAGGAACGGCTTCGGCGCAGCCAGTGCCACCAGTTGGTGATGATTGAGCGCAAAACCGTCGGTGTTGATGCCCGGCCCGAGATACCACGGGTCATCCCAGTTGGTGAACGAGAACCCGATGCCCGGCTCGCTGCAAACGGTCGCCCGGATCCGGTCGTCGAAGGCGGCGAGATACAACGTTTCCTTTCCACCGAGGGAATGCCCGACACAGCCGATTCGCGACGCGTCCACCTGCGGGAGATTTTCCAGCACGTCAACCGCGCGAAGGGCGTCGTAAAGCATCTTGTGCATGCCGAGTGTGTGCGGGTGCCGCGCTTTGAAGTGGGCCACCGCCTGCCGATAGTCCTCCGCGTCCTGCCACAGATAGTTCCGCGGGCAAAACACGACAAATCCACACCGGGCCAGTTTGGGGCCGATCCGCTGAACCTCCATCCCTTTGATCCCGGCGATTTCTTCAATGCTGAACTTGGACGTCTGGTGCAGGGCGACCAGCGCCGGCAGCGGTGTTGGCGAAGGGGACAACGGCATCAGCAGGTATCCCTGGACCAATTGGCCCGGCTCGCTTTCGTACTCCACGAGTTGGCGAACGCACCCGGCGTCGCGATCTTCATGGAGCACTTTGAGATCAACGATCGGCCGCTCTTGCGGCAGGGGACCGAGAAACTCGTACCACGCCTTCCGCACCTGCTCGCGTTTGGTCTTCCATTGCCCGAGCGTGCGGATTGGCTTGCCCTCTGCTGTCACCAGCAGCGGAGCAAAGTGCCCCCGGTCGGCCTCAGGAACCGATGCGGGACGTCGAACAACATCCTCAAGCCAGGAGACGTCGGCAGCACGCACGTTCCCGTTGCTCAGTAGCAACCCGACGCCCAACACGCCTGCGCAGAGAATCCGCCACACGCTTCGTCGCGTTGGGAAAGGATGGAATCTCACGGCTCGCATCATCTCCTCGCAGCCCGAAGGTCATCAGAAATCAGCCACGCGGCGTCAGCCGAACAGCACGTCCATGACCTTCCCCTGGTTCAGCGGCACAGGACGATCAAGCCGGTCATGGACCATGACAGCGGGATCGATTCCCAGCATACTGTACACCGTCGCGCCGAGGTCGTTGGGATGGTACGTCTTCGTCAACGGATAAGCGCCAATCTCGTCCGTCTTGCCGATCACCTGGCCGCCGCGCACTCCGGCCCCCGCGAAGACCGCCGAATAAGCGGGAGCCCAGTGGTGACGGCCGGGAACCGATTGATTGGCCAGTGGCGAGATACGCGGTGTGCGCCCGAATTCGCCGACGACGATCACCAGCGTCTGATCGAGCAACCCCCGGTCCGACAGATCGTCCAGCAGCGCGCTGACGCCTCGGTCCAATGGCGGCAGCAGGTCGTTCTTTAGCCGGGGAAAGTGGTTCACGTGCGTGTCCCAAATCTGCACGTGCCCCATGTTGCACTGCACGACCGGGACCTCTGCTTCGACGAGCCGCCGCGCGAGCAGCAGCGTCTGCCCCATGCGGTTGCGACCGAAACGCTCGCGGACGTCGTCCGGCTCCTGTTTGATGTCAAACGCCTGCGCCAACTTGGAGGAGGTCAATAACGAGAACGCCGATTCCTGATTGTCTGCGAACTGCCGCCCCAGCAACGATTCCTCCAGGAACGCTTCCCGCTGATTGGCCGACTCCAGCAGTTGCCGGCGGCGCTGGAAGCGTCCGACACTCAAGCCCTCCGTCAGGCTGAGCCCGTCGACGGCGAAACCCTCGTTGTTGGGATCGGAGTTCACCTGGAACGGGTCGTACTTGGAACCGAGAAAGCCGGCATGCTGGCCGGGCCAAACCAGGACCCCTTCGATTAACGGCACCGGGATGGTGACATGCGACGGCGATCCGCCCGGTGGGGGACGGAGATAATCGAGCGCCGCTCCGTAACAGGGCCAGTCCGCGCGATTGAGCGATTTGTCCTGATTCGAGTTGCCGCGAAATGGCTGGACGGCCCCCGTCAGCGTGTTGTGCGAACCGGACAGATGGCGGTTGTCCGTATGCGACATCGAACGCACGACCGTCAACCGATCGGCCCGCGCGGCCATCTGGGGCATCATCTCGGTGAACTGCACGCCCGGAACCCGCGTGGCGATCGGCGCGAATTCCCCCTTGGTCTCGGGCGAATCGGGCTTGGGGTCGAACATGTCGATATGGCTGCCGCCCCCGGAAAGAAAGACGAGCACGACCGACTTGGCCCGTCTTTCTGCGGCAGCCGCAGTTGCCCGTTTTTGCAGCAGCGTTGGCAACGTCAGTCCCAGAAAGGACGAACATCCGGCCTGCAATACTTCGCGACGATCCCACATGATCCTGCCCCGCTCAATGTTCAAATCCGTGAATCAAGCTTACCAGATCACGAGACCCCGCAGTATCCCGACAGGGGAAGAGACCGTCGGAGCGTCGGCTGTGCCCACCAACATTGTCCCGGTGAGTACGCCTAACAGTCCGGTTGAAATCTGCGGACGCCGAGTGTGTGGCATCCTGTCGCTTCGCGACCCAGCCGTGCCGGTCGGGCCACCCCGCGTCAATCAGTCGAGATTGGTGTTCTCGCTTTCTCGTCCGTTGGGTTGCAGGTGTCCCCCGCTGGATTAATCCGCACGGTCGGTACCACCCGCTTGCCAACCGTTACGAGTGCGCCAGCCTTCACCTCAACGCAATCGCGCAGGTTTCGCCGGACTTCCCCCTCAACCCTGTCTGGGCAGCCGGACGATAACGAATTCGTTAGCTCACGGATGCGCGCGTCTGCGGGGTTGCGGTTGGAATCCGCTCCCAGTCTCCCCGCATCGGATCCCTTGATTGACGCCGCTGATCTCCCGATGCAAAAAACGACCCGCCGCAGACTCTCCTCCTCCGTCCAAAGCCCGCTGGAGACCTACCTCCGCGAGATCAACGAAACGGCGTTGCTCACCGCCCAGGAGGAAAAGGATCTCTCGAACTTGATCTCCGCCGGCGACACCGCCGCCCGGGACCGCATGGTCCGGGCGAATCTGCGGCTGGTCGTCAACATCGCACGGGGGTACACCGGCAAGGGCCTGCCGCTGCCCGACCTGATCGAGGAAGGCAACCTCGGTCTGCTCCGCGCGGTCGAGGGTTTCGACCCGGACATGAACACCCGCTTCAGCACGTACGCCAGCTACTGGATCAAGCAATCGATCAAACGGGCGCTGGTGAACTCCGCGAAAACGATTCGCATCCCCGCCTACATGGTCGAGCTATTGACCAAATGGCGGCGGGCGACCGCCAAGCTGCAGGACGAGCTGGGACGCAGCCCGACAGCCGAAGAAGTCGCCCGTGAACTGGAGCTGCCCGAAAAGAAGCTCCGCATCGTTAAGAAGGCGATCCAACTGTATAACTCCACGCCGCAGTCCGATCAGGGAGAGTCCGGCTGGTCGTTGGGGGACATCGTGCCGGACGAACGCAGCAAGGGACCGGAAGACGAACTGTTGCAGAACGACAGTCTCAAACATGTCTACCGCATGCTGGACGAAATGGCCCCCCGCGAAGCGACGATCCTGCGGATGCGGTTCGGCCTCGACAACGGCGAACCATGCACGCTCAAAGAGATCGGCGAAGCCCTGGGACTGACCCGCGAACGCGTGCGTCAGATTGAAGGGGAGGCCCTCAGCCGGCTCAATCAAGGGCTCCTCGGTGAACGCTTCCCGTGATTCCCGCGAACACTCCCCCCCGACGCCGCTCCGATGTCGGCGGAGAAGCTGTTTCGAAACCTGTCTTCCCTGGGGGTGGCGGGAGGCAAGGCTTTCCGAGCTCCCCGGCAGCGTCGCGCTTGGAGGGCTCGCGCCGCTGTCCCGTCAGCGCGAGTTCCATGCAGGCACTGATCCGCCCGATTGGCGCTTGATTCACCGCGGAGACGCAGAGGTCCGCAGAGACGCGCGGAGGTTTGCCAGCTTGGCCTGGTGGGTCAAACGAAGGAGAACCCACCATCCGGACGGTGGGCTCCACAGGATGGTCCAGACAAAAACAAAATCCGTCCCATCAACAGCACCCGGGATGCTCGTTCCCAATTACTCGGCCGGTTCCCTCTGAGCGATCAACGTTCGTGCGCGTTCGGCGTCATCGTCTGCCACACAGGCGCTCACCGATGCCCCGTATGCCGGTGCCGCAAGATAAGGCACCATGTTGGCGATGGTCACGCCCTGCAGGACCGCTTTGATTCCGTTCTCCTCCAAATATGCGCGGACGAGGGTGGCTTCCATCTCGGTCCCGAGAAACACTTTAGTCAAGGTCATTTCCTCTCCTCCCGGATCAAACAAGATGATTCCGCCAGAATCAGGAGAGCGGCAATCCCCCCCCTTGTTTCCCCTGCACAGGGTGGCCACGGCAATCGCACGTCGATGTTGGGCCTCTGAAACATGATTGCAGTTTGGCCGCTTCAGCCAAGGGTGAAACGGTGGTTTCTCAAGTCGAATCGAGTCCGGCATTCGATCGCGCGGAGAGTTGAAAAATGTGCAGACG
>JAJDEI010000214.1 GCA_029259845.1 Planctomycetaceae bacterium | reverse complement strand
CTAGATACCACTCAAGCACCCAGCGCGCTTTTAGAGAGTTTTGTTTTCGCGATGAAAACTGCCAAACCTAACAGCCTGCCATGTCCGCAATGCGGGATTGCTACTCATGTTCGGCGCACGAAAGCGACACCGACGGGTGTCATTCGCTACCGCCAGTGTGACGGCTGTCAGCATCGGTTTGCGACGCGCGAAGTTCCCATCGGTTCGCCAGCTAATGACGAAAAGGCGATATCTGGAACACTTTTGCGAATCGCTGTAACGGAACTTTGCGCGACCCTTGGCATTTCGCCAGATTCGGGTTCGCAGCCTTTTCCCAACCCTTCATAGTTCACTCAGGAGCACGCACAATGACCACCACCATCGAATCCATTCTCGCCGACGACCTGCGACCCGTCATGGGCGACGAGACCCAGTGCGTGGCTCGTATCGCTCAATTGTGGCGAGAGGCGGATATTTTGCCGCACTATCCCGCATCGAGCGAGACCACGAGTGAACTACTTCGCATCGGTGGCGGATATGACGCGGCTATCACGCTGCTTGAGTCGTGGGCCCGCGACAAAAAGGTTGACGGCGTCGGCATTCGAAATGGTCGTTTCGCCTGGACGGCACGGGGCATCTTACAGGCCATGCTGTTGCTCGATTGCGGCAGACGATTCGCCCCCCTAGACCGGAGGCATCTGCATCGCTTGTCGTCGGCAGAACTGGTCGAGATGCAGGCAAGAGTTGCAGGTCAATCCGGCTTTTCGGACCTCGCCGAATTCGACGTCAACGGGATGCTCGAAATCATCGCGAGGTGCGACGACACCGACTTGCGGCGGGTGTTCGTGACCGCCATGAAAGCCAAGCTGCGGGGCATCGACGAAGGGATTTTGGACAAGTGACCACACTCACCTTCAACGCACCGATCCATCTCCGTGCTGCTTCTGGCAAGCAGAGGCGGTTCGAGATTCTCGCCTACTCCGGCGGGACGTTAAACGTCACCGGTTTTCGATTGCCTGTCGTCGTTGATTTGGGAGGCGTGACCGCTCCCGATTCGATTCCGATTCTGGCCGACCACGAGAACAGCATTTCCGCAACCATCGGGCAGACGGACAGCGTCGAGAACACTGGCCGCGCTCTGGTGATGTCTGGGCCGGTGACGGTCCACCCACCGATAGAGGGGGCACCTCTCACACCGGCGCAACAAGTCATCGCGCGAGCCGATCACAAATGGCGAGCTTCAATCGGCGTACTCGTCACAGAGCAGGAAGAAATCTCCGACGGCTCGCGAGTGTCGGTTAACCATCGAGAATTCGTAGGGCCGATCATCGTGGCGAGACGGTCGGAACTGACCGAAACATCCGTTCTCGCTTCCGGAGCGGATCCCACAACCAGCGTAAATCTCGCGGCGCGAGCCGCTACAGGAGCAACTTCAATGAGTTTTGAAGAATGGGCCACCGAAAAGGGCTTCGATATCCAGGCACTATCACCCGCCGCAATTGAGTTTTTGACGATGCTGTACGATTCAGAGACCAACCCCCACGACCCGAATTCGGAGCCGGTTCCTGCGGTTCCTGCGGCGGCTGCGGCGATGATCGATTTACGTGCAACCCGATCGGCAGAACACCAGCGAATCGCGAGAATTGAAACACTGGCCGTCAATCGTCCACTCATCGCGAGTGCTGCTATAATCGGCGGCTGGACACCCGAAAAAACGGAACTGGAAATCATGAAATCCGACCAGCGAACGACATCGCCTAACAACCTTCGCCACTCGACCGGTGGGCCGGACAACACGCAAGTCCTATGCGCGTCCTTCGCCATGAACTGCGGAGGTTCGCAGGCATTCCTGGCCGGAAGCTATGGCGACGATGTTATCGATTGTGCATCACGATCCGAACACCGGGGTGCGACATTGTTCAACGTGATGCAGCATGTGTTGCAAGCCGCCGGTATGTCCGCTCCATCGAACAAAATCAGCGACAGCTACATCCATGCAGCCTTCCAAGCCAGCAGGAAGCTCGAAGCGTCGGGGCTTAGTACGGTCTCGTTGCCGGGCATCCTCAGTAATTCGTCGAACAAGCTGTTGCTCGAAGGCTACGGGATGGTCAAGCAGACCTGGAAAGAATTCTGTGCCATCGGAAATCTACAGGACCTCAAAGCAGCGAAGAGATACCGCCTGACACCGAAGGGCGACTTCGAGGAGGTCGGACCCGGCGGTCACATCAAACATATGGCGCTGAACACCGAGGACGCCTACACCATTCAAGGCAAGACCTATGCCCGGATGGTCTCGCTATCCCGGACGGACATCATTAACGATGACCTGTCGGCATTCGAGTCTATTCCCAAAGTCCTAGGACGGATGGCGGCGATCAAGCTGGAGAAGTTGATCTATACAACGCTGCTAGGCAACGCCAATAGTTTCTTCCATGCGGACAACGACAACTATTTGTCGGGTGCCGGTTCTGCGTTGGGCATCGACGCACTGACGGCGGCGGAGAAACTATTCCTCAATCAAGTCGATGC
>JAJDEI010000213.1 GCA_029259845.1 Planctomycetaceae bacterium | reverse complement strand
TCGAAATTGACTCCAAAGTCTGACCTCGTCACTTGGGGTGATGTGACGATTTCCAATCAACGAAGTAACATCCAACGCGTTTCACTTCCAAACGACGGTTTGAGCGTCGTTTTATCACGTTTCGACGTGCGATTGCCGTGACAGGGTGGCCCAGCCAATTTGGCTGGGTCGCGAAGCGACAGGATGCCTCACACTCAGCACTCAGACGTTCCAGACACGTTGCGAGCCGAGTGTGAGGCATCCAGTGCCTCCGGCACCCAGCCGGTCCGGCTGGGCCACCCGCGTGGGTGAGACAAAGTGGAACCTCCACCCGGACGGTGGGTTTCGCTAACACTACACCCACCCTACGCCGCTACGTTCCGGTCGACTTGTTGGTGACGCATACACCACTCCGTTACCCGCTGTCGAAATGGGCTGATGTCTGGAGCGTGGAGTACGGAGAGGAAGTGTCAGCGAGCGTGGCCAAACCCGGTGTTCCCACTCTTCGGACCGTTCATCTCTTGGATGCCCCGTGATTACCAACACAACTCGGGAATACGACCCATCCAGTCATTCAACCTCCGCGCGTCTCTGCGATCCTCCGCGTCTCCACGGTGAAAACATCCGCCGCTAAAGCGAACCTCACGGTGTCACGTCCATGACCGGCATGGTGAGCATGACGCCTTCGGACTGGAGGACGTCCAGTTGCCGCAGGGCCTGCTTGAGCAGTAAGAGCCGCTCGGGGTCGGCGGCCTGCAGCGCCGGACCGACGGCGTCGAGCAGTCGCAGCGAGAGATTCTTGTCATCGTCCTTCGGCTGCGGGGCGAGTTCGGCGAACATTTCCTCGATGAAGTTCTTGGGACGCGGGACGATGCGGACTTCGTAGTCGCCCTCTTCGAGTTTGGCAGCATCAGCCACGAAGCCGATCGCCGCATCGAGACCGCCCAGACGGTCGACGAGTCCCAATTCGAGCGCCTGCTTGCCGGTGTACACGCGACCGCCGGCCATGTCGTCGAGCGGTTTGGTGAGGCGGTCGCCGCGGGCTGCGGTGACGTGATCCTTGAAGACGCCGTAAATCTCGTCCATCCAGGCTTGGAACTGGGCCTCTTCCTCATCGCTGAAGGTTTCGTAGCCGGCGAGGATGCCTGCGTTTTTGCCTCGTTCAACCGGGCTGAAGTTAATGCCCCAGCGTTTCCACATATCGGTGGTGACCAGCTTGCCGGCGACGACGCCGATCGAGCCGGTGATGGTTGCTTCATCGGCGAAGATCGTGTCGGTCCCGCAGGCGACGTAGTACCCGCCGCTGCCGGCGACGTTGCCCATCGAGACGACAAACGGCTTCTTTGCCGCAACCCGTTTGGTCGCGTTGAGGATAATGTCACTGGCGACTGCCGAGCCGCCCGGCGAGTTGACCCGCAGCACGACCGCCTTGATCGTGTCGTCCTCAGCGACCTTGTCGAGCGCCTTGCGAAGCGGCGAACTGAACGCCCCTTGGGCAGCGCCCAACAACGATGCCTCCGGGTCGCCGACCATGATCGGGCCTTCAACATACACGATGGCGACAGCGTCCTTCGTCGACCGCCGCGTTTGCGGTCCGGCGAGGATTTGAGCCCACAACTGGAAGGCGGCGAACGGATTGTTGAGGTCAAGCGACGACTGCCGCATCTTGCCGTACTTCTTGTCGAACTTGAGATTGTCGCCGTGCTGTTGCTTGATGTACGCGGCAAAGTCATGACGGGTCTCGGTGGCGTCGATGATGCCCAATTCCTGGGCACGCTCCGCCGAGTACAGGCCCACGTCAATCCAGTCCCGCGCCTTTTGCTCCTCGACGCCGCGGCCTGCGGCGATGAGACGGATCAGTGAGTCGTAGATGCCGTCGTACAGCCACTTGGTCATCTCCTGGGACGCCGGGCTGGGACCGGTCCGCATGTAGGTCTCTGCCGCGCTCTTGTGGGTGCCGCAGGTGAGAAAGTCCGGCTTGACGCCCAGTTTATCGAACAATCCCCGCAGGTAGAGTTGCTCGCCGTAAAGTCCATTGATGAACAGGTCGCCGGTCGGCACCATGCTGATGCGGGTGGCTCCTGCCAGCAGGGCCAGACTGCCGGTCGTCAGCGAGTCGGCGTGGGCATAGATTGGCTTTCCGGTGTCGGTGAACCGCTTCATCGCGGACCGCAATTCGTCCAACTGAGCCGTGCCGATGGCGGGCTGCTTGAGCAGCAACACCGCGGCGGCGACGTCGTCATCGGCGGCCGCCTTGTCGATCCGCTGGACCAACCGCAGCAGCGATTCGCCCCCCTTCGCCGGGCCAAACGGCAGGTCTTCCGGCGTCGGCTTCTCTTTGAGCGCCCCCTTGATTGTGAAGACGGCGATCTCCGCCCGTTTGGTGTTTTTCGGTTTCGACGAGTCGTCTTTTTCCGCGGCACCGAGTTGAGCGACACCAAGGCCTGCGGGCAGAAACAATGACGTTAAGAGGAGAGAGGCGAGACAACGTGACCGAACGAGCGACATGAGTCATGCTCCTGAGTGAGCGGCGGGATACGTAAGCGTTCACAGGCTGGGGTCAGGCCCGAATGGCACTTGAAGTGTCGTAAGTGATTGGGTCTTCGATTGATAGAGTCAGAGAAGGCCTCTCAGGCCAGAAGGACGATTGTCACAACAGTCCAACTGGCAAGGAGGCCAAACATGGGAAAATCGTTTCGTGCTGCGGTGTGGGCGGCTCGCAGAGAGGGCGGTTTGTATTTTGCGGCGCTGCTTTCG
>JAJDEI010000212.1 GCA_029259845.1 Planctomycetaceae bacterium | reverse complement strand
TTTCTTGAAGTGCTTCAGTCCAATTCGTTACCTCCTTGAACCGCCCCAAGGACTACCGGATGGAGCGACCAGTTTCCGGGTGGGACTACCTCCCACTGAAGTCCCAAAGCCTTTTCACGGCACACGCGAAGCCTGACCTACTTTACTCGCTTCCGCGTCAGCGGGAATCGTGGCCTTAGAAGGCATCACCAGAGATGATCTCGCCGTTGTTTCGCGTGCAGAGGGCCCACATCGTCTGCTTGTTCATGCTTTCGTTGAGCATGCGAGCCGACCCGTCCATGAACAGGAATTGGCAGCCCCCGACGTGCGATGAATAGAACTGCCCGGTGCTACCAGTAGGATCATTGAACGACGATTGCCGGCTGTGTGCCACCACGCCAACGAGTGCGGGCCGCCAGTTCTGGCAGGCAGGGAGGGCCGGATTGTAAGGAGTCGGATTCAACTTGAAGTTGTAGATGACCTCCTGTCCCGGCACGACGCCAGCCCAGGCGCAAAAGACCAGTTCACTGGATCGCTCACCGATTCCGACGGTCATTGATGTCCCGTCGGTAATGTCCCTGATGCGGACACTTACGTTGCGATGAAAGACTCCGTTGAACGGCTGATGCTCATAGCAACCATACAGCGGATCGCCGCCGGTCTTCGCACCGCCGAGCGAACCAACGTAACTCGTCGAGGCCACTTCCGATACCATGATCGTGGGGGTGTTGGAGTCGGAAGGCGGTGATCCGCAATCGTAGATGGATACAAGCTGCGGACCCGGGTCGGTGGGGCAGCGGTAGGTTGAGACAACATACTTCCGCGACTCTTCATTCGACGGATCACTGAGCGGCACATGGAAATTGATTGTGGCCAAAAAATTTGCCTGATCCAGGTAAGGCAGCATTCTCGCAAAGAAGCTCCACCCCGGACCCAGATCCTCTGGTGCAGCAGTACACTGCCCGGGCGGAATCGTCCAATTGGGATCGGCCAGTTTCGATACGACCCCTGGTGGGAACCCCAGGTAAACATCGTGGTAATTGTGCAGCGCCAGTCCCATCTGTTTAAGATTGTTCTTGCACTGCGTGCGCCGGGCGGCTTCTCGTGCCTGTTGAACTGCGGGGAGCAATAGCGCAATGAGAATGGCAATGATCGCGATCACAACCAAGAGTTCGATGAGTGTGAAGGCTCTTCGATGTTTTCGGTTTGGCATAATGAACCCCGACAGGACCAGCAACTGGCCAATCATATGAAAGCCAGCTCACTTCAACGACCCAAAAGTCCACACCAGAACCTTCCAATGAGCTGGGGACATCATCCGCAAGTGGGCAATTTTACGGGTAGCCCAGGTTGCTTGCAACCTTTGGGCCGACGAAGCCGCGTAGGTCAGGCTCTGCCTGACGATCCAATGCCGTGATCGAGCGATGGAACAGCGTTCGTGCATCTGAGCCGTGTCGTCCGGCGAAGCCTGACCTACTTCACTCCACCCGCTGGTTCGACGTCCCGACACCATTCCGCGGTGCAAATGTAACCGGACGGAGTATCCCCGACCATCGAACGCTGCGGGAGCTCAGCCGCAACGTTCGTCGTACAACGGGAACGACGAACGCCTAAGGTAACCCGGCGGCGGCCAAGTGACTTTGATTTCAGGAGCCGCCCCGATCCGCCGCTCGGGTTCACCGCCTTGTTCGCTCACTCTTCGCCCGCTGAAACATTGGGTTTCGGTTCTGGGTTATCCGTCGCTGGTTGGATTCTGGCGTCAGGCCAACTCGGCGCATGCTCGCTCGGCCAAGGAAAGCCGCCACCCGGCGGCATTTGACCCCACTGCCCGACATCAGAGCGAAAGTAGTCCGCCTTGTGCCCGTTGTCGATGAGCCACTGAGCAAACGATTTGCCTCGTGGAGTTAGCGCGACCTCATTCCGCAGGTTGACCTGAAGTAATCCTGCGTCCGGAAATTTGTTGCAAAGCTCATCGATGGAGAAACCGCCTTGCCCACCAGAACAATTCCTCATTGAGTATTCGTATTTGATGCCAAGGCCGAAATAACGCGGTTGCCGACTCATATTCGCGTTGTTTTCATGCATCCAAATAATGAATTGCTCGGGTGCATTGTCGAGCAAGTCGTGAATGATTTGAAAGGTAGTGTTCTCATCTATGTCGGCACCGATTTTCTGCGTCTTCTTTCCGAGGCGTTCGATTGTTCCTTTAATCAGCGTCGCCGCAGCCCCAAGGGATGACTGCAAATTTCCTGTTGAATGGGTTTGATAAGTCGCTGGAGTAACGCCGGCGAGATCTGACGGCAGCTTTATAGACGCTCCGCGATCATAAACGATGAAAGACCTTTCTCGCCCCAACGCTCCAATAAACATGCCCAACTCAAGCAGGACATTGTCGCGTGGTGACTGCTCAACCTGATCTCGCGAGATCGTGACATCATCGGGTGTCAGCACCAATGCCGCGAAATCAAAATCACCAAGGCGATCAACAAGGGCTTCGAGAGTGCCTTGGCCAAGCCCAAACACGCCCTGCGACCAGATAGTGACTTCGCAGGCGTAGTCCAAGTTGAGCTGTATAGCCTCCGCTATGGGCAGACCTTCGGCAGAAGAACCGATAAACATTGATGGGCGGGGTTTTGCCATAGTGGGCCAATGTTTGTGAGCGAACTAGTGTTTATTCAGAATGATTCCGGATAACGTGCGCACGTTATCCGGAATGAAAATCATCGAAGTCAGCAGGACTGCGGACGCCTTGTCCGCCTCGGTTGAGGACATGAGTGTAGATCATCGTGGTCCGAACGTCACTGTGGCCAAGGAGTTCTTGTACGGTGCGGATGTCGGAACCGGCCTCGATCAGGTGCGTCGCGAACGATTGGCGGAACGTGTGTGCGGTGACTCGCTTCGGTATATCACTCCGCTTGACGGCGGTGTGAATTGGCTTGGAGACGCTCGATTCGTGCAGGTGCTGCCGGCGTCGAACCCCGCTGCGTGGGGCACGACTGATCCCCGTAGCAGGGCACACATGTTTCCAGTTGAGTAGGCCAGGCACCTAGAACAGCCCGGTCAGCGGCGACCCTTCGGCGAGCAGGTTGTAGGGGCGGCCTTCGACGTCGAAGGCTTCGAGATCGTGGATGTCCATTGCGTGGTAGACGGTCTTAGTGATGTCGGCGGGGGTGACCGGGTTGTCGGCGGGGAATTCGGCGTAGCGGTCGCTCGTGCCGTAGGTCTGGCCGCCCTGCAAGCCGCCGCCGGCGAGCACGTCCGTCAGGCAGTGCGTCCAGTGATCCCGTCCCGCTCCGATGGTGCCGCCCGAACGGGGATCGCCGATCTTGGGCTTGCGGCCCATCTCGCTGGTCACCATCAGCAGCGTCTCATCGAGCATGCTCCGCTCGGAGAGGTCTTCGATCAACGCGGAAAACGCCCGGTCGAACTCCGGTAAGAGGTCATTCTGCAGACAGGCAAAGTTGCTGCCATGCGTGTCCCAGCTTCCGGCACTCTTGCACTTCTTCGCCTCAGCGGAACCCGCGCCCGCGCCCAGCCAGAAAACCGTGATGAACGGCACGCCCGCCTCAGCCAATCGCCGCGCCAGCAGCAGGCTCATGCCGTTGACCGTCTCGCCATAACGTCTGCGCACTGGCTCCGGCTCGGAGGTGATGTCGAACGCCCCGGATGTGCGACCGGACGAGAGCAGCGAAATGGCCCGGTTGGTCTGACGGTCCCAGAGTTGTGCGGGGGCGACGTTTTCAAAATCCCGGCGGGCATCGTCAATGGCCGTCAGCAGGCTTCGCCGTGATGTGATGCGGCCGGCGGTCACATCCTGTTGCAGTTCCAGTGCGGGGGCGGTGAACCGCAGCGGTTCCTCGTGACGCCCCTGCAGGTAGAGCGGGTCGTATTCGACACCGAGACGGGCGGCGAACTGCCCGGGCCGTGTGTACGGTTTGCGGCTCGGCATGTGCGGCAGGGTGATGGCGTTCGGCAGATAGGCATGGGCCGGACGCCTGGAAGCGACAACCGTTCCCATGTAGGGCCAGTCATCGGGATACGGCGTGCGGTTGTTGCCTTTTGTCTTGAAGGTCACGTCCGGCACGTGCCCGGTCAGGTTGTAGTAGTAGCCGGCATGGTGGTCGTTTGTGTTGACCGTCGCTCCAACCGAGTTCACCAATGTCAGATGATGCGCCTGCTTGGCCAGCAGCGGCAAATGCTCACACAGTGTGACGCCGGGCGCGGAGGTGGCGATCGGCTCGAAGGGGCCGCGATACTTGCCCGGTGCGTGCGGCTTCATGTCCCACATGTCAATGTGCGACGCGCCGCCACACAGGAAGAACAGAATCGTCGATTTGGCCTTGCCGCCCGCCACTGACGACGAAACCGCCGCCGGCTCGGCACTTGCCTGCAACGGCAGCGGACGACCGAACGTCGTGCCTCCCAGTCCCAGTCCCGATGCAACCAGAAAGGTGCGACGGGTGATCGAATTACTCACAGGCGTCCCTTTTTCCAATGTCAGTCCGAAGGCCGGTTCACCGCCAACGAGAGTTTCATCCCAATTCAACCATTGTCGGACAAACGCCGTCGATCGCAAGAGCACCTTCCGGGCAAAGCGAATGGAAGTGCCCGTGCTGGTCGGGGGGTGGCTGGGGCGATCTGAAATCGATGATTGGTCAGCGTCGCGGGACTCTGGGGCTGTGGACAGTGAACGAACCGCGTCACGGCCCCAGGACTCGGTCTGGGAACACGTTTCCGCCGCCTCAACAGCGCCCCAGCCACCCGGAAATGAGCGAGCACCACCATCGGACGGATGCACCCGTCTGTTGCGCGACTTCGACCTCCCCACTCTCGCCGGCCGCCACTTCGCGGTATACTCGGCGCAGCCGCTCGCCGGGTCCAGTGGGGGTCCGACGCGGGGCGGCACGAAACCCCCGAGTCGGAGAGATGTCATGGCACAGGACTCCACGCGACGCGAATTCCTCCAGCAGTCCGCCGAAGCGGCCGTCGCAACAGCGGCGGTCGGAACTCTCGCCGGTGCCCACGCCTTCGCTGCCGCAAAGCCGGAGACGGTGAACGTGGGAATTATCGGCTGCGGCGGCATCATGACGCATCATGTGAAGGGGCTTGCGAAACGGGGCAAGGAGGTTTCCATCGCCTGGCTGTGTGATGTCGACCCGGCCCAAATCGAGCGGATGGCGGGCGTGATGGGCAACTCGCAGCCTGCGCCGGCCAAGCGGACTGGTCGTTTTGAAGACGTGATCGAAGACCGCAACGTCGACGCGGTGATCATCGCCACGCCCCACCATTGGCACGCGCCGATCGCCTTGGCGGCCATGAAAAACGGCAAGGACACCTACATCGAAAAACCGATCTCCCATGTCTTCGACGAAGGGCCGATGATCATCGCGGCGGCACGCAAGTACGATCGTGTCGTACAGCAGGGGAGCCAGATGCGCAGCAGTCCCGTCACGGAAAAAGCAGGGCGGCTGTTGGCGGAGGGGATCATTGGCGAGGTGAAAGTGGCCCGGGCGTGGACGGCGGAAATTCGCAACGAGGTCCCGCCGGTGCCGGACAGCGTGCCGCCGGGCGGCGTCGACTATGACCGCTGGCTGGGACCGGCTCCCGAGCGGCCCTTCAACAAACACCGCTTCCACCAGACGTGGCGGATGTTCGCCGACTACGGCAACGGCGAGATCGGCGACGACGGCATTCATGATCTCGACATGGCCCGCTGGGGGCTAGGTGTGGATACCCTGCCGCAGCACATCACCGCCCGCGGCAGCCGCATGATGTTGCATGGGCATGACGGCGACTACCCCGACAACATGAATGTGACCTACGAATACCCGGACGGGCGGCTGCTCATTTACGAGAACTACCCCTTCACCGCCTACGGCATGCACGGGTTCGATAACGGCAACGTCTTCTACGGGACCGAAGGCTACATGGTCTTCTCCCGGCGGGGCGCGTTCAGCACGTTCCTGGGGCCCAAGTCGAAGCGTGGTCCGACGGAAGGCAAGGAGATCCGCGGCGAGCGCGGCTACACCGAGCACATGAGCGATTTCCTAAACGCCGTCCGCACCCGCGACACGGCCACCCACGCGCCGCCCGAAGTCGCCCACCTGTCTTGTGCCCTGGTGCATTTCGGTGAGATCACCTACCGCACCCGCGGACGGCTGGAATTCGACGCCACAAACGGACAGTTCGTCGGCTGCGACGAAGCCAACGCCCTGCTCACCAAGAAGTACCGGGCACCGTTCGGATTGCCGGAGGCCGGGTGAGGGACGACCGCGCGTTGGAGTTCAGGCTTTAGCCCGCCTCGTGGCGGGTGAGCAAGCATCGTGTGCCACTGCCGTCTCGGCAGTGACTCACGGGACGACCCTCCTCGGACCACTCAACGCCACTCCTCATTCAGCACGGCTGACACAGCCGTGGCACACCGGCGTCACCCAACCAGGGCACCCGGCCCGGTGAACTCAATCGCAAGAACACAGAACATGCTGCTCCTCACATCAGTCGAGGAATCGCTCGTGCTTGCAGCCTATTTCCGTGGTGGCAGCCCAAATGATGGCGTATGGATCTCGAATACCGATCAAATTCTCACCTTGTCCCTGTTCTACACAGGCGACATTTCGTCCGCTGATTGCGTCAGCTGCTTTGCGAAACGATCGTATATCCAGAAACTGTATGACGAAAGTGGTGAATTGACCGAGGAGATTGAAGCCCGTTACAAAGTCCTCATCAGCTTGCTCCAGGAACATCCGGAACTGATCGTAGGCGGTGGCGACTTCGAGACCCCGGCGCATCCAACATTCACCGCTTGTCGACTGACGGAAACTGGCCGACAGTTGTGCGCAAGTCTCAGCAACTCGTTTCCACCGAAACCAGACTTTCCGAATTGGCCCGACAGAACCAACAACGACCGAATCGAATGAATCGGCTTTGTGGCGGGTGGCCCCGATTGCTTGTCAATCGGGGCGGCGCAGCCAAGTAGGGTCCGCACAGCGGACCCAACTTGGCTGGGTATACTTGAGTTTGGGAACTCGTTTCTTGCGGCGTTTCGCGACCATCACAAGCCTCACAGAGCGAAACGTGTCAGCCCGCAACTGTAGTGCACACGCGCCGGATCAAGTCGTGCGCATGTTCCATAAATGCCATTTTTTAAGTGAAACACTCCGGTAGGGAATCAGCTTTCCAATGTGCCGCAGGCCAGGAAGACGGGGCAGGTTGAAAACCCGCCGCACGGCCCAGCCGGCCCACAACCGCTCAATCAGCGTGCCTTCGTCCGGGACCGGAAGACATTTTCAGAACTCTCACCAATTTGTTTGACTGTCCCATTCGTCAACCTATGTTTGCGTAAGATTCGTTCGTGCTGACCGACGACGCGTCTGCCGGAGCCTCTCCCGGCAGAGGAGGCGTCCCGATCACCGTATGCCCGAAAGGATCGCATTGGCGAACCTGCCCAACCTTCGTTCGCTGACGCAGACATTTGAAACGCGGCAAGGAAAGCTGGGAGCTTTGAGGGGACCTTGCCGCGTTTTCTTGCTTCTTTCGCAGAACGTCTCTCCACTGCGAATCCACCCGTTGCCATGCCCGCGATGCGACTTCAAAAGCGCATCTCCAGTGCCTGCAACGCAGTTGTCCGGATTCGCCCCGACATCTCCTGACGGCCTTCTCAGCATGTCGGAATCCCCAGTTTGGCGGCGGGCGATGCGCTCCTCGTGTCGGCTCTCAGAGCCTCTCCGGAAACGGAAAGCCCACTTTGCCCTGGAGGGCGAGGCTCCCGGTTTGGGGATAGCTCTTGGGGAAAATAGAACGAGTTTGCGGAATCCGCCGACTTTGACGACAGAAACGCCCAGTCATCGCCGATAAGAGATGACGGGCCGTTCCTGACCTCCATCTGGCGTCAGTGATCACGGGAGCGACCGGCATCGGCCCGCGCGGCTGTCCGGAGCCGCCTTCGCTGCAGGTGGTGGTTGCCCCGGCGATTGGTGGCCTTCGCCCAGCCACGCTTCCGGCTTCCATCTCACAAACTCACGGCGGGATCGACTTCATGGGAACGAATCGTCGTCCGTTCCAGGTCGCGTTCCGGGCGCTGCTGGTGGCATTCGTCCTGTCGCTGGCGGTCATCCTTTCCAACCCGCAAGCCGTGCGACTGGCGATTCTCGCCAAATCGCAGCCGCCGACCCCCGTGCTGTCAGACGGCGCTGCTGTCCTCGCAATAAACATCGGGCGATCGCCTGCGGAGGACGGCCGTCACACCCGGGTCGCCGGTCAAGCCGATAACGCGCCCGCTGCCGTCGAACCAACACCCGACCGAAAACCGACATTGGTCGCTCAGGCGCCGGCGTCGTCCGGACCAGCCGATGACGCTCAACTCCCGACCCCACCGGAACATCCGGAGACGGTCGCTCCGACCGACTTCGACAGTGCGACGAAAGACAGTGCGGCGAAAATCGCCCGCAGCGCCCGCTCTGCGCGACGCATTTCCTCTGTGGCTGATGGTTTCTCGCCACGTTCGACCGATACCGGGACCGCAGCACACGGGCGCACGATGCCCATTCTTTCGCCGGCGAAGCTGCAGGGACTTGAGCAGCGCGGCGAATACTTCGAGCTTCCGCCGCCTCCGGGATGGGAGGACAATCCCGTTTCCCTTTCTGAGTCGGTCGCCGTCGGCCCCTCCATGACGGACGATTGGGCAGAGCCGGCGTCCCCCGGTGCGGCATCGATCGACTGGAAACAACAGGACGCCAACGACGCACGAGCCGCCCAGGAGCGGCTGGAGGCCGAGATTGCCGACCTGAGGCAAGAGATCGGCCACTTGACGGAGTCGCAACAGATCGGATCACGGCTCGACCAACTGCAGCGCGGGCAACAAGAACTGCTCCACCTGCACCAGGAGCTGCCAGTCGACCGCATGATTCAGCTTCTCGACCTGCTCATGGCCGAACTGCAATCGGTCCGTGACACGATCCCACAGCCGTCCAGTGAAATCCCGCTGATCGGCCCCTCTCTTGAGGGAGAGGTCTCGCAGGCCGAGCGAGGCCGCATCTCGCTCCGGATCACGGACGCGGAACTGCAGGACGTGCTGCGCATGTTTTCGGTGTTGTCTGGGAAATCGGTCATCCTGGAATCCGAAGCCGATCGCCAGAAAGATCACACGCAGACGCCCGGCGCCGACACATCACTTGAAAGGATGTCGGACACAACGCCGGCAACATCGCTTTTCGCAACTTCAAAACCGCTCATGGCCCCCGATTTTCGGGAGACGCCCGCTTCCGCAGCCGAATCCTCGCTGCCGATTCCCGGCAATTTTCGTCCGATGCCGCTCGTGCCCGCGCAGCCTCCGCAGCACCAGATGGAACAACAGCGCGTACGGCAAACTGCATGGTCATCCCGCTGCGTCGCGTGCCACTCACAACGTGCCGCTCACTAGTCCCCAAACAGGCATGTGTTGAATGGTTTGCAGCCGCTCGGGGCGGGATTTGGGCGGGGTGGATTGGGGGCGTTGCCGATCGGCGGTGATCGATTTCGTTCGTCCCGGTTGTGATGTCTGTCATCGCGTCCGAACTTTCCGGGGCTGAGAGCCGCGGCGGTCCGGAGCATCCGGACGCCGGCTTCCGAAAGTCCCGCGTCAACACAACCGGCGGCCCGCGCAGCGTTCGGCCAGCCTGAGAAAAACGTGTTGCCAGGGGTTCCCCGACAGCAGCCGGCAGATCCGTCGCCGACCGCTCTGGATGATCTGGCAGGGCCATTGCCGGAACGCGTGACAGAACGTCGAGAACTCCATTTTCAACACGGTCCGTTTTTCGCGGCCGTGTTTCTCCCGCCAGCGGCCGGTTTCCGGCAGCAGCAGGGCCGGCCAGACTTTCAACGTCCACGCCAGCACCATGTCGGCCCAGTTGCGCTCCAGCGTGTCCAGCGGCGCCCGCAGCGCGCAGACCTCGTTCTTGAGCTGCGCGACCAGCTTCTCCTGCCCGCAGCGTCGGTTGGACGTCAACACCAACGGATCGGCCGGCGTCTCCCAATCGTTGGTCAGATGAAAGAAGTACCGCACGTCGGAGAACAGCACCCGCGGCCCACGGCGACCGACAGATTCTTCCGCACGACAAGCAGGCAATACGTCTTGCGGCAGGCAGTCGGCGAATACTCGCACGCGGCCACGTCTTCGCGGTTGCGCCGAATGTTCTCGAAGCCGCGCCGCCGGCAGAAGTCGCCGGCCGTCGTGGGCCGTCGCGGGGTCGGGAACGCGCTGCACGCCCAAGGCGTCGAGAAAGACTTCGTCGTTGCGCCGCAGTTCGATGTGTTCCAGCCGCGTCCCGCCGGCCAGCAGGTGGGACGTGATGGTGAGCACGTGGTCCGACGCGTGAGACGGCCGGTGCCGCCTGGGCACGGGCACGCTCTGACCGACGGACTCAGCCCGGCCGACGTGCTCGACCCACAGCTGCATCGCGCCGCGGCCGCCGGCCGCGAGGCCCCGCGCCCGCTCGGCCCGCTGATCGTGGCTGCCGTCGGCTGGGAACACGGGCCGTTCGCGTTCGACGGGAATGTGCTTGCGATCCAGCCGCCGTGCGATGCGCCGCTGGCGGCGGGCCATTGGCCGTGCGAAACGGTTCTGCATCGGAAATGCCTCCGTGTGTTGCCGCGCGCTGAGAGACGCCTCCCTCTTCTCCGCGAAAAACACCGGCGGTTGTCGCAGTTTTCCCGAGCACCACCCCCAAACACGATGCGGACCTGCTTGGTTTGGGACTAG
>JAJDEI010000211.1 GCA_029259845.1 Planctomycetaceae bacterium | reverse complement strand
GGAAGATCGAGCGGACCAACGCCTGGCTGCAGGACTACGGCCGCATCGGCCAACGCAAAGACCGCCTCGCCATTCTGTTTCTCGGCTGGACTCAACTTGCCTGCCTGTTCACTATCCTTAAAAGGTTTTGACGGAGCTTCTTTCTCTTCTTTCGGGCGGATCGGACGGACTCTAATGGCGAAGCAGAAGTTGGTGAAGTCGGCGCCGGGTACGAAAACAAAGACGCGAACCGGTCGCCGAGGAAGGCTGGCAAGCGAAGCCCGACGAAGAAGCCATCGAACAAGCCTCCCGCGAAGCAATCGCCCCCCTCTGTGCCGATTGAGGCGACAGCCGTTGTTGCGCGACTTCCGGATGACAGGCAGTCCGTACTGAAAACCCTGTCTGAAGCCCATCGGCTGTTTCATCTCGAATCACAGTTAGAGGAAGCCGCTTGCCGCACTGCGAAGGAGAGAATCTGCACCACTGCTGGTGTCACGGTTGAGGAACTCGACCAGGCAAACGAAGGAGCGGCTACGAAAGACGCTGAAACCGTACGTCGGCTCCCATCAGCCAGACGATTGGGGGTTGGCCGCTCGCGATTTGATGCTCGCAATTGGCGAGACACTGATCGGCCCAGACGCCCGTGCGATTGAGCCGCTAGAAGCCGGCGTTAACTGGCCGTTACTCGTACGTGTCGACAAGACCTCTCCTCACTGGTTTCCCGGTGAATGGCGCAGCATGCGACGAGATAAACGGCGCGCCAAGTGGGTAGATGATCTTGCGCCGAATGAGTTGTCACAGGAGGCGTGCAGCCAGTGGGTGGAGTACGCGATTGGCGAAGTGGATGAGCTTCTGGAATGGGAAGAGTGCTCTCAGACAAGCAACGCTTTGGGAACCGATGAGATGGGCATGGTGCTGGAATCAGCCGCACAGACTCGCGTCGTTCAGGCTGATGCCTTGGAGCAATTGCTGAGAGGACGCGAGGTCGAACTTGACTATGAAGCAGAAAGTAATTCAGAGAATACGTCCCATCCGAGACAGGACATTGAGAATATAAGGCAGCAACTGGTAGGACTGCGGGAGTCGATCTTGGCGGCTTCCACGGAAACGTCTTCGGCCGACACGGCTGGTGAAACAGAGGCACAACAGTCGGCTGCCAATGGGGAATCGGAACAAGTAGTGGGCGGTTCAACAGCCAGGCACTCGGTCGATTTTGCAAGCGTTAACTGGCACGGCACACTCTATAGATTTACAGCTACACAGGCGGCGTGCGTCCGTGTGCTCTGGGAGGCGTGGCAGAACGCCACGCCCATTGTGGGCGAATCAGCGATTCAAGAAAACGCGGAAACTAAATCCGCGATGCGATCGCTGTTTGCGGGACATCCCGCATGGGGAACGCTGATTGAATCCCCAAGCAAAGGGCGCTTTCAGATCAAGGAACCGATCTCAGAATAACCTGAAGTTGACGGTTGCATGACGGTTCCTTAACAGTCTGTTGAAAAACTGCTTCGTCGGCGAGAGCGCGGCACAACTCGTCAGATCAAGGAGCCGAATCGCGGACATATCCCTAGATACGTCGAGATGTGGCAACGCCGAGCTGACGAATTTTGACCGCTTGTAGTCAGAATGAGTTGTTCAACGGGCTGCTAACAGGGTCTCGCCTACCGTTGGGGCATGAACACCACAGCCCCCACGCCACTGATCCTATCACTGGGACGCATGGCTCGACGACTCGGAGCTACGCAACAGTGGCTCCGATCAGAAGCCGAGGCCGGGCGAGTTCCCGCGATCCGCGCGGGGAAGATCCGATGGATATTCTCGCCTGAGGCTGTCGAGCGAGTGCTCGCCGCACGGGCGGCGGAGGAGGTGTCATCGTGACGTCATACTCCCTCGACCAAATCGCCGAGCAGTTGATAGTCTCGCTCCGTACCGTCCACCAGTGGGTCGCCGATGGCGAGCTGCGGGCGATCAGCGTCAGCCGCTCCAGCCGCAAGAAGCGTCTCCGCATTTTGCAGAGCGATTTGGATGTCTTTCTTGCCGGCCGCGCCGTCGGCGGCGAGGTTCGGCCTCAGCGGCGGGCGAGGCGGAAAGCGAAGCCAATTCGTGAGTACGTTTGAGAAAACCGAAGCCCCGGCGGAGGGCAAGCCGCCGGGGCCTCATAATCCGATCCTCCCGCACCAACAGGAGATTCCACTAATGCAAACTGTATCCACGAAACCCGCCACAATCAACAGCGCATCCGCGCCTCCCGCCGCCACTGCTCCACCCGACGATTTCCTTGATCGCCGCGCTGAGCGTCTCGCGCCGATGGTCGCAGATTGTGCCCGCAAGGTCATTTTTGGAGATCGTGGCAGAACCCCCGAGCGACCCCCACGAGCCACGCGAGGAAGACGTTTGTGTCACGTGTCTCTGGCGGCACTATCGAGACCACACACGAACCGGTCTCAGTGCCGAGTTTGTGGTCGCGAGGCGGGACTACACGCTGTGCTTCGACGCTCGTACATTGAATACCTATCCCAGAGTTCGGCGAGCAGTAAAGGACAGACTAGTGGTCTGTCACAGCGAGGAAGTAGGGTTGGAGATTTTCGAAGGATCGCGGATGCTGGGGGGGGAACAAAAAGGTGTCCCCTGTCGAAAAAGTAGATCGTCCGCCTTTCGGAGGGAGAACGGCGGGAACTGGAACAGGTCATCAAGAAACGGAAAGGGACCAGCCAGAAGGTGCGCCGCGCGCAGGTGTTACTGAAGGCCGATGCGGACGGTCCGAACGGGACGGACCAAAAGATCGCCGAAGCGTTTGGCTGTCGCACCAAGACCGTGGAAAACGTCCGCCAGCGACTGGTCGAGCGGGGGTTTGAAGAGACGCTCAACGGTGACCGGCGGGCCACCCCGCCGGTGGAGAAGCTGCTCGACGGAAATCAGGAAGCTGAGGTCATCGCCACGCGTCTGGGACCGCCGCCGGAAGGTGATGCCAACTGGACGCTGCGGCTGTTGGCCCGCCAGGTCGTGGAACTGGAGATCGTGGAGTCGGTGAGTTACGAAACCGTGCGGCGAACGCTCAAAAAACGGGATGACGAACCGCAAGATCGAGTATTGGGCCGTGTCAATTTCAAGATGGCCCGCCGGAGTCCAACGCCGAGTTTGTGGCGCACATGGAAGAAGTCTTGGAAACCTACTCAAAACCGTACGATCCGGCCTGTCCGGTGCTGTGCATGGAAGCAAGTCTTGCCGCCGATCGATCAGTGAGGAAGAAGGCAAGACGCGGTAGCGCTGACTCGCGCCGTTGCTCAAGGATCCGCGGGAACTGATCCCCGCCACAGCCAAGCATGGCAACCGCGTCGACTACGGATTCGAGCGGGCGGGGACGGCGAACATCTTCATGTCCGCCGAACCGTTGGCCGGTTGGCGCGAGGTGGCGGTTCGCGAAAGGAGAACCAAACTCGATTGGGCCACGGAAATGGCGCGTCTGCTCGAGGGCCGCGACGCCGACTGCGAGCGGGTGGTCCTCGTCTGCGACAACCTGAACACGCACACCAAGGGAGCGTTCTACGAGGCATTCAAGCCGGAACGAACTCGGCAGTTGGTCCGCCGCATCGCGTTCTGTGACACGCCCAAGCACGGCAGTTGGCTGCCCTCTTAACGAGAACACAGGCGCCGAAAACGAACTGCGTTCCCTCACCCGCCAATGCGTCGCCGGCCGACGCTTCGGCGATATCCCGGCCCTGCGCACAGAAACATCCGCCTGGTCCACCGACGTCAACGACACCCGGCGGGGCGTCGACTGGCAAATGGAAACCGACGACGCCCGCTGCAAACTCAAGTTCGTCTCCCCGAAAATCAAGCTGTGACAGACCACGA
>JAJDEI010000022.1 GCA_029259845.1 Planctomycetaceae bacterium | reverse complement strand
GGGAGCCTTTTCTTGAAGTGCTTCAGTCCAATTCGTTACCTCCTTGAACCGCCCCAAGGACTACCGGATGGAGCGACCAGTTTCCGGGTGGGACTACCTCCCACTGAAGTCCCAAAGCCTTTTCACGGCACACGCACAGCCTGGCCTACGCTACTCAAGATCGGTGGCCGGCTGCGAGTCAGCCTCCGCCGGGTGTGGCTGTCGTTGTCCGAGCCGTATCCGTATCAAGAACTGTTCGGGCGGATCCTGCTTAACCTCCAGCAGCAGCGGCCACCGCCGCTTTCGGCGGAGCGCTCTACCCGTTCACAATCGCACCTCCGCACTCAGACGGCCCGCGCCGTCCCCGCCGGCTGATCCCGAATAGATCGGTGAGCGTACCGCTTGAATCTGACTTCCCGTAAAATCACGCACCAAGAACACCACACTTGACAACACTGTCCTCATAGGTGCTTGGGCGCTGAATGGCGGTGCGTTCGGATCCCGCGATCAATGCGGGGCGTCGTTCGGCGATCCACACCAAACGAACGCACCAACTTGCTCAACGGCCACGCACCCTACCTGGCTCGGACCGGTGGGTCGCGCTGGCTCAGGCGATGATGTCGTGGACGACGTCGCCGTGGACGTCGGTGAGGCGGAAGTCGCGACCGGCGTAGCGGTAAGTGAGCCGCTCGTGGTCGAAGCCCAGCAGATGCAGCATCGTGGCGTGCAGGTCGTGCACGTGGACCTTGTCGTGGACGGCGTAGTAGCCGTAATCGTCCGTGGCGCCATATTGAAGGCCGCCGCGCACGCCGCCGCCGGCCATCCACATCGTGTACCCTTGCGGGTTATGGTCGCGACCGTCCTCCCCTCCCTGGCTGACCGGGGTGCGTCCGAACTCGCCCCCCCAGAGCACGAGCGTTTCGTCGAGTAGTCCGCGGGCTTTGAGGTCGGTGAGCAGCGCGGCGATCGGCTGGTCGACTTCTTTGGCATTGCGGGGCATGGCCGACTTGAGGCCGCTGTGCTGATCCCATTTGTAACTGTGGCTCGCCTGGACGAACCGCACGCCTTGTTCGGCAAACCGCCGCGCCATCAGACATTGGATGCCGAAGTTGCGGGTCGCCGGGTCGTCGATGCCGTACATGTCCTGGACCGGCTTCGATTCGCTGCTGATGTCCTGCAGGCCGGGCGCAGCGGCCTGCATGCGGAAGGCGAGTTCGAACGAATTGATGCGTCCTTCGAGCGCCGGGTCGGGACCGGTCTGCTGCAATCGCTCGCGGTTCATCTGTCCCAGCAGGTCGAGTTCGAGCCGCTGAATGTCCGGGGGGAGCCCGTCGGAATTCTGGATGAAGGGGATCTTCGCCTGGTCCGACGGGATGCTGGCGTTGCCGAGCGGCGTCCCCTGGTGGTCGGCGGGCAGGAAGGCCGAACTGTAGGCGTTGGCCCCGCCGTGGGTGAGCGTGGGACAGATCGTGATGAAACCGGGGAGGTTGTTGTTTTCCGTGCCCAGCCCGTAAGTGACCCAGGACCCCATGCTGGGGCGGATGAACGTGTCGCTGCCGGTGTGCAATTCGAGCAGAGCGCCCCCGTGCCGGGAGTTGGAGCCGAACATCGAATTGATGATGCACAGATCGTCGGCGTGGGCGGCGACATGCGGGAACAGTTCGCTGACCCAGGCTCCCGATTCGCCGTGCTGCCGGAACTTCCAGGGGGAGCCCAGCAGATTCCCGGTTTGGGCGGAGAAGACGCGGGGCTTATCGAACGGCAGCGGCTTGCCGTGATCCTTGGTCAATTGGGGTTTGTAGTCGAAGGTGTCCATGTGCGACGGACCGCCGTGCATGAACAGAATGATGACCCGCTTCGCTTTCGGTGCGAAGTGCGTCGCCTTGGGCGACAGCGGAGCGGTGCCCTGCGTGTCAGCGTGGCACCGGTCCGTTTGGCACAGGGCGGCGAGTGCCAGACTGCCAAACCCTGCACCGCTGGTCCGCAACATGTCGCGGCGGGTCATCACACTTAGAAATCGATTGCCATTCACGTTGCTTGTCCCATCATCTTGAAAAGAAAGGCCGATGATTCGCTCTGTCCATTATTCGACGAAAAGGAATTCGTTGCACGCAATCACGGCGCGGCACAGGCTGTGCCAGGCGATCAGGCACCCAACGCCACATCCACCCGACATCACTACGTCACCGCTTGAGATCAAAGTGGACCAACTAACATTGTGATGAAGCAGGCCACTGCAAGGAGCCCCACAAGCATGAGTCCAGCCACGCGACGCTGTCGAACGCGAGTGACAAGTACGATCCGCTGAACAACGAACGGAATTAGAACGATGGCAGCGAGAGCAAGCGGATAGAGAAACGGTTCGTACGACCAGGAGGGATGTTGGGAAAACTGCGCGGGAATATATAGGTCGGACATTGAAGCAAGCCAGTTCCGTTGTCCTGGATACGCGGCAACGAGATGCTGATAGAGTGGGTAACTGTATCCGTAAGAAACCGGGATCGCGGCGAGAACAGCAAGCAGAGAAATGCGACGTGGCCACGAAAGGCGTTTCAACAGAGGGCCGTGCTGCCTACGACTCTGGAAGTACCACAAGCCGGTCACCCACGCGATAAACCATAGTGACGCACAAACACCGTAGTACGGAATCCAGTTCATGATTCATCTCCGCCAAACTCGTGATCGCGAAACAGGAACTTCGTTGTCGACACGACAGGCTGGACAGGACGACGGGTGGCTGGCCGATCCTTCAGTGTAGGGCTCTTCCCTTCCCAACTTCAAGCCGGTTTATCCTAGTGCTTTCGCGACGGGTGGCTAGGATCGACCAACGCCGGAAGCCGTATCCGCATCGCGAAGCTGGGCGGACATGCCGATGCGCCCATCCCGCATGCTCATGCTGCTTCGCGACATGAGCATGGCATCCGAAGGAGAGGAGGTGTCGCCTCCAGCGATCCGCGACAATCCGCCCCGACCCGCTTCATCCGCGTTCCCTTTCCTTGTCTTGTGACGGACTTTGACCGTTGGTCGCACAGGCTGTTTGGGTGTCCGGTCGCTAACGCTCTGGGCTCTGATTGCTGACGACGGGTGGGGCCGACCAGCGCGAGGCCGCGGCCACCCAGCATTAGCAGAAAGAGAGCATTCGGCCTTCCCCTGAGTTGGCCTACTCAACGAAAAGGAATTCGTTGGACGCGATCACGGCGCGGCACAGGCTGTGCCAGGCCACTAGCCGGATAGTGGCCGCTTCTTCACCGTGAGATTCCAGGGCCTGCCTCATGCGGTTGACGTAGGCGATGGCCCGCTGCGTTTCGGCTGCCGTCGGCGGGCGGCTGAGGACGCGGCGGTAGAGCGAATGCACGCGGCGTTCGTCGGTGCTTCCGTTGTCTTTCACGTCGCCCTCGTCGCCGATCTCAAGGAGCTGCCCGGCGAGCGTCTTGGCGTGCTCGGCGACAAGTTGGCTGTTCATCATGAACAGCGCCTGCGGGGCGACGGTCGTGCTGATGCGCTTGCCGTTCAGCATGCTGGGGTCGGCGAAATCGAACGCCTGAAACACCTCGTACACCGCACTGCGGACGACCGGCAGGTAAACCGAGCGGCGGTTGCCGTTGTAGACAATCGGGTTGACGTTCGACGTGCTGGTCACGTACTTCCGGTTTTGGGTCGGAAGCAGCGAGCCGCCCATGGTGAGGTCGAGGTTGCCGGTGACCGCCAAGATCGCATCGCGGATCGCTTCGGCCTCCAGACGGCGGCGGTTGCGCCGCCACCAGAGGCGGTTTTCGGGGTCTTGCGCGGCTGAGTCGGCATCGTAGGCGGTGCTCATCTGGTAGGTCGCCGAGAGCATGATCAGCCGGTGCATCGCCTTGACCGACCATCCGGATTGGACGAACTGCACCGACAGCCAATCGAGGAGTTGCGGATGCGTCGGACGCTCGCCGAGCTGGCCAAAGTTGTCCGGCGTCCGCACGAGTCCTTCGCCGAAATGCCACTGCCAGAGACGGTTGGCCATCACGCGGCTGGTGAGCGGATGGTCCGGCTGGGTCATCCAGCGGGCCAGTTCCAGTCGGCCGCTGCGGTCGTCGCCGATGGGAGCGGTCTGTTCGCCCGCGAGAATTCGTGGAAACCGCCGGGGTACCACTTTGCCCAGCGTCATGTGACTCCCCCGAATATGGACCGGAATGTTCTCCGGCGTCCCTTCGGCGACCGCCATCGCCGGCGGCAGGGTGATTTTCGCTGCCTCAAGGTGCTTTAACGCCTCTCGTTGAGCTGCGAGCTGCGCGGCGACGTCCGGGGAATACAGCGTCGCGACGTCCTTGGGAACGGCGAAGGGCCCTTTGGGGCCAAGGAAGAATTCCCGCCATGTCTTGCGTTCGGCGTCGCCGCTGGCATCAGCTTCTTCGTTAGCTTCGGCATCGGTCGAGCCATCGTCGCTCGCATCTGTCGACCCGGATGACTGGGGTTCTTCGTCGAGCTGCAGGAAGATACGTTGATAGCGCGCGGCCAGGTCGTTCAAGGTTTGCGGTTGCGGTTCGGCGAAGAACTGCGCTCGCAACGAACCGGCGGCGGACGGCTCCGCCGGAAAGTTTCCATTGTCGGCGAACGCCTGCCAGAGGGCCAACGGAGACTGCGGATCGCTTTTGGCCAGTTCGAGGGACTCCTTCCACTGTCGGACAAACGCCGGGTGAAGATCGTCCCGATGGGGCGGCGCGGCCTCCCGTAAACCGGAGAACTTCGCGACCAGTTCGGCGGGAACCGGGGCGATCAGCAGCCGATCGACGTGCGGAAACGGTCCGTCTCGCTTCAGGCGGATGTGGTGATCGCCATGCTCAAAGTCAAGGACCAACTCGGCGAACCAACTTTGTGTATCGGGGTTCCAGCTTCCGGTCGCCTCGGAGGCGGCGTCCGCTTTGACAAGCAAATCGTCGATGAACAGTTGGCAGGGCCGGGACTCGGCAGCCGCGTACCGCAATTCCAACTGGTAAAGACCGGGATCGGCGATTGAAACCCGGTACTCGACGGAGTTGGGCAGTTCGCCGCCATTGAGAATCACTCCGATCCCTTTGCCGTATCCGTCGAAGTCCTTGCGGACGTTGCCGCGCACGTAGTTTTCGGCTTCAACGTGGATCAAATCGTCGCGGTCGTTCATTTCTGCGTCGGCGCCAACGGGCTTCGCCTGCTGCAGGAGCTGAGCACGCTGCCGCTCGTACTCCGCGGCCACGAGGTAGTCAGCCAGATGCGAGCGGGCTTCGCGCTGCAGCGTCTTGTTGGTCTCGGCGATGAGCCGATCGATGCCGGCTTGCTTCTCCTCAATCGCCAGTTGCTGCTGTTGTTCCAATTGGATGTCTTCCTCGGACGCCAACGGCCGCTCGTTCCAGCGGGCGACGACCGAGAAATTCTCCATCGTCTTCGTACTCTTGAAGATGCCCGCCAGCGAGTAGTAGTCCTCCATCGGTAACGGATCGAACTTGTGATCGTGACAGCGGGCACAGCCAAGGGTGAGCCCCCAAAACGCTTTGCCGACCGTGTCGATCTGCTCGTCGACGATGTCCATCTGCATCTTGACCGGGTCGTCTTCGGCCAGCATCTTGGCGCCGATCGACAAGAACCCGGTTGCTGCGATGCCGTCGAGCCTGTCGGCGACACTGTCCGCCGGCAGCAAGTCGCCCGCCAGCTGCTCCTGCACGAAACGATCATACGGTTTGTCGGCATTGAAGGCGTTGACGACATAGTCGCGGTATCGATAGGCGTTGGCGTAGGCGAGGTTCTCGTCGAGCCCGTTTGAGTCGGCATAGCGGGCGAGATCGAGCCAATGCCTTCCCCACCGCACGCCGTATTGCGGCGACGCCAACAGACGCTCGACGAGCGCGGCGAAGGCGTCGTCCGATTCGTCCTCCAGGAACGCATCCACTTCCTGCGGCGTGGGCGGCAGCCCGGTCAGGTCGAACGTCGCCCGCCGGATCAGCGTCAGCTTGTCGGCAGCCGGGGCAGGGGCGAGTCCGGCTGATTCCAGCCGCGCGAGGATGAAGGCATCGATCGGGCTGCGGACCCATTCGCGATCGCCGACGCCGGGCGGAGCCGGGCTTTGCGGCGGCTGGAACGCCCAGAAGCTCCGTTCCTCATCTGTGAACAGCGGACCGGTTTCGTCCGCCTTTTTCTCAATCATCACCGGTTTTGCACCGGGCCAGGGAGCCCCAATCTCGACCCATTTAGCCAGCACCGTGATCTCCCGGCGGGGGATCTTCTCTTTGGGAGGCATGAAGATTTGGCCGGAGTGCTTCACCGCTCCGATGATCAGACTTTGCTGCGGTTTTCCCGGCACGATCGCCGGCCCGCGGTCCCCGCCCCGTAGCAGCCCCTCCAGCGAATCGACCTGCAGGCCGCTTTCGGGAGAGTCCTCGTTATGGCAATCCTCGCAGCGGTTCACGAGGATGGGCCGAACCTGCTTCTCGAAGAATTCGGCTTGGTCGGCGGGGAGGTCGGCACCCGGCAGCGCGTCGCCGAATGTCAGCCACACAGCCGACGCAAGCATCAAAACGACCGGCGGTCTCATCTTTCCCCCGAAGTTCGGCGAAGTGGTCCCAACACGACAGACAGGAACGCTGCCGCGCGGGTTTTGCAACACTGCCCAGTCTATCCGATGAGGCCCTCGCGAAGCCACACATCATTGAGCCGCGGAGCGCCGCGATCAGCGCCGCGAGCGTTAGCGACCGGTCAACCGTTCGTCCGAAGTCCGCCTGCTCTCGTCGATCGTTCACGGTCGGCCCCCCGACACGGCATCGCTGAGAGTCCGTCCGGAAACTCGCCCCTTGAATCTCGGCACCGTGAGGGAAGGCGAGGCTCCCGCCGAGCCGCAATTGGAGTGGGCGGGGACATCCACAGCAACCGCATCGCGGAGATCGGCACACGCCAGGAGAACGAATTGCAACAATCGTGTTGGTCACGTCGCGGCTCGGCGGGAGCCTCGCCCTCCCGAAAAGACAGGCCATCCGTTTACGGAGAGACTCTCAAGGACCCACACGCTTCATGGGCACGGTGAGACACCAAGATTCCCGCACGAATCAAGAGGCGCGGCCAACAACACAGACGGACGCTCCGCTTCCTATCGCGGCGGCGAGCAGGCTCAGTCCGAGGGCGAACGGCATCCCGGCGAGGTACGCTGCCCGCAGCCCCCCTTGCATCCAGCGGGACGAGACGCTGTTCTCTCCCGCTTCGTAGTTGTGCAACAGGTTGTAGAGGGCGTTGCGGGGCAACTCGCCCGATCGGTTCATCGCGCTTTGCACCCAGCCAAACGGGTTCTGACGCAACGAGAAGTGCTGCTCTCGGACGACGTCGAACCCGGTTCGCCCGATAATGCGGCGCAGGCCAGAAACGGGAAAGTGAAACAGGTGTCGTGGCAGATCCAGATGGAACCATGCCGCTCCCGACCAACGCGCCTGCAGGCTGGAGAAGTTGGGCACGGCGACGATCACCTGCCCCCCCGGCTTGAGGATGCGGTTGATCTCTTTGAGAACTTCCCGCGGATTGCAAAGGTGCTCCAACACGTGCCACAGGATCACCTGGTCGAAGTGACGGTCCGGATATCCGACGTTCGTCAGGCAGGGGGCGACGCGAATGTCAGCGCGCGGGTCGGCGCCGTCGACGGCGGTTTCGCTGACATCCATGCCGTGCACTTCGTGACCGCGATTGGCCAATGCGCCCAGCAACACGCCCCGCCCACAGCCGACATCGAGAATCCGCGATCCCGGCTGCAGCGTCCTCGATAACGACTGGACATGAATCGTTCCCACGCAACGAATGATCGCCTCGGTGAGCGGTTCAAACTTGGCTCCGGGCGACCCATAGTATTCCGCCGGGTAGAACGCGCCAATTTCTTCCGGCGAAGGCGACGGATGCTGGCGTCCCAACCCGCACTCCTCGCAGGTCAGCAATTGGTGCGTGAGGCCGCGTATCGCGAATGCCGGATACCCGTAGCGGCTGTCACAAACCGGGCAGTCAGCCAGCAATACGGCATCGCGCTGCTCGCTGCGGATGTCAACCACCTGCGGGTTGAGACAGTTCGGAGCTGCAACATGCTGCCTCTGGGGCCGCATCATCTCCTGGATGACGTCGCAGACGTCGACCTCCAGCGACTTCTCGGAGTCCCGCCCCGGCGACGTTTCCGAGGCCAGATTGGCCAACGCGGCCAGAGCCTGTTCGGTCAGCGCATCGGTTTCGCGTTCGGCAGAAGTCGTCGACATCAGGAAACCCGGTCTTGCGTGGCTCTGTGGGATGGCAGCAGCGCGCAGACGGGCGCTTCCTGAGAAAAGCGTAGCCCTGGACAGTCGCCCTCGCCGTGGAACGGTCGTCTCGGGGCCGCAGAAAGCCATCCTGGTGGGGACGGCTGGAGCGACTGGAACGATCACAACAGTCGTCCGCCTCCCTCGGCGACCGCTGTCGACTCGAGGATTATTTCACCGTCCGCGTCCGTGCAGCCGCCTTGAGAATGTCGCCCTCGGCGTCGGGGGTCCGGCAACCGGTTTCGCCATGATCAACATCGACACGGCCGATGCGGCGGGCAGTCGCGATCGGGTCCACTTAGAGTCTATCCGGAAACTTGGTTCGGTGTTTTCGGGGCTTCATGCGGCTTGGGCGTAGTTGAATGTCGGCGTCTTTCCGGGGGCCAGTCGGCGGAGCATCAGATGCAGGTGGCTGATCTGAATCATGGCGGCGCTGCTG
>JAJDEI010000210.1 GCA_029259845.1 Planctomycetaceae bacterium | reverse complement strand
CTGCGGCGACGTGGGCTGCACCGGCGTGAAGACGGACCTCCCCGAGCCGCATCGCAAGACGGAATGGGACTGGGAAAGCCGGCCGAAGTCCGAGCAACGCGCCGTGACCAACAACCGGCACCGCACCCAGCGGGATTACGGGAGGCGGTTACAGCGTCGCCGCAGCGAAGTCGTGGAACGCAGCTTCGCCCACGTGTGCGAGACGGGCGGCGGCCGGCGGAGCTGGCTGCCTGGGATCGACGAAGTCCGCAAGCGTCACCTGCTGGCCGCGATGGCGCACAACCTGGGGCTCGTGCTGCGCAAGCTGCTGGGCAGCGGCAAAGCGCGGGAGTTCGCGGCCTTGTGGGCGCATGCTTGGGCGTTCGTGTGCGCCCTCCTGTGGCCTCTGGCGGCTCTGCGCCGGCTCATCGCATCCCTCGAACGATTCGCCGCCCGATTTCGGGAAACACCAAGGCCGACCAACCTCGCTGCCTGACCCCGGACCAAACAACCACGCCGCGGCCGACACCAACTATTTCAACGGGCTGCTAGCCGGGTTGCCAGCAGAAGTGCAACATCTCGTCAGGACGAGCGTCGCTTATTATGATCCAGGATTCAAGAACCTGACATCCGCCTCGGCATGTCTCCACAGAACTCGTCGCTGCCGCCCTCCATTGAGGATCCGCATGCCAAGCCGCCCTCTTGTCGGGGTTGCGGTGGCGCGCTTTACGACGGCGACGTGTTTGCTTTACGGGGACCTTAAAACAAGTTTGACGGCAGACACTTTGATGTTTCTGATCGTCATGGTAGAGTCGATGCAATCCAGTGAGGATGAATCAGGCATCACGGTGGACATGATCAATCAGGAGCACGCTCGCATTATGGCGCAGTTGGCCGAACAGAGATGAGCTAATATAGCACGTATATGCTTATCCTGCTTATCGCGTATAATACGATCCCAGGCGGGCGACGGCTCACAGCGGTTCTTCCATCATGAGAGGCTCACTCCAGAATATGTTGCTTATGTACCTCGTATCACACAAAGTGTTACATATGTAACGACCACACGACTCGACGGTTGGAGATAGTCACGGCCATCCAAGAGCAATACACGACACGGCCATCATGCCAGCATCCAAAACCAACTTGAACGCCGCGACACACGGTGGCATCCTGACCAGACTCACGCTCGGTGAACTGCCGACGAAGATGAGGCGTCAACTCTCGCCAGCCAGGGCGTACCGTCGTGACCTCGAAGCAGCCGTAATGAACGTCAAGGGAGAGGTCAACCTCAGTGACGCTCACCTGATAGACGAAGCCGCAGCCGCCGAGATTCACGCATCGATCTGTCGGTGGTTGCTGCGGGATTGGCTGGGGTTGAGTCAGCATCAAGAGAAAATGATCGAAGCACTCTACGCCGACGTGACGCCTGACAACGATGCCGAGCAATGAATCGTTAAATCGCACAGGGTCGCTCCTGCTGCGAAGGAAGTAGGTGACGCGACACGTATCACGTCGGGGCAACACAACGCAGCGCACGCAAAACCTCGCGCCTAAGGCAAGAGTCGTTGATGAGGACTCCATTCGCAAAAGTCGACAAAGAGCTGTTACTATTTCCAAGGGCCTTCGTTATAAACAATCATAACAATCACGCCGTCTTACCCGCTCGAACAACGGTGATAAGAATGACAGCGATCGAACGTAAAACAACTGGACAATTCGCAAAGGGAAACGCCGGTGGCCCTGGACGCCCCACCATTGAAAAAGAACGCCGGTATGTCGAGACATTGGGCAACGTCTGCACGGACCACGACCGGATGGAAATTTGCGTTCGTGCCGTCGAAGGTGCGAAAGCGGGGGACCATCGTGCCTGTGAATGGCTGGCAAGGTACCTCCTTGGCGATCCGCAGCATGTTTCCAACGTCCTACATCTGCACCAGGAAGTCAAAGTTGAAGCCAATGAGAATCCGTACGCCAACGCATCGGACGACATGATCCTCGAGGCGATGGTCTCGCTTGATCGGTTGAAGAAAAGCTGCAAGGCGATCGATGCGTGATTGGTCGTCGAGTTCCTGATGGTTCACCCATCGGCCATCAGTATGATGACCAAGTTCACCGACGTCCAACCAACGGTGGAAAATCACTGGCGATCAATCATTCTGTTTGGTCGCAACGTCGCCTCCTACAAATTCGCTTTGGGCAAGTCATTGCTGGAGCTCTCACAGCAGGCCAGGGAGACCGTCTCGTTGGAAGAACTGGCGGAACCATTCTCCCGTCACATTTGCGAACATCTACGGCTAGCAGTCCGTTGAATTAATCGGTATCGGCGGCGACGTGTGTTTTTGTGCGGGGTTAGACGGCGAGGAGGTCGGCCGTTGAATTTGTTGGCGATTGGCTGACGAAGTTTTCGAAACGCGCGATGAGCCGGGTCAGAGCCGGCAGGCGTCGCAGGAGGACGCACACGGACGCCGAAACACGCGCCCACAAGGCCGCAAACTCCCGCACTTTGCCACTGCCCAGCAGCTTGCGCAGCACGAGTCCCAGATTGTGTGCCGTCGCGGCCATCAGGTGACGCTTGCGAACTTCGTCGATGCCGCGCAACCAGCTCCGCCGGCCGCCGCCCGTTTCGCAGATGTGGGCGAAGCTGCGTTCCACCACTTCGCTGCGGCGGCGCTTGGAGATCGGCGTGCAAAGCGGACCCACTTCGGGGGATTGATCGGCGCGTAAAATGGACCCACCGTAGCTGGCTCGCGATGCTGGAGGCTTTTGGCCTTCAGGATCGGGGCGAAGGATGCTTACGGTGGACGATTACGGACGGATTCGGCGTGCTCATCGAGATGGGATGAGCCTCCGGGAGATTGGGCGGCGGCTTCATCATTCGCGGCGAAAGGTCCGCGAGGTTCTGCGCGGCGCGGGTCAACCGTGGCAGTATCCGCAGCGGCA
>JAJDEI010000209.1 GCA_029259845.1 Planctomycetaceae bacterium | reverse complement strand
CCGCAAAAACCAGCGGCCTCGTTGCACCAACCCGGCGAGAAACCCGGGCTAACACCGCTTCACGATTCTGGTTCGACCGGAGGCATCGCCGACGGCGGATCACCGACAATCCCCTCCATCGCGAAAAACACGTTCGCCCTGAGCAGAGCCGCGGGGCAGGGTTCCAATTTGCCAACGGCACGGACAACGACACCGGTGAAAAACCCGCGCTGCGGCGTTCGCTGCCAATCGACACGAAACAGAACCGACGCGCGCTCACGGCAAGGAAAACAGACGGCGGGCATTGTCGCTCGTCTGCCGGGCAAGATCCTCAAACGAAACGCCGACCTGTTCGGCAAGACACTTGGCGGTGTGCATCACGTTGGCCGGCTCGTTCCGTTTGCCACGCAGCGGAACGGGCGCCAGATAGGGCGAATCGGTCTCCACCAGCAGACGATCGCGCGGCACTGTTGAGGCGACCGCGCGAAGATCGGCGTTGCGCTTGTACGTCAGCATCCCCGCGAATGAAATGTGCAGTCCCATCTCCACACACGCCGCTGCAACGTCCGCACCGCCGCAAAACGAATGCATCACACCGTTGAGCGGCCCCTCCCCCTCAGCATGCGATCGCTGCAACTGAGCGACGACGTCCGCCTCGGCCTCGCGGCAATGCACAATGAACGGCTTGCCGATGTCGCGAGACAATTCCAGATGGCGGTCAAAATACTCCTGCTGCAATTCAATCGGGGCATAGTCCCAATAACGGTCGAGACCCGTTTCACCAATGCCCACGACGCGCGGATGGGCCGCCAGTTCCTCAACGGCGGCCCAGTCGTCCGGTTGCACCTGAGACACGTAGTTCGGCTGAATCCCCACCACCGCGAAGACATCCTCATGCGTCTCCGCCAATTCGACCGCTGCGCGGCTCGTCGCCGCCGTGATCCCAATCGTCAGAATCCGCTCGACGCCCGCCCCTCGCGCCCGCGCGATGACCTCATCCCGGTCGACATCAAAAGCCTGCTCGTCGAGGTGCGCATGTGTGTCAATGAGCATACGTCCAATCCACGGCTTGGATTCGGATTCACGGGCAACCGCGAATCAACGCTTGCGGATTCGCACAACCGGCGAGACGTCCGACGCCGTTCCGATTGCGCTCATCCGCAAGCAGTGAGAGGACGTCGAACAGAATCGCCAACACGACCGGTCAACCGCCGGCAGACAACCGCCGCAGCTCGTCCAGACGGTTCCGTTCGGCAGTTGTGATGTCACGGAGGAGATCCGCAGCGTCCGTGTTAGCGTCGGCAGACCTGAGCACTGCTTCCCAGGCGGCGACGATCGAATCCTGGTTTTCGATAATCTGGCCGAGCAGGAAGTCGACGGCGACGTAGTGCAAACTCGTGTATTCTGTGGGATAGGTGCCGAAATCAATCACCTCGCCCCGGGCGTCCAGAAAGCGGACGAGTGCCGCCGCAGACTTTCGTTGATCCGCAGCCAGCCGGTCCAACGTGCGGCGACTCTCTTCGGCGTCCAATGCCGACCACGGCCAGATCTCGCTGACATATTGCAGCAGACTGCGGCTGATCTGAATCAGCAGGTCGTTGATTTGAGAACTGGAGACAGCCGCAGCCATGAGCATCCGATCGGCTCTCGCACACACGGAAAAGATGAATTATGGAAACAGCACCGATGCGACGTAATGGGCCGTCGCGGACAGGTTGTTCTGCAGAGGCGATGCGCCGGTCAGCAAAATCGGCAGTGTGATGACAAGGACGTAGGCTCCCAGAATCCCGGGGACCGCCAGTGTGCGGGATTCCTCCGGACGAGGAGCAATGAACATCGCCTTGAGCACACGCATATAATAAAACACACTAAAGATGGTGTTCAGTCCGCCAATGGCGAGCAGTGCCCACATCGTCCAGTGGATGGAACCGGCATTCAGCACCGACGCGAAGATCATCATCTTCGCAAAGAACCCGCCGAAGGGCGGCAGACCGATCAGACTGAACAGCGCGATCCCCATGCAGACGCAAAGCAGCGTCATCGTCCCGCTGTGATGCGCGAGGCCGTTGTAGTCCTTGATCTCCTCGGAGAACGTTTGATTCCGAATGAGGGCCACAATGGCGAATGCCGCCAGATTCATGAACAGGTAAACCGCCAGATAGTACATCAGGCCCTCCAGGCAACGGGCCGCCTCCACCTGAATGCGTGCGGGCGACCAGCCGCTTGAGGCCGGGGCGTTGACGATGACCATCATGGCCGAAACCGCCATCAGCATGTATCCGGCATGCGCAATCGTCGAATAGGCGAGCAGACGTTTCACATTGGTCTGACTATAGGCGGCCAAGTTGCCGAACGTCATCGACACGGCAGCGATCGCTCCCAATGCGATCCCAATGTAGAGATTCAGCGATGCCAGCGACTCTCCCTGTCCGCCGGTGACCGCCAGTAGAAATCGCACGAGCAGGGCGAATGCTGCCGCTTTCGATGCGACAGAAAGGTACCCACCCACCTCCGCCGGGGCCCCCTCAAAGGCGTCCGGGCACCAGAAATGGAACGGAACCAGCGACAGCTTGAACGCCAGGCCCACTAGCACCATCATCACCGCCAGCAAGCTCGCCACGATGTTCGGGTTCGACAGGCCGACCCCTTCGCCCTCGACCAGGTACGCCAGGCGCGGCCCCAATTCGGCGAAGTCGGCGGTCCCCATCAGCCCGGCCAGCAGGCTGATGCCATACAGCATCACGCCGGCGGTTCCTGCTCCGTACACCACGTACTTGAGGGCCGCTTCACTGCTGGAGCGACGCCCTTTGAGGAAACCGACCATGACATAGCTGGGAACGCTCATCATCTCCACGCCTAAAAACAGCATGAGCAAATGATTGGCAGTCGTCGCCACCAGCATGCCGATCGTCGAGCCGACCAGCAGCGTGTAGAAGTCCGGCCCGTCCTCATTGTCCGGGATCCCGGTCAGCACGGTCAGCGCAACCACCAGCACCAGAAAGAACGTCAGCCCCAGCCGAAAAAACAACGTGAACGCGTCATGCATCAGCAGGCCGGTGAAAATTCCGCCCGCCGTCCCGGCACCCTCCGGAGTCAGAAGAAACAATTTGAACAGGGTCTCGCCCATCCCCAAAGGCGTGCCGCCCACTTCCCCACCGAACGTTGTGAAATAGACGAACTGCGCGAGCACGCCGGTGAACGCAACCAGCGACCCGAACAGGGCGACAACATAAGGGGGAACGGACCGGTCCAGACTGAACAGCCGCAGCAACAACAACGCGACGACGGTCAGGCAGAGCACGATCTCCGGACCGAATACCTCGGCCGAACGAGGCAGGTCGCCGTGAATCAGACCGTTGAGGATTTCGGAAGCGGACATGGGAAGCCGTCAGGTGGAAGTCGTGTCAGTCGCCGGAGTCAGTGGTGGGCTTTGCGCGAGGTCTAGGGGCTCAGCACGGCTCCCACTTGATCGCCAATTACGCGGACAGCATCGTAACCGTCGGCCAGAGAAATCGTCAGCGTGTCGATCGACGTCCGCATCAGTCCGAACATCAATTCCGGATAGACACCCAGCACAATCGCCATGACGGCAAGCACGTAGGCGACAGAGGCCTCTCGCCCATTGATCGGCGTCAGTTCCTCGGCATGGGGGCCTTTGTACTCGGGTCCGAGATACACGCGTTGGATCGTCCATAAGATGTAGCCAGCCGTCAGAATCACCCCGGACGCCGCAATAATTGCCAGTAGCGGACTAAAGCTCCACGCACTCAGCACGACGGCGATTTCGCCGATGAAGCCACACAATCCGGGCAGCCCCAATCCGGCGAAAAAGATCACCATGGCCAGTCCGCTATAGTGCGGCATCCGCTGCATCAGCCCGCCGAACTTATTCAGGTCCCGATGATGGACCCGGTCGTAAACCACGCCCACCATAAAGAACATGCCGGCGGAAGAAATTCCGTGGCCCAGCATCTGGAACATGGCCCCATTGACCCCCAGAACCCAGTACTCCCGGCCAACAGTCGCACCGCTTGCCTCGGAAATCTTCCAGACCGCCAGACCGACCAGCACGTATCCCATATGGCTCACCGAGCTGTACGCGACCAACCGCTTAAAGTCGGTCTGCGCCATCGCGGCGAAGGCTCCATAGATGATGTTGAACACCCCGAGGGCGACGAGCACATAGGCGGCGTACTGCGTGCCATAGGGACACAGCGGCATGGCGATCCGAATGATGCCGTAACCGCCCATCTTCAGCAGCACCCCCGCCAGGATCATCGAGATGGGCGTCGGTGCCTCCACATGGGCATCGGGCAACCAGGTATGGAACGGGAAGGAGGGCAACTTGATGGCGAAGCCGATGAACAGCAGGATGAACGCCGTGATCTGCATCGTGCGGTCGAAGCCGCCCACCTCGGCGATCTCCATCAGCGTGAGCAGATCGAAAATGCTCTCCCCGGTCGCCGTCGACTGGGCACTGCCGAAGTAGAACATCAGCATGGCGATCAGCATCAGCACGCCGCCCACGAGCGTGTACAGGAAGAACTTGATCGCCGCATACTCCCGACGAGGACCGCCCCAGACGCCGATCAGGAAGTACATCGGCAGCAGCATGACTTCCCAGAATACATAAAACAGGAAGAAGTCGAGTGCCAGGAAAACGCCCAGCATGCCGGTTTCCAGCAGCAGGAACAGCATCAGGTAACCGCGCACCTGTTTCGTGATGCTCCACGAAGCAACCATTGCCAGCATGCTCACCAAACTCGTGAGCAGTACCAGCGGCAGACTGATACCGTCGACCCCCAACTGGTAGTTGATGTTCCAACCGGCGATCCAGACGAGCGAAGTCTGCATTTGCATGCCGGCGACTGACGGATCGAACTGCTTCCACATTGCCAACGTGAGCGCGAATGTGATGGCGGTGACCACCAGTGAAAACACGCGCATCCCCTCGACGGCCTTCTTTTCGAAGAACAACAAGGCGAACGCTCCCAAGGTCGGGAGAAAAATTGTCAGCGACAGCAAGGCAGTCTCGTTCATCGCTTTTCCGTCACATAGGGTCCGCCATGCGGACCGAAAGGGGAGTTGATTCTTAGATTTCAAAGCGGGCCGGCAATCGACCCGACCGCTCTGCCCGCTAGGCCCGTGGGAAGAACATGATCAGCAACACGAACAGTCCCAGCACACCGACCACAATAAACATCACGTACTGACGCAACCGACCGGTCTGCACCACCTGCAGGCTGCGGCCCACGCCGTACGTAGTATTGCCGAGCAGATTGACCAGTCCATCCACCACGGTCTCGTCGAACTTGCGATCCCAGGCCGACGTCGCCACCGTCAGGCGGCTCAGCAGGTGCAGAATCCCGTCCAGGACGTATTTGTCAAACGCCGTGCACCACGATGCCACAACATGCACGGGCCGTACGAACATCACGTCGTACAGGTTGTCGAATTCCCATTTCTCGACGAGGAAATGGTGTACGCCGGCAAACGGCTTGCGGACTGACTCCGGATCGACGAGCCCTTTCCAATAGAACACTGCACTCAGCAACGCCCCGGTGACAGCCGCAATCAGCGCGGCTGTTCCCGCCGTGTGGTGCATCGCATGGATCGCATGATGGCTGGGCATCGTCAGCAACACGTGATAGGCGGACGTCAGGCCAGCCGCCACATGGGCCGGCTCGGATGTCAGAATCCAATTCTCCAGGACGCCGAACCAGGCACACCCCACCGCGAATACCGAAAGAATGATCAGCGGCGTAGTCATTACCCGCGGCGATTCGTGAGCGTGGTCGTACACATGCTGGTCGCGGGGCTGGCCGGCGAACGTCATGAACCACAGCCGGAACATATAAAATGCCGTGATCCCCGCCGTCACCAGCGGCACGAGAAACAGCAGAAAGTGATTCGGATTGCCCGCCATAAAGGCCAGCGAAGAGGCGACAATGGCATCCTTGGAATAGAAGCCCGACAGTCCGGTCAGACCGGCCAGCGGAATCCAAAACGCGAGCCCGCTGATCGCGACAACTCCCACAAGCATGGCGCCACAGGTGATGGGCATCTTCTTATAGAGGCCGCCCATCCGGGTCATTTCCTGCTCGTGATGGCAACCGTGAATCACGCTGCCCGAACAGAGGAACATGAGCGATTTAAAGAAGGCATGGGTGATCAGATGGTAGATCCCTGCGGCCCAGCCGCCCACGCCGAGGGCCAACATCATGTACCCCAACTGGCTGATGGTCGAATAGGCCAGCACGCGTTTGATGTCCGTCGCCACAATCGCGATCGTCGCGCCGATGAACAGCGTGATGCAGCCGACGTAGGCGATCACGAGCAGCACTTCGGGCGTGAACATCGGATAGAATCGCCCCGCCAGATAAACACCGGCGGCAACCATTGTCGCTGAGTGAACCAGCGCGGAGACCGGCGTCGGCCCCTCCATCGCGTCCGGCAACCACGGTTGCAGCGGGAACTGGGCACTCTTGCCGATGCAGCCACCGAAGATGCCGACACCCGCTGCGACCAGCAGCCAGTAAGGGATGCTCCGTGGCGATGACGTGTCATCGGCAGAACCGGACCCTTGCAGCATCACGACCTGCTCATCAGCCGTCTCTTCGACCTGCAGATCTCCGCGACTGTCGCGCACCATCTGGAACAGGCCGGGGCCATTCGCTGCGTCTGGCGACCCTGCCGGACTCACGTTGGCAAACTGGAAGGTCCCGAAGTACGTCCACAGGATCATCAGCCCGATGAGAAACCCGAAGTCCCCCACGCGGTTCATGATGAACGCTTTATTGGCCGCCGTGCTCGCCGAATGCCGTTCGACATAAAAGCCGATCAGCAGGTAACTGCAGATGCCGACGAGTTCCCAGAAGACAAACACCTGAAAGATATTGCCCGCGATCACCAGGCCCAGCATCGAAAAACAGAACAGCGACATGAACGCGAAGAACCGATAGAACCGTCCGGGGCGATGGAAATGCCTTCCTCCCGAAAGATGAACGAAGTGGTCTTCGTAGTCTTCGGTCAGTTCGTCGCTCATGTAGCCAATGGCAAAGATGTGGATGCAGGTCGCGATGAGCGTGACCATGCAGAACATCAACACCGTGAGGCCGTCAATGTAGTAGTCAATCGTCAGCCGCAAGTTGCCGAAGCGGGCGAGCTCGTAGTAGGTCCCGGAGAAGGCGGCCGCATAGGGGTCATTGGCGTGCGCTTCGTGTCCGCCACCCTCCTGATGCGCGTCCGCTTCTCCATGTCCGTGAGCTTCTGCGGCGGGCGATTGGCCTCGCGCGTCCCCTTCTGTTGCTTGCTGCGGCTTGTCGCCGGAACCGTCGTGCCCGGCGTGCTCACCATGATCGACCGCGTGGTCGTCGCTGCCGTGCTCTCCGCCATCGGGTGCCGCATGATCGCCATGCGAAACCGCCTCTGCCGTTGGCATGAGCGCGACGCCCGTACCACCCTTCCAGACGACCAGTGCCGTCAGGCTGAGCAGAAAACCGGTGCCGATACAGAACACCGCCAGATAGCCCGCCAGCCGGAGCTTCCGCCCGCCGGCGACCGGGTCCAGCCGCTTGCCCCACGCGCCGCCGAAGATCTCAATGGCGAAGCCGACGAGCGGCAGCAGCCAGGCAAGCCCCAGCAGCCACTTCAGGACCGTGCCCGTATAGATGTACTGTTCGAGCGGCATGTGTGTGAATCGTGGTTTAACCGCCGTTTCGCCGCACATTTCAATTGTGCGGCGAAATGCGTGTTGGTGTTTCAAGATTCCGAAACTGGTTACCCGCGAAGCTCGTCAGCCCGGTCGACGTCGACCGTGAGATGGTTGTTGTAAAAGCTCAGCACAATCGCCAACGCGACCGCGGCCTCCGCAGCGGCCATGACGATGACAAACAACGCCGCCACCTGACCGTCCAGCCCCAGGTGGCCGAACCGCGAAAAGGCGACAAAATTGACATTGGCCCCGTTGAGGACCAATTCGACGCCCATCAGGACCCCGATGCCGTTTCGCTTGGTGGCCATGCAGACCACGCCGCAAACAAACAGCACGGCACCGACGCCGAGATACCCGTTGATTCCTACGCCTTCCATCTGCCTCTTCCGACGTTTGCCGTCAGGCGAACCGAGCTGATCCGCCTGTCGATTTCCGACTGATCCCGTTCACGCATCGCGGGAGGGGCTGACCCGCCGCTTCGCGCGGGCCAGATAGGCAGCGCCAATGAGCACCACCAGCAAGTGAATGGACACAATCTCAAACGGAAGCAAATAGCCCGTGCTGGGCTGCTCCCGATGCCTTCCCAAATCCTTGTCGAACCGGGCCCCTAACAACGCCGCCCCCAGACTGCGTGTCGTGTGGCCTTCGCCATGTTGGTTGTATCCCGGTCGCTCCAACGACGTGGCACCGTAGCGACGCTCGAGCTTGACCGCGTTGGCCTCCCAGTCGACCTGCAGGACCGTAAAGGCAACCAGACCGAGGAACAGGCCTCCGACCACGCCCGCCTGGACGAGATCGCCCGGACTGCTCTTGATCGTCAGGAACGGACCACTGGCAGTGAGCATCACGCCAAACACCAGCAGCACCACCGTGCCGCCGACGTAGATCAGCAACTGCGTGGCCCCGACGAAGTCCGCATTCAACAGAAAGAAAAGTCCTGCCGTCGAACCGAGAGAGATGACCAAGTAAAACGCCATCCGCACGACGTTCTGACTCAACACCACGGCAAGGGCAGCGCCGCACGCAACTGTCGCAAAAACCGTAAATAGTGCCGTTCCCATCACTCCCCTCCCTTGCTGCTGAAGGTGAGCGAAGAGGCCGCCACGTCAACCGCATCCGGTGCGACAAATGCCGCCTCGCTGCCGGACGATTCATTCAATTCAACCAATGCCGCGTCGGCCACCCGACCGCCAAGCCCGGGCTGCGTCCCCATCAGCACGCGACCGGGCAAGAACAGCGACCAGGCCGTCGCCCCCAGAAACAGGAAGCAACTGATCGGCACGAGGTACTTCAGGCAGGTCGTCATCACTTGGTCGATTCTCAGGCGAGGCAGCGACCAGCGAATCCAGATCTGCAGGAAGACCAGCTTGGAGGCCTTAATCATCAGCACGGCAAACCCAAGCACGCGGCCCAAGTATTGCATTGCCACCGAATCGCTCGTGCGGAAGAAGTCGTCAATGAACGGGAGACCGGTCCACCAGCCCCCCAGAAACAGCAGGACTGCCAAGGCACTGACGAAGTACATGCTGGCGTACTCCGCCAGAAAGAAGAACGACCACCGCATGCCGCTGTATTCGGTGTGAAACCCGCCGACCAGTTCGCTCTCCGCTTCGGCCAGATCGAACGGCGCCCGCTTGTTACTGGCGAGCGTCACTGTGAAAAACACGAAGAACGCCAGCAGGGTGAACGGGTCGCGGAACACGAACCAGTTCCAGAACCAGCCCGATTGCATGCTGCCGATTTCGTTCAGATTCATCGAGCCGGCGATCATCACCGGGATGACGGCGGTGATCCCGAGCGGGACCTCATAGCTCACCATTTGGGCTGCTTCCCGCATGCCGCCGAACAACGACCATTTGGACCCGCTGGAATAGCCGGCCAGGATGATCCCCAGCACTTCCAGCGAAAGGATGGCCAACGCCAGAAACAGGCCCACGTCGAGCGAGATGGCGACCCAGGTGTCGCTGAATGGCAGAAACAGGAACGCCGAGAATGACGAGATCACGACGATGTAGGGAGCGACGCGAAACAGCATCGCATCGGCCGCCGTGGGCCACAGGTCTTCTTTTTGAATCAACTTGAGGCCGTCCGCGACCGACTGCAGCCATCCGAACCGCCCGCCGACCCGTGTCGGTCCCAGGCGATCCTGAATGCGGCCCGCCACCTTGCGTTCGGCCCAGATGCCGACCAGTGCAGGCAGCCCGAAAAACGCGCCCAGCAAGGCCACGTGGACAACGGCTGCGGCCACCAACGCCCAGACCTCCGGCAATTCCCACTCTTTTGAGAGGTATCCCGAAATCGTTTCGGCGGCCAACAGCGGCATCATGCGGAGAAATCCGTACTGCGAAAACGGAACAGCAAGACCGGACGAACAGCGCGAACGCGCGGATTGCGTTTGCGACGAAGGGCTGAACTATGGCAGAAGCCCCATGCTGTTTCAAGCGACCGAAATCACGATTCCCATGATTGGCAACAGACTTCCGGCGATTGGGAACCGGAGGCTTTCGGCACCCCTTACCGCCCCTTGCGGGGATCGCTCGGTTTCACGGATTCGCCGCCGAGCGCATCCCGCAGTTCGTCACAGCGTCGCCGCATGTTGTCCAGATCTTTCGCGTGGGCCGGATCGTCAACGAGGTTCCTCAACTCCTGCGGATCGGTACTCAGATCGTGCAGAAACTCCCCCTCCGGCAGATGCTCGAAGTATCGGGCATAGACAAACCGCTCTCCCCGCACGCCCTCCCATTTGGGGATTCGCGGATGATCGAACAGATGCTCGCAGAAGAAGTCCGTCCGCCAACCCGGGCGTATCGTTTCGCCACGAACCAGTGGCATCAAGTCGCGGCCCTGGTACGATTTCGGGACGTCCGCTCCCGCCAGCGAAACGATCGTCGGCGGCACATCGACGTTGAGCACCATGTGAGCGTCGACACGGCCCCGGTCCCCGGCCGGCAGCCGCGGATCAAACACAATCAGCGGAACCCGCAACGATTCCTCGAAGTGGCTCCACTTGCCCGCCAAGCCCCGCGAGCCTTTGTAGTAGCCGTTGTCGCCCATAAAGACGACCACCGTGTTCTCGCTCATCCCCCGGCGGGCCGCTTCGTTCAGCACGCGGCCGATGTTGCGGTCCAGCCCGGTAATCATGCGGTAGTACGCCTTCGCGTTGTGCTGATACTTCTCCGACGTGTCCCATCGCCAGAACCAGCGGTCGCGGTGCATGCTATCCTGAAGAAAGCCCGGCAGCGTCTGCCAGAAATCGGTGCTGACCAGCGGCGGGGGAATCGTCACATCCTCGTAAAACCCGGCTTCCGCTGCGGGCCACGGATACTGATTGGCTTTGTCGCTGTCCTCGGCATGAGCCGCGTTGAAGCTGACCGATAGGCAGAACGGCGTGCTTTCATCGCTGTCCCGGACGAAATCGATCGCCCGGTCGCCGATGATGTCTGTCAAATGCCGGAGCGAGCCATCCGGTCGTTTCTTGAAGTACGGATGACGGTTCAGCGGTTCAAACACGTCGAACATTTCCTGCGGCCCCCCGCCCGCGGCCTGCACGCCGAACTTGCCCACGAAACCCGTGCGGTACCCCGCTTCGCGCAACACCGCCGGATAACTCCGACGCACCAACTCCGCAGCAATCGGCGGGGTCCCGAAGGTGAAGCGGTGCGACCGTTCCCAAAGTCCCGTCAGCAGCGTCGCGCGGCTCGCCGCGCAGATCGACGTCGTCACGAACGCATTCTCAAACCTCACCCCTCGCCGCGCCAGATCGTCCAGAAACGGCGTCTGCACGATTCCGTGCCCCGCGCAGCCAAGAAAGTCGTTCCGCTGGTCGTCCGACAGAAAGAAGACAATATTGGGAGACGGTCGGGCGGAGGACGTGCGGGCGGCGTCCGATTTTGGAGGGGCGACTGCCGCTTGCGGTTTCGCAGCCGGGTCCCACCACGTATTGAGCTTGGCGGTCAGTCGTTCGACCACGCGGGGGTGATCCCCGGCCACGTTCCGCACTTCGTTCTCGTCTTCGGTGATCCGGTACAACTCAACCGGTGCGCCCGGCTCGCGACCGGGATACGGCACAATCAGTTTCCACTCATCTTCAATGACCCACCGAAACCGCAGACTGGCGACCGGATCGGCCATGTCCTGAATGTCGTGCTCAAAGATCTCCCCAAAGATGGCTTGCCGTTTCGCCACGGCGTCCTTGTCCATCAGGTTGATCCCCTCCAGACCGTCGGTCGGTTCGATCCCGGTCGCCGCCAGAATCGTCGGCACCAGGTCAATCGAACTGGCCAGATGCTTGCGATCCATTGCCGGTTCCACATGCCCCGGCCAGCGCACCATGATGGGCGTCCGCACGCCGCCTTCGTACTGGGATTTCTTGGACCGGGGAGCGAATCGGCTCGCATCCTCCCGGTTGATCCACCCATTGTCCGTCACATACAGAACGAGCGTGTCGTCCGCGAGCCCCTGCTCGTCCAGATGCCCCAGCAACGCGCCGACGGTCTCGTCAAACCACTCACACATGGCCCAGTATTTGGCGACCGGCAAGTGGGGCGTCTTGTCACGGTATTTGTCGAGCAGCCGTTGCGGCGGCGTGTGGGGCGTGTGCGGGAGAAACGGTGCGTAGTAGACAAAAAACGGCCGCTGCTCCTGCTGCGCCAGTTCAATGAAGTCAAAGACCGGCTGCATCCCTTTCCGGCCAATCGTCAGCCCCTCATCCCCATGCCGTCCGCCGCGTGTGCGGTCGCCGTGGGTCATGCCGTGCGTGAACCCGCCTCGCCGATAGTTCCCCTCCCACCACTTGCCCGACTGATGGGACAGATACCCAAGCTCGTCGTACAAGCGGCCGGCAATCGTCGGCACACCATCGATGTGATGCAGGTATTCGAGCCGGTTCTGAAGGTACCGCGGGTGCCGCCGAATTTCGCCTCGTGAGAGCTGCGCGATCTCAGCCGGCGGCGGCGGGTCGTTCCCCACAATGCCATGCTGATGCGGATACAGGCCGGTGACGATCGTCGCCAGCGAGGGACGGCACAGGCTGTCCGGCACATACCCCCGCGTGAACGTCAACGACTGAGCCGCCAGTTCGTCGAGATGGGGCGTCTCGATGTGCGGATGCCCCATGAAGCCGTAATCGCCCCACGCCTGGTCGTCCGAGATGATCAACACCACATTCGGCGGTGCCGCCAATCCGATGGCAGTCGTCCCGACCAATGATGCGACGACCGCCGCAATGCCGCCGCAGACGCGCAAGACAAGTCGATTCATGGGTTCGCTCATGCAGGATCATCGTCAGTTGGAGCCACCCGCGTGGCGCTCGGCGATGCCTCGCGGCTAACCGATTGGCTCACTGGGGGGTGATGTGATCGGTTCCCACCCACGGTTGTAGCACTTCGGGGATCGCGATGCTGCCGTCGGCTTGTTGGTTGTTTTCCAGCAGGGCGATCATTGCGCGGGTGACGGCGACGGCGGTCCCGTTGAGGGTGTGGACGAAGCGGGTCCCCTTTTTGTCTTTCGATTTGCAGCGGATGCCGAGGCGGCGGGACTGGTAGTCGGTGCAGTTGGACGTGCTGGTGACTTCGCCGAATTCGCCGGCTTCGCCGCGGCCGGGCATCCAGGCTTCGAGGTCGTACTTGCGATAGGCCGGTCCGCCGAGGTCGCCCGTGGCCGTATCGATCACGCGGTACGGAATCTCCAAGGCGTCGAAGATCGAGCATTCCAAATCGCGTAGATATTCCAGCATCGCATCGCTTTCCTCCGGCGCGGTGAACGCGAACATTTCGATCTTCGTGAATTGATGCACG
>JAJDEI010000208.1 GCA_029259845.1 Planctomycetaceae bacterium | reverse complement strand
CCGCCAGCCACGATCGTCAAAGCAGCGATGGTTTTGAGAGTCTTCATTGTCATCCCTTTCCAGGTTTGAGGATTTTTGTGCCGTGGAGGTCTTCTCCACACTCCTCAAGGCGGAGAACGGATGCAGTTGTTACAGAGAACCGCCAAGGATTCTGGCGGTTCCTTCATCCTCAGGATTCCGGCGCGAGAGGAGACGGTGCGGGGGTCGCAAATTGGACCTGCACCGGTTTCACGCCAGGGAACTTCGTCGTTTCTGCCGCCTGGTTGCTGTGCCGGAACCAGGCCACCGATTCGCCATAATTCATCGCCTCCTACAACAAGGCAAGGCCCTGCAGTTGAATCCGGACGCCACGACCTACGCCATCCGGGGGACCGCTCACCAGAAGGCGAAGGACTACGCCAAGGCGAGGGACGACTACCGGACCGGCTTGAAGCTCAATCCGAATGAACTGACGGCCCTCAACAATCTGGCTTGGATGCAGGCGACCTGCCCAGACGATGAGTTTCGAGACGGGGCGGCTGCCGTGGAGCTTGCCACACGGGCCTGCCAGTTGACCAAGTTCAAGGTGAAGGACTACGTGACCACGCTGGCGGCTGCGTACGCGGAGGTTGGAGACTTCAAACGGGCGACAGAGCAGGCTGAGAAGGTCGATGCAAAGCGGCTGCCGAGCTACCGGGCAGGGACGCCGATGCGGGAAGAGTGACCACAACGTTCGCTAAGGCTATCGACGACCTCGGCCTGGATGTCGTGGCCCTTATCGAACATCAGCCACGACAGGACGATACCGGTCCGCCAAGCGTGCTCTCCACCGCCGTCGTTTTTCGGACGACGCTGGCGCACTGGTCGCGACGGTCGGGCCGGAAAGCCAACCAGCGACTGCGTCAATTGTTTGTGGGTGGATCAAGTATCCGAGTGCATGATGCGGGTCGGACTGACCGCCGCTGACGGCCAGATTTTCAATCTCAAATTCGGTGATTGAATTCGTGAGTTGCAGGGAAAGCATTTCGCGAAAGTCTCGGGACACGCCAGGACGGTAGGTCACGTAGTCGTCGCGAGCAGTGATGTTCACCCATTCTGACACGTTGTGCGGATATCGACGTGACCCGTCGACGCGGGCTCCTTTGAGGTGGCTGCGTACGGTCGGATCAGCGAGCGGCGAGCCGAGCGTGATCCAGCGGTCCACCGTCTTGTGGCAGCACTCCACGCGGTACTCCCCCAGATGCGAAAACTTCCACAGCGTGTCATAAGCAATCATCGAGCCGAGGCTGTGCGAAACGATCATCACCCGATCCCCGCGAAGCATGGCACGCCTCAGGGGGGCGATTACGGGAAACCGGACGTCGCTTCCGAACGCCGAGTCGGTATTCCAGTAATGGGCCATGTCCGGGAGGAGTGACGAAATCACAGGTTCGCTCAATCCCAGGCGAAACAGCGTCCCGGCGAACGTGTCAGCCAGCTCCCGCTTCCAGGGATTCCGCCCCGGAAGCTTGCGATACGTCTTGCGGGTGAAGTCCAACCTCCCATGTTGCTGAAGGTCGTTCAGCGTCCGCTGAAAGTCTCCGTCGACGCGGGGTGCCTCCCCGCTTGTGGTGCCCGCGAGGAACTTGTTGGAAACGTCTCCGAAGTACACAAACTCCTTTCGGGCCGCATCGAATGTCGCGAGTTTGTGCGGTTGGTCGCGTTCAATCCCATGCCGCAAGGCCGACAGCCACAGGTCACGGGTTACGTCTGCGGACGGATGAAAGCCACGCCCATGAATCAGCAGGATTGTCTGGTTCATGACGGAATCTCGCGCAGGGGGGCATCGGGGACAACCAGCCGTAGGTCCCCTGGGAGAACGCAACTGACCGCGTCATCTTCCCGATAATTCAGCAGAAAACCCGCCGCGAGGGGGCGTTGATGCGGGCATCAAGCGACTGAGGCACCGTTCGGAGCCTGTCGGCATCAGTAACGCCGAAGAAGATTCTTCCGAGAGGATCACCGGGCGATGATAGCCGCGGGGCATTGCGAATACAGCCGCCATCTCCGCCGGTGTGGGAGACGGTGAGGCTCTGTGCGCGATGGCGTTGCAGCTTCCGCCGTCGCCAACCGTCTATTGCTGCCGCGATCTCGCTTCTTGCCCGCCGCTACCATTCAGCAACGAGAATCGCCCGCCCCCGGTGGAAAATGCAGAGACGGGCGTCTGGTTGGCTAGTTTTGGCGGTTCCGCCAGTGCTTGCATCTTCCTGAAAACCAGTCCCGAACCGTCGCACGCGCAACACCCAAGCCGCCACAGCCTTCGGGGTCCATTTCTTCGAGTCTTCGTGGCGCAGTTTGAACGCGACGTCCCGTCTGGCGATGCGAAGGAAGCTCGGAACCGTGGTTCCTCGCTGACGGTGGGGCGACATCGACGACGCTCTTCCCCTTGGCTGCTGAACGTGGCCGGGGGGCTTTTTCTGCGCTGAGTGGCGACCTCATGCAAACGCCGCATGCGGGATTCAAGGCACTGTCCGTTTTGTCCAACTCGCGTTTTCGCTGTCCGTGAATGCCAGTTTTCAGCGATAAAACGTGACAAGAATTGGTGGACAGTGCGAAGGATTGCAATCGTTGTCCGTTGACGTTACGCTATGCCACCATTGTAATTGCGTTGTGTTGCCGGTTGCTTCCCGGTCTGCTTGACATGCATGAGGTCGCTGGTTCGAGTCCAGCCGGGCGCACTTGTAAGCCAAAGCTGAGTCACGACCTGTGACTACCTGCCACTGCCAGATGCCCCGTGCGTCCGAACGGTCGTGCAGAGCCATGAGCAATTGGTTCGACCACGGTCACGAACCGCAGAGGGAGCCATCTTTTCGCCGGATGAGCACACCTTTTCGCCGGATGAGCACCGGAGCAATGGCTGCCGGCACAGAGGAGGGAGACGGGAACGCGCGCAGCACACGGGTCGCGGTCGGTTCGGCCTTGCCATAGCGTTTTATCGTCCGACCTTTTGCTGAAACCGAGTAAGGTTGGACACGGACACGGCCACGTGCGGGAGGACAAGTCCCCACGCGGCCATCCTGATGCGCGACGCTTCCGAAGGCAACGCGATTCGGCGCAGAACATGGGATGGCCGTGCGTAACCGAAGCGTGCCCATCAAACGAACGCGGACTACGGGACCGAAGGATCAGCCCCGCTTTTTGATGTCGGGCCACCGGGTATCAGGCGATATTCGTCTTCGCCCTCAACGATGGCGATCATTCGGTCGACTTCGAGATCGGTGAACACCTGCGTCGAATCGGTCGTGGGCCAGTAGATCTCCAGACGGTCGAGGCGCTCTGACGTACCCAGTCCGATGTGCTGGCGAAGTGGGCTGCCACCGAAGGTCCCGCCGCTGTTGACCCACTGGTAGATCGGCCGCTGCTTTCCGTCTTCCGTCACGTCGGCCCGAATTCGGGCGCCGATCGCCGCTCGATTCGATTCCCTGCCGATCAGCCGAACGGTGATCCAATGATGGCCGAAACCCGGATTCTGAAACACGGCGTTCGAAAAGGCGTCTCCCGGAAAGGCACCGCCCATTTCAATGAAGATGTCCTGGTCTCCATCATGGTCGTAGTCAGCGAATGCGACGCCATGCCCCTTTTGCAGATGTCCAAGTCCGGCCGCCGTGGTCACTTCCTCAAAACCAGTGCCCCGTTGGTTTCGAAACATTCGGTTCGGCATGATGCCAGCGTAGTCCGGGTATCCCGTGCCGAGGTAGAAATCGAGAAAGCCATCGTTGTCAACGTCACCAAAATTTGATCCCATCGGCAGCGTGACTCTCGCCAGGTTCATTTCCTCAGAGACATCCCGAAAACCACCTGTGCCATCGCCCTGATAGAGCCGGTCTGTGGCGGCCTGGTGAGATCGGCCCAGGTAGTCTGCAGCAAAATGGTCCACGTTGTTCTGATAGGCGGCGACGAACAGATCAAGCGCCCCGTCATTGTTGAAATCCCAGAACCATGTGGGAAAGCTGCGGTTCGGTTCAGTGACCCCGGCCTCCCGCGCAACATCGGTAAAAGTACCGTCACGGTTGTTGTGATAAAGTTGGTTCGGCCCCTTTAAGTTGGAGACATACAGATCAGGGTACCGGTCATTGTCGTAGTCGCCCCAAATCACACCTTTCGGGTAGCGACCACCCGTCACGCCGGCCTCGAGCGCGACGTTCGTGAAATAACCACGCCCGTCATTATTGAACAGTTCCGAATCCCCAATCTCGTTCGCGATGTAGAGATCCAAATCGCCGTCGTTGTCGTAGTCAGCCCAGGCGGCACTCTGCGTCGGGTAGTAATTTTCGCCCAGTCCGACATCGAACGTCACGTCTCGAAACCGGGCGTGGCCGTCGTTCTGCAACAACGAGTTCGGATGGTGGCCGAATTCTCTGAGCCACGCCCCGCGGAGAACGAGAATGTCCACGTCGCCATCGTTGTCGTAGTCGGCCTGGATCATATTCAAACCGCCGAACAGGCCGGTCAGCCCTGACTTCTCCGTATGGTCGGAGAAGGTTCCGTCCCCGTTGTTCAGCCAGCACCGCATTTGCCCGGACGTATCCCACGACGAAGCGACCACGTCCAGCCAGTTATCTCCGTTCAGATCGTCGACGATCATTCCGCCGCTGAGCGAGAATGTGTCGAGCCCCAGTTGTGGGGCGATGTTCCGGAACTTCGGAAAGTCAGCTTCTGGAGTCAATCGATCTGCCGGCAAACGCCACGGCTCAGGCACGCCTTGGGGATACTCCCCCAACGTCATGTAAGCCACGTTGAGCAGCCAGATTGCCGTCGCATCGTCACTGTTCCGTTCGAGAAACTCGGTCAAATGCTCAATCGCGTTTCGGGCAGGCTGCTTCTTCCGATGCACTCCACCTCCTCGGATCGGAAAAATACAGCAATCTTCATCGCGGCAGTTGACACAGTTTTGGTCTTCTGCCAGCCGCAGGTAGGCGACCGCAAGCCTCATGTCAAGGTGGTCCCGCGCTCTGTCAGGATTCGGCAAAAGACTCGCCGCGTCCCGCAAGAGTGACGAGCATTCCAGGAACTGCGCGATCGCCTGTTGCGTGTGTCCTGCCTGCATTTCCGCTTCGGCAAGTTGGAAACGCGTTTTCAGCTTCACGGACGGGGGCGCATTGGCCGGTAAGCCAGAGAGCTGCCGGGCGAGCCGCCGTCGCCGGCCATCACCCAGATACGGCTGTTCATCTGCGGTGTGGACCTGTATGTCCCTGAGCGTAGCGAGCATTCGCTCGTGGCTGTCGCCATTCGCTTCACGTTTTGATTCCGTCACCGCAGGCTGTCCGCACCCGATCACTCCCAACACCAACAGTAGCATCACTCGGTTCATACCCGATTTTCCTTGCCAGCCGAATCACCAATTGAGGATACCAACCTTGAAAATCTTGCGACAGCCAGAGACTTCAGCCGACGAAGCTCTTCGACCCCCTCATCGAAACCTGGGGTGCTTCAGGTTGCGGGGACAGTGCAGTCTCTTGAATCGGCAGGGTTGATTGGGTTTCGAATTGGATGGGCGTCACGTAGTCCAGCGACGAATGCAGGCGGCCGGCGTTGTCGTAGCGCATGTAGCTCGACACCTCGTGCAGCGCTGCGGTGCTGTCCTCGGAGGGCGTCATCTCCAGTTCCGTCTTGATCGTCCCGAAGCACGATTCCCTGAATGCGTTGTCATAACAATTGCCAGCGCCGCTCATGCTTTGCCTGATCTGGGCGCGACGGAGA